>JBEKLA010000015.1:0-34722 GCA_050010455.1 Binataceae bacterium (SeqCode) | reverse complement strand
CTTCTGCACGGGCGTAGGCAGCGATTTCGGTCTAATGGGTAAATAAATTCAGCGCCCGAGCCACCTCGGCGCGAAAAGGCCCTGCCCGACCGGCAGGGCCTTTTCTAATAGGACTCGCGTTTGAATTTCCCGCTATTTTTTGAAATCGACGCTAAACGCGGTACAGCCATTCGCTGAGATCGAACATCAACGATTGCCCGTCCGCTAGAAGCAAGGTCTTCGGCGATCGCCTGACTTGAAGCGACGCGAGGTCAACGTCACGCGGCAACATGTAGACGATATCGCCGGCCGACAGCGATACGATACGCACGCGTTCTTCGACTCGCCGCTCGGTCCCTGTGATTTCGTAAGGATTGATATGATAGGCGTAGCCGCGCAATCGAACCACGCCAGCATCGTAGTCCTCGACTACACCGATAAAGAGCCGGGTATTATCGTCGCGGAAGAGTTTGCGATCGACCACCAGGATTCGATCACGGGGCTGAACTAGCGCCATCGGCCATCCTCCGTTAGCGCGACTTACACAACGCGCATTCGCTTACCCCTTTCACACGAATTTTACGCGATCGCCGACTTTGGGCAACCGTGGACAGGGCCAAACAACGGACCGCCGTCTTGAAACCGCGCCGGACGACGGTCCTGTGATGACTATTGCGGCAACGCCTGGCGGAACTCGTCGTTCGCGCTCTCCGCCTTGATCATATAGGCGTTCTGGCCCGTTCCGTAGCAGGAGCAATCCGGCGTCGAGGTCAGCATTTCAAGCGTGTACCCATTCGGGATCGCTTGCCCTCGGCAGATTAACATGCGCTTACCCGCCGGGAGCTGAATCTCGGACTCGCACTTATCGCCGCAAGTCGCCTTTCTCCTGCTCTTGGTGATAACGGCGCCCTCCGGCGGATTCCGGTTCATGCACATCGTGACCGGCACGCCGGGAACCGTGGGCATCCCGATTTCACTGGCCGTGGACATCGCATGAGGAGTAGCAGGGCTCTGCAGAATCCCCATAACTCCGCTTTGCGGACGAACTATCGGCTGGGGACCGTAACCGGCGCCGGGACCTGGCACTCCATAAGTGCCCGGTGCTTGTCCGTAAGGGCCTGGCGCTGAGCCGTAACCGCCGCCGGGCGGTTGACCATAGCCGCCAGGCATCCCGCCCTGATAAGCGCCCGCCTGCGCGCACGCGTCGCGAGCCGCGACGACCAGGCACACGGCACATAGAATCGCAGCAATTGTTTTTGGCATGATGCTGATACTCGACTGCACGATTCTTTCGAAAGCGCATCAGCTTGGCAAGCTTGAAACCGTGCCCTTTCTTCGACAGTGAAGGCACTGTTACTATTTAGCGTTTAACGGCCCCCGGCCTTTCCATCTATGCTTAGCCTGGACGGACTCTGTAAGTATTTCGCCGACCGCGCCATCTTCGACCATGTAAACTGGTCAATGGCGGATGACGACCGTGTCGGCCTGGTCGGGCTCAACGGCGCCGGCAAATCAACGTTGCTCAAGCTGGTCGCCGGAATAATCGAACCCGACGCCGGGCGGATTAGTCGCCCGCAGCGCACCCGCGTCGGCTATCTGGCACAGGACAGCCCCGATATCGGTGGCCGCTCGCTGATCGCCGAGACGCTTTCGGCGCTCGCCGAAATCCATGCTCTCGACGCCGAACGGCGCCGGCTCGAAACCGTACTCGCCGAGCAAACCGCCGGCCCCGAGCACGACGCCGCGCTCGTGGCCCTCGGCGAGGTGCTGAGCGAGCTCGAACGCCACGATTCCTACACCGCCGAGAGCCGCGCCGAGTCGGTGCTGTTCGGGCTCGGCTTCACGCCCAACGATCTGACCCGCGACGTCGCGGAGTTCTCGGGCGGCATCCGGATGCGCGTGGCGTTGGCCAAGATCCTGCTCCAGCAGCCGGAATTCCTGATGCTGGACGAGCCGACCAACCATCTCGATATCGAGGCGCGCAACTGGCTCGAAGATTATCTGTCCGCTTACCCCGGCGGCATCATCCTGGTCTCGCACGATCGCTACTTCCTCGATCGCGTGACCAGGCGCACGGTGGAAGTCGCGCGCGGCAGACTGACCGAATATCGCGGCAGCTACTCCTCCTATCTGATTCAGCGCGACGAGCGCTATCAGCTCGAACTCGCCGCGTATGAGAAGCAGCGCGAAGAGATCGACCATATCGAGGCGTTCGTCAGCCGCTTCCGCTATCAGGCGAGCAAGGCCAAGCTGGTTCAGAGCCGCATCAAGCAACTCGAAAAGATCGAGCGGCTCGAACCTCCAGTCGGTTCCGAGAAACCGCCCGCGATCAACTTCCCGCGATGCGAGCGCAGCGGGCGGCACGTGTTCCAGCTTCACGGTGCGGTCAAACGTTACGGTGAGCTTACGGTTTACAGCGGAATCGACCTGGTGATCGAGCGCGGTGCGCGCCTGGCGCTGGTCGGCCCCAACGGCGCCGGTAAATCCACCCTGATGAAGATGCTGGCAGGCGTCGAGCCGCTGACTGCGGGCGAGCGGATCGTCGGTCACAACGTCGCGAGCGGCTATTTCGCCCAGGACCTCGGCGACGCGCTCGACTACGAAAAGAGCGTGCTGGATGAGCTGAGCGACAACTCACAGGGACTCACCACCGGCGAGATTCGCGGATTGCTGGGCGCGATGCTGTTTTCGGGCGACGACGTGCTCAAGCGCACCGGCGTGCTATCCGGCGGCGAGCGCGGGCGGCTCGCGCTGGCCAAGGTGCTCGCCCATCGCACCAACTGCCTGCTGCTCGACGAGCCGACCAACAACCTCGACATCATCGCCAAGGACGCGCTGCTCGAAGCGCTGCGCCGCTATCACGGAACGGTGGTGATCGTCAGCCACGATCGTTACCTTCTGAACGAACTCGTGACCGAGGTGCTCGAAGTCGGCCAGGGCCACGCGATCCGATATCTCGGCAATTACGACGACTATCTCGCCAAGAAAGAGCAGATGGCGGCCGCTAGCGCGCCCGCGCCTACCAAGAAGGAGCGGACAGCAGCGGCTAGCGTGGCTGCAACCGCCGCGGCCGAGGCAGCGGCCCTCAAGCGTGAGCCGCGCGACGGGCCTCAAAGTGGCAACGGCAAACAGGCCACCACGCGCGAGCGCGCGCCGTATCGCCGTCGCGAACGGAATCCACGCAGGCGCGAGCAACTGGAAGCGAGTATCGCGGCCAAGGAGACCGAACGCGCCGCTTTGGCCGAGGAAATGAACGACCCCAACTTTTATCTTGCGCGCAAGGACGCGGACCAGTTGATCGCGCGCTACGAATCGCTCGGCCGCGAGATCGAACGCCTCTACGCCGAACTCGTCGCCCACGACGAATCGGCACAGAGCGGCGATTAATCGAGGCGCGGAGCCTCGCTACGCCCTGCAACGGAAGCACCCGGCGGCCGACTGAGTCCGGCATCCCTCAACTCCTGGCGCACGGCGCGCCGCACGGCGGCTTCGATTCCGTGGCGGCCAATGTGATCGCGCAGCGCGTCGTTGATCAGCGTCTGATAATTGCCTCCGCCGGCTTCATGAACGCGCCGCCGAAAGTGCTGCAGGATGCTGTTGTCGAGCCGAATCGTGATCCGCGTCTTCCCCGGCTCGCGCGCAATCACGGGCCCCCGCTTCCCCTTGCTGAAATCGTATTCCCGTTTCATCTTCGCTTCCTCAAGTATTGAGCGCGCTCATTTCGAGTGGCTCGTCGCGCGTCCATGCCGACTACGACGTATCGTTCTTCTTCTGACTCGTCGTCCGGAATAACTATCGCTCTCTCGTCACTCAGAGCCGTGGCGGCGTCAGCGAAATCGATGCGATGCTTCTGGAGGTTCGCACGCGCTTTATTCCCGTCCCACTCGAATTCCAAGCCGGCTCCGCGGTTCGCTATATGCACAAACGTACACCAAACGCGAACGCGAATCTACGGCAGGCTACAAGCAGGCCGCAGCGGCTTTGCGGGCCGGTCGCGCAGCCCTTCGCTTGACGGGCGAATTATTCCAGCTCGCGGAAAAACGCGCGGATATCCGCCGCCAGCGCGGACGGCTGCTCCATCGCGGCGAAATGGCCGCCTTCGGGCATCTCGGTCCAGCGCCGGATGTTGTAAGCGCGCTCGGCCCAAACCCGCGGCGCGCGCAGAATCTCGCGCGGGAACGCCGCGACTCCCGTCGGCGTCTCGACGCGCGTGCCCGGCGCCAGCCGCCACGGATTATGGCGGTATTCGTAGTAGAGCCGCGTCGAGGAATTAATCGTCTCCGTCACCCAGTAAATCATCACGTTGGTGAGGATTTGATCCTTGCTGAAGCATCGCTCGACGTCGCCGCCGCAATCGCTCCAGGTGCGGAACTTCTCGACGATCCACGCCGCCAGCCCGGCGGGCGAGTCGTTGAGCGCGTACGCCAGCGTCTGCGGCTTGGTCCCCTGGATCGCCTGATAGCCGGCCTCCTCGTGACGGAACTTCGCCGCCTCGGCGAGGAACTTCTTCTCCTCCTCGCTGAGCGCCGGAGCGCCTTTGCCCTCGGCCGGTCCGACGCCGAGCATGTTGAGATGAATCCCGTAGACGCTCGACGCGTACGCGTAGCCGACACACGTGGTGATCACCGCGCCCCAATCGCCGCCCTGCACCGCGAAGCGTTTGTAGCCCAGCGTTTCGGTCATCAGCTTGACGAAGATCGCCGCCATCGCCTCGATATTCATCCCCGCCGCGCGCGGACGGTCCGAGAAGCCATAGCCGGGCAGCGACGGCGCGACGATCGTGAACGAGTCGCGCGGGTCGCCACCGTGCGCCGCCGGATCAGTCAGCATCGGGATGATCTGATCGAACTCGTAGATCGATCCCGGCCATCCGTGGATCAGCAACAACGGCTTCGGATTCGGGCCGCGCCCCGGCTGATGGATGAAATGAATCCCCTGTCCGTCGACGTCGGCGCGAAAATGCGAGAAGCGATTCAGCTCGCGCTCGTGGGCGCGCCAGTCGTAGCGCGTGCGCCAATACTCGATCAGCTCTTTGAGATAGGCGAGATTGGTTCCGTACTGCCATCCCGAGCCGGGGACCTCGTCGGGAAGACGCGTGCGCTCCAATCGCGCGCGCAGATCGGTCAACACCGGTTCGGCGACTTCGATCTTGAACGGTTGCACCTTGCCGATAGCCATAAAGCTTCCCTCCCGGGCGGCGATAGCGCCGGCCCTCGACTTCGCGCCAGACTAGCGGAGATTTGCGCCGGCCGGTAACGCCATCGGCCGGAGATGCGGAGCTATTTCGCGGCGAGCGCCTGCTTGACCAGTTCGCTCGCGATCTTGCCGTCGAGCCGCGCGCCGAATTGCTCCTTGAGCGCCTTCATGATGGCCCCCATCTGGGTCACGCCCGATTCGACCTGGCGCGCGATTACCGCCTTGATTTCGTCCTCCGCCACCGCAGCCGGCATGTAGCCGTCAAGGATCTTGGCCTCGCCCTCGTTCTGAGCGATCAGGTCGTCGCGCTTACCCTTGCGCGCGAATTCGAGCGCTTCGTCGCGCCGTGCGCGCTCGCGTTTGATCACATGGACGATTTCGGCTTCGTTGGCTTCGCGGCAGACGTCCTTTTCGATCCGCGTGATCTCGCTGAGCACGCTGCGGATCGTCATGACACGCAGCTTGTCCCCCGCCTTCATCGCGGCCTTCAAATCGGCCTGTAATTTCGCTTTCATCGATTAGGCATTCTAAGCGATTATGTTCTATTAGAGTAGTGGAAGCCGCCGGCTATGGCGGCATAAGCGGCGCAAATCGTGGTAGAGTGCCGATCAGAGTTTGGCGCATAAGGAGCGATCAATGACGACAACACCCCCGGTCTACATCCTGGGCGGAGCCCAAACCGACTTCGCCCGCAATTGGTTAAAAGAAGGCAAGCATTTCTCGGCGCTGATGGGCGAGGCGGTTTCCGCCGCCTTGACCGCCACCGGAATCGAGCCGAAAGAGATCCAAACCGCGCATGTCGGCAACTTCGGCGCCGAACTCTACGCCAAGCAGGCGCTGCTGGGCGCCTTCTTCCTCGAGATCGATCCAATCTTCGCCGGTATCCCGACCAGCCGCCACGAGGCGGCGTGCGCGTCCGGTTCGATCGCTATACTCGCGGCGTCGGCCGAAATCGAGGCTGGCCGCTTCGACCTGGCGGCGGTGGTAGGCCTCGAGCAGATGAAGACCGTCGATCCCGCGATCGGCAGCGATTTCTTGGGAACCGCCTCCTGGTACGAGCGCGAATCCAAAGGGATCGAGTTTTCCTTCCCCAAGCTGTTCGGCAGGCTCGGCGACGAGTACGACAAACGCTACGGTCTGAAGAACGAATACCTGACCCGCATCTCGGCCATCAACTTCTCCAACGCCCAACGCAATCCGCTGGCGCAGACCCGCGACTGGTTCAAGAACGAGGACTTCACGCAGCAGGCCAAATACGGCAAGGTGATCGCCGGACGGATCAAGGTGAGCGATTGCTCGCAGGTGACCGACGGCACCGCCGTGGTGCTGCTGGCCTCGGCGAAATACGCGGCCGAATACGCCAAGCGGCGCAAACTCGATCTCGACAAGATTCCGCGCATCCTCGGATGGGGCCATCGCACCGCGCCGATCGAATTCGATCGCAAGATCGCGCAGAGCCGCGATAACCCATACGTCCTGCCCCATACGCGCCAGGCGATCCTCGACGCGTTCAAGCGCGCCGGCATCGGCTCGGTCGATGAACTCTCGGGAATCGAGACCCACGATTGTTTCACCACCTCCGAGTACATGGCGATCGACCATTTTGGAATCACCAAGCCCGGCGAGTCGTGGAAGGCGATCGAGGACGGTTCGATCGAAATCGACGGCCGGATACCGGTCAATCCGAGCGGCGGCCTGATCGGCGCGGGCCATCCGGTGGGCGCCACCGGCGTGCGCATGATGCTCGACGCCTACAAGCAGGTCACCGGACAGGCGGGCGACTACGGCGTCGAAGGCGCGAAGAAGTTCGCGATGCTGAACATCGGCGGCAGCGGCACAGCCTGCTGCTCCTTCGTCGTCGGCGCGTAGCGCGAAGCGCCGCGTGAGTAAGGCGGCGAGTCTTATCCCAGGATGTTGAGAGATAGGCCGCGGTGATCACTGATCGCGGCCGTTTCTCAACATGTCCAACACTGGCATCCTCCGTCATCCTGAACGAGGTGAAGGATCTCGCGCGGTCCTCCGCGCGCCAAAGTCCCGGCCCCAGCCTGACGCCCGGAAGACCGGGCGAGATCCTTCACCTCGCTCAGGATGACGGCAATAGGGCACTGGAAACTAGCCCCTTCTTGTTACGCGAACTTGAGACTCACGACACTAGCGCAGTGCGGTCGCAAGCGGCTTCACGGCGTAGATGTGGTAGACCATCACGTAGACCAGCACGCCGGTAACTGACACGTACATCCAGATCGGCCAGGTCCAGCGCGCGATTCGGCGATGGGCGTCGAAGCGTGCGTTCAATGCGCGCCGCAGCGTGACGATCGCCAACGGCACTATCGCGACCGCCAACACGACATGTGAGATCAGCATCGCGAAGTAGGCCGGCCGGATCCATCCAGTCCCCTGAAAGCGAACGTCGCCCACCTGGTAGTGGTAGACGAAGTAGCAGATCAGAAACAGAATCGAGACTCCGAACGCGCCCAGCATGCAGAGTCGATGCGCGGCGACGCGGCGATTGCGGATAAAGATAAAGCCGGCGAGCAGCAGCACTCCGGCCATCGCGTTAAGGCTGGCGTTAAGCGTTGGCAAGATGGAAGTGGGAATCAATCGTCGTCCCTCGGCTGCGGGCTAAGCTGGCTCCGTCTCCGCCCGCTCAAATCTTATCGAGCACCATCACGAGAAGCACCACGGGCAGGTAGATTAGCGACGCCATCAGCAGACGGCGCGCCGCGGCCGGAGCCGGAGCCGCCGCCAGCTTGACGCCGTATGTGAGCATAATCGCTCCCGCGGCAAGTGCGACGATAAAATAGGTGAGACCGGCGAATCCCAGGATCGTCGGCAGCATCCCGACGCCGAGCAAAGCCAGGCTGTTGCTCACAACCTGACGGCCGGTGGCATGCGGGTCGTCGATCGGCAGCAGGCGGATTCCGGCGCGCGCAAAATCACGCCGGTAAAGTTCGGCGATCGCCAGCGTATGCGGCAATTGCCACAGAAACATAATCGCGAACAGCACGATCGGCTCGATGCTGAGCGTACCGCGTGCCGCCGCCCATCCAACCACGGGCGGCAAGGCGCCAGGGATCGAGCCGACAACCGTGCAGATCGCGGATACGCGCTTGAGCGGCGTATAGACGCCCAGATAAAGCAGCGTGATTCCCGCCGTAACGATCGCCGAGAGCGCGTTGACCTCGAACCATAGATAGGCCAGTCCCGCGGCCATTATTGCCAGGCCGAATATCAGCGCTTCCACCGGCATCAAACGGCCGTCCGGCAGCGGCCGCATCCGCGTCCGCGCCATCTTCGCGTCAAGGTCGCGCTCGACGAACTCGTTCAGCGCCAGCGTCCCGCCCGCGGCCAGGGCCGTGCCGATCAAGAGCTGCAGCGCTAGCAGGTAATTGAAGGACTGAGCTTCTCCGAGATAAAAGCCCGCCGCCGTCGCCACCAGGACCATCGACACCACGCGCGGCTTGGTCAACTCGACGTAGTCCGCCGTGCGGTTCCCCGCCCACGCCAGACCGCTTGGAGCAAAAGTCGCCTGCTGGCTCACGCCATCACCTCATTTTCGATACGTCTGCGTGGCGCGAGAACAGGTATTCTCGCTGAGCCGTGCGTGCGTGCTCCAGCGCCTAATAAGCGGTAAGCGCGAAGCGTCAAAACCAGACTCGTCGCCAACACGGCGGCGCCCACCGCGACGTGCGAGGTTGCAAGGACAACCACCCTGCCGGTCAAAACCGTCGCCGCCCCCAGACAAATCTGCAGGACCAGCAGGATTATCAGGCCTGTCGCAGGCCGACGCAGCATCGGCTCGTTCGAATAGGACCTGAGCGTGTGCGTCACCGTCCACACGATAAGTGTCGAGACCACCAGCGCGCCACATCGATGGTCAAAATTGATCGCGACGAACTTCGAATCCAGGGGCGGCACTAGCCTTCCGAACGAGAGCGGAAAATCAGGAACGGCCAACCCCGCCCCCATATGGCGCATCACCGCGCCGATCAAAATCTCGCAGTAAATCGCGGCAGTAGTGATCGTCGCCAAGACCGGCAGCGAGGACCGCGCGCTCTCAACCTGGCCTGAAGGAGACGCATCGCGCCATCGCGAACCGGTTAGCATCGCGAGCGTGACCATCAGGCCGAAGAACGCTTGCGCCGTGGCCGCATGCGCCACCGCAATCGCGAGCGGCAACAGCAGAAGCACCGTCAACCCGCCCAGCACCGCCTGGACGATCACCAGCCCGAAGGCGCCGATTGCGACGTATCGCACTCGCGCGCGTCCTTCGCGCATCAGCGTCCACACCATCAGCACGAGCGTCATTATCGCGACGGTCCCGGCGATCATCCGATGGCCGTGCTCGTAGAGCACGCCGCCTTCCATCCTGGGGAAGAACTTGCCGAAAGATAGCGGCCAATCAGGCACTGCCAGCGCCGAACCGGTCGACGTCACCAGCCCCCCCGCAAAGATCAGCACGAACGTCGCGACCGCGGTCACAATCGCGAAGCGATGAAGCCCGACCGGGGCTTCGTCCCGACTTATCACTCTTAACGCACCTCGCTTGCGACCTTGGAGACGCCAGCAATTCCGTGAGAACCACTGGCCGCCGCCGTGTTCCCGGCCCAGGTCGAGCGGGCCATCAGGGCGAGCGTCACCAGGATGATCGCGGTTGCGGATGTCCACATCAGTTCGAGGCGCAGATTGCCTTCAGCAGCGGAGACTTTTCGATCTGACCTTAGCCGGGACCTGACCCCGGAAAGAATCATCCCAGCCGTCACCAGCACCCAGGCGGCCATCGTAATCCAGAAGATCGTCAGGAAAAGAAGGTCGATACGGGGCGCAAAAGCCAGGATACTATGCGGCAGCCACAGGCGGTCGAGCATCGTCTGCTAACTTCCTCTGAGAGAGTTTGTTCTCTACGCGGCCGCAGATAGATTCAGGCCCAAGGTTCGCGACCAAGCTGTCTCCAACCGCTACACTGATAGATGCAAGCGTTAGCCCCTGTCAAGCGTCTGACTGGCCGAAAATGATACGTTAAGATTGATGGAATTCCCGCCTGCGCTTCTGGCTGAATTACGATTCGCAGTGTATTAGGTGTTCTTGTTTAAGCTGGGGTCCGACCGCTCGCCCAAGGTCGTCCCGAGGAGGTTGCGAGTTCGCGATGCCGACGCTGGCGGCTACGATAGCCCAAACCTTTTATAACCAGGCCCGGAAATACGGGGATCGCGTCTATCTGAAGGAGAAGCGCGATCGGGTATGGCGCGACCACTCGTGGCGCGAGATCGCCGACGCGGCGGCGCGTCTGCGTGCGGGCCTGATCCGGCTCGGCATCAAGCCGGGCGACCGGGTCGCGCTCCTGGCGGACAACTGCCCGGGTTGGGTTATCGTCGACCAGGCGGCCCTGGGCACAGCAGCGATCGTCGTTCCGCTCTACACCACCAGCAACGCCGAGGAGATCGGCCAAATCCTGATCGACTCGGGCGCGCGCATCGCCGCCGCGCACGGAGATACCAACGTCAAGAAGATCGTCGGCCTCGCCCCGAGCCTGCCCGCGCTCGAAGGCATCGTCGCGACCCATCCCGGCGCGTCCGACGCGGCGCAAGGCGCGAACGGCACCTCGATTCCGATTCGCACCCTGGAGAGCGTCAGCCCGAACGAGCCCGCTCCGATCTTCGAGGGAAACAGCGACGACCTGGCGACGCTAATCTACACCTCGGGCACGAGCGGCCCGCCAAAGGGCGTGATGCTGTCGCACGGCAACATCCTCGCCAACTGCGACGCGAATATCCGCGCGCTCGGCCTCGGCGAGGATGACATGACGCTGTCGTTCCTGCCGATGGCGCATTCGTTCGAGCGCACCGCGGGCTACTACACCGTCATGATGGCCGGAGGATCGACCGCCTTCGCCGAGGGACTCGGCCAAATCGCGGAGAACCTGCGCGAGACCAATCCGACCGTGGTGCTGACGGTGCCGCGCCTGCTCGAAGTGGTCTACGAACGCGTGATGCGCACGATCGAGGCCGCGCCGCCCGCGCGACGGCGATTGTTCGCGGCGGCGCTCGCGACGGGCAAGCGCGCGGCGACGTTCCGCCATCGCGGGGCGACTGTGCCGCCGCATCTAGCGCTCGCGATGGCGCTGTTTCGGCGCATCGTATTCGCACGGATTCGCGCGATATTCGGTAACCGGCTGCGCTATCTGATTTCCGGCGGCGCGCCGCTGCCGACCGAGATCTTCGAATTCCTGGCCGCGGCCGAAGTGCCGATCGCCGAAGGCTACGGGCTTACCGAAGCGGCGCCGGTGGTATCGTGCAACCTGCACGGCCGCACCCGGATCGGCACCGTCGGCCTGCCGCTGTTTAATGTCGAGGTCAAGGCCGCGGCCGACGGCGAGTTGCTGGTGCGCGGCCCGAACGTGATGAAGGGTTACTACAAGCGCGAGGACGAAACGCGCGAGGCGATCGACGCCGACGGATGGCTCCATACCGGCGATATCGTGACCATCGACGCCGAGGGCTACATCGCGATCAAGGACCGCAAGAAAGAGATTATCGTGCTCTCGGGCGGCAAGAACATCTCGCCCGCCAATCTCGAGGCCAAACTGACCGCCGATCCCTATATTGCGCAGGCCTGCGTGGTGGGAAACCGCCGCAAGCATCTGGCCGCGCTGATCGTTCCCAACTTCGAGACGCTCGGCCAATACGCGCGGCAAAAAGGGCTCGACGGCGCGCCCGAGAAGCTGGTCGCGGAAGTGGCGATTCGCAACTTCTACCAGCAACGCGTGCGTGATCTGAACAAGGGCCTCTCAGCGATCGAGGCGATCGTCGCCTTTCGGCTGCTGGCGCTTCCGTTTTCGCAGGAGAACGGCGAGCTGACGCCGACGCTAAAGGTCCGCCGCCGCATCGTCGAGCAACACTACGGCGATCAAATCGAAGCGATGTACCGGCACTGAGGGGAGTATAAAGTTCGTCAGTTCCGATTCTCTTCGAGTCACCCCTCTTTCGTCATCCTGAGCGGCGGCTGCCGACGCGAAGGATCTCGCGCGGTCCTCCGCGCGCCGGCCCCAGCGCCCCGCCAGGCGCCCGCAGGAGCAGGCGAGATCCTTCGCATGCGGCTCAGGAGATGATGACGGACGCGGAGACTAGTTACCAAGTCGAACGGGCATCGGCGCGGCGAACCCTCTGGCAGGCGGGCCGGCAGGCCTAAACACATCAGCGCCGCTTGGACTGCCCGATTCCCCAACTGCCGGGATTCACCGTCGGCAACCTTTCCTCTTCCCGATGCAACGACCAGTTCATTGGACGGAAATGCGCGCTGCGTAGAAGGTAAGCCCCGAGCCGGTCGTCCCATAGATACGTCAGACGCGCTTCTCTGGTCGGACATCCCGCTAGGCCGCTCTTAGAGCCCCCGGCACAATCCGTGTTCCACAGCACCAGCCTGTCTAGTGAGGCGTCCTCGATGGCTGAGAGATCAAACCCAGCTCGGAAAATCGCTCTAATCTGACCGGAAACGCAACCATAGATGAGCACCGCGTCACTTCCGCTCCCTGCTGAGGCGCCTATCGATCGGACGTCCACCAAGCGGCGACTGTCGCCTATCATTTGGTCTCTAGCGAGTGCTACCGTTTGATCGCAAAATACACCATTTTCTTCTGCATTCGGCGCATCTGGGTCCTCTCCAGTCAGCGAGTAGCAGCCCTCGCCGTGCCAAGTCGGATCGTCCATCGACATCAAGCGGTTTTTGTCTATCGCTCGTAAGTCCTTGCAAGGGATTTTCTGGGGCGGGGTTGGCGTTTCTACTGCCTCCGGGCTGGTTATATAGTCGACGTAATCGTTCCAATCTTTACGCCAGTAAAAACTTCTCGGAAAGCGAGGCTGCGGGGGCGATCCAATGTCCGTCAGAGTCAACTTCTCAATGCCTGCTTCCAGAATCCTGGTCTCAGGACCGAATTCGATTTCAAAAACTTTCTTCACTCGTCCGTCGGCACAGCTGAATATAAAGGCGTATCGTCGCGGGCTCTTAGGATGCCATCGGCGTGGACGATCGAGCGCCGCGTCAGCAGGGGCGAAGTTGAAACTGGCAACTATAAGACGCCGATCATCACCCACCTTACGATCTTCTACTATTGTGGTCTGCCAGTCGCAGCCAGACGGCTTAGAGTCCAGTCCCTCCCAAGTACAGCTAACCCCCGGCGGAAGCCATGGGAGATCGTGGCTAATGACGCCCGGCAGCGCCAACAGGTCGCTTGGCTTCGCCGTCGCCAAGCCTTTGCAAGCACTATCGTCGGCGGAGGCGGGGCGGATGCTTATCAGCAGAACGGCGAAGGCTGCCGCGATCAGAATTTTCAGATTACGCCGGATGCCCACGATCGTGCGGCGGCGCGTTACTCGTTGGTGCCGCCGTTGTCGACCACGATCAACTGATGAATCGTCAGCAGCCGGCGGACCATGTAGGAGCGCTTCCCCTTCGGCGTTTGCACGTCGATATCGTCGCCTTCGGTCTTGCTGATCATCGCGCGCCCCAGCGGCGAGGAGAGCGAAATCCGATTCAGCGCGGCGTCGACTTCTTCCGGCACCACGATTTCGAATTCGACTTCGCCGCCGTCGTCGAGGTCTTCGAGCAGCACCTTGCTGCCCAGCCCGACCGTATCGCGCGGAATCGATTCGAGATCGATCCGCGCCAGCTCCGCGACTCGCAGCTCGAAGTTCGAGAGCCTGGCGCGCAGGAACTCCTGGCGCTGCTTCGCCATCGCGTACTCGGCGTTCTCGGAAAGATCGCCGTGGGCGCGCGCGCGCTCCAGCTCCTTGGGCAAGTCAACCATCAGCTCGCGCTTGAGGACTTCCATCTCCTTGCGCAAGCGCTTGACCACGGGCAGTTCGGCCATCGAAGTATTACCATCCCTTACGGCGGTCTGCCGGACTTGAGCCCTCGTCCGTGAGCCGCCGTCCCGGTCCTTGTCTCATAGGCTACCGCTCAGGGCGCGCTCAGTCGGCGACGATCGAGGTTACGGTCCGGTTTACCCCTGGCACGCTCTGAACCTTCTGCACCACCAGCTCCCCTAGCGACGACACGTCAGCGGCCTCAGCCGTCACGATAATATCGTGCGGCCCGGTCACCGCGTGAGCCGCCGACACTCCGGGCACTTGCCTGAGCTTCTGCGCAACCTCTTTGGCCTTGCCGGGCGACGTGTCGATCAGGATAAAAGCCTTAACCGCCATTGATGCTCTCCTCCCTCGGGCGTCAACCTTAAACCGCGGGCCGACTGTTAACGGTTGGTGTTATCGCCGGGTCCCTCTATCTCACGACTGCGGCGGGACGAGATTGCCCTGCGCGTCGTAGCCGTAGAAGCCGCGGCCGACTTTACGGCCGAGATAGCCGGCATCGACGTATTTCTTCAGCAGCGGGCAGGGCCGATACTTGTCGTCACCCAGCACGCGATGCATCACTTCCATGATCGCCAGGCAGGTGTCGAGACCAATCAGGTCGGCCAGCTCGAGCGGCCCCATCGGCTGATTGGTGCCAAGCTTCATCGCGGTGTCGATATCAGTCACGCGGCCGACGCCCTCGTAGAGCGTGTAGATCGCCTCATTGATCATCGGCAGCAGCACGCGATTGACGATAAAGCCGGGAAAGTCCTCGGCGGTCATGGTGCTCTTGCCGAGCTTCTCGGCGAGCGCCCTGGTGGCCTCGTAAGTCTCCCCCGAAGTGGCCAGCCCGCGGATGATCTCAACCAGCTTCATCACCGGCACCGGGTTCATGAAATGCATCCCGATAAAGCGGTCGGCGCGGCTGGTGCGTGCGCCCATCCGCGTGATCGAGATCGACGAGGTGTTGGAGGCGAAAATCACTTCGGGCGGGCAGACCTTGTCGAGTTTCTTGAACAGCTCGATCTTGGCTTCTTCGTTCTCGGCGATCGCCTCGATCACGAAGTCGGTGGCGGCCAAATCCTCGAGCCGCGTGGTAGAGCGAATACGCCGCGTGATGTGGTCGCGCTCCTCGTGCTTCATGCGCCCGCGTTGCACCAAACGATCCAGATTGCGCACAATGGTATCGACGCCCTTCTTGCACAGATCCTCGTTAACGTCACTCATGATTACGTCGATGCCCGCCTGGGCCGCGACCTGCGCGATTCCTCCCCCCATCTGACCGGCGCCAACCACCCCGATTGTCTTGATGCTCATCAAAAGCCTCCAGCTTTTCCCTCAAATTCGATTCTGCCACGAGCCCGGCGCGGCCGATGTGCCGTGAGCCTCGTCTGGCTCATGGGCGGTGGCAGCGGCGGATCTAACTTTGCGCACGTCCTCGGGCGATTGCCGCCCCGGCATCCCGAGACCGCGCATCAGACTATTGACCATGTTCGAAGTGAGACGGTCCCGGATCGTCGGCCGGTCTCCGATCTCGGCGTCGAGCACGCGATCGACCTGTTCGCGAGTGAGCCCCTCGCCCGCGAATATATCGACCAGTTCAGCGAGGCCGACTTGCCCGCCGGTCTTGTCAATCACCGCGATAACCTTGGCGCAGATGAAGCAGGTGCGACGCAGGAGGCCTGCCCTGATGCCGCAGAAATCGCACTTCATCGCTTCGCCTCAAAACTTGGCGGGCATGCGGCGGTTATCGCCGCTGGTATTGGCCAGTCGCCCGCGGCAGCCGGTTTCGCCCCCATAAAAACAGATGAAGCGGGCTTGCGCACTAGCCACGCGCCTGCGAGAGCAGGCGGTCGAAAAGCAGCGGCCTCGCTTCAGCGCCAAATTACACCCAAGTATCGACGAGCGGCAAGTAGCTTCGCGGATTGGAGAAAGGACCGATTCGTCAGCGACTCTTCAGCGCGGCTTGGGACGGTTCAGCACCTGGATTCGTCCGGCGGCCGCGGCCACCAGGACTCGATCCGCGATCGCGGCAAAGATTCCCGTGCCCACCAATCCAGGAATCGCCCTGAGCTCGCGATCGAGCCGGGCCGGGCTCGCTATCGGCTTGATAGCGCAGTCCAGGATCAGGTTGCCGTTATCGCTGACAAACTCGCTGCCGTCCTCGTTAAGCCTGACCTTGGGCCGAAGCCCGAGCGCTTTGATCCGTCGAGCGCAGAAGGTCGACGCGAACGGAACCACTTCGACTGGCAGCCTGCCACGTTCGCCGAGGCGCTTGACGATTTTCTCGGCGCCAACCAAAACCACGAAGCGGCGCGCGGATTCCGCCACGATCTTCTCGCGCACCAGCGCGCCCCCGTAGCCTTTGATCAAATTGAGCTTGGGATCGACCTCGTCGGCGCCGTCGACGGCGATATCAAGACGATCGACTTCGCCCAGGCTCACGACTTTGATCCCACACTCGCGCGCGAGAGTGTCGCTCGCCTTCGAGGTCGCGACGCCACACACCTCTATCCCGCTTTTCCCCAGCGCTCGGATAAAAGCACTCGCGGCGCGGCCGGTACCGAGGCCGAGCGTATAGCCCGGCTTTACGAAACGAAGCGCGTACTCGCCAAGCGCCGTCAGACTATCCGCGGCTGCATCCATGATGGTCTCCTCGCATCCCGCAACGGCCTCATAGCGCGAATCGGATGCCCGACGATAGCGCGCGCCGCCGCTAATCCTTGCGCAGCAGGGTCATGAATTCCTGGCGGGTTTCCTGATTGGTGCGGAATACGCCGAGCATCGCCGACGTTGTAACCCAGGAATTCTGTTTCTCGACGCCGCGCATCCGCATGCACAGATGCTCCGCTTCGAGTACTACGCCGACGCCGAGCGGGTCGAGTTGTTCGAGTATCGTGGTGGCGATCTGGGTCGTCATCCGCTCCTGAACCTGGAGCCGGCGGGCGAAAATTTCGACCACACGTGCAATCTTGGAAAGCCCGATAATGTGATTCTTCGGTATATAAGCGATATGAGCCTTGCCCATAAACGGCAGCAGATGATGCTCGCACAAGGAGTAAAAGTCGAGGTCCTTGCAGACGATCATCTCCTGGTAATCTTCGGTGAAAAGAGCGCCGTTGATCACCGCACGCGCATCCTGATTGTAGCCGCTGGTGAGAAACTCGAGCGCTCTGGCGACCCGCGCCGGCGTGCGCTGCAATCCCTCGCGGCCGGGATCTTCACCCACATGACTAAGGAGGACGCGGACCGCGTCCTCAGCTGCTTTCGTTTTCGCAGACATTGTGTCTTTACCTCGACGCCGCCGTGCCTCTGCTACACCGCCGGTAAACGACGACACGCCGGCGCTAGCGAATCGACTTGCCGCGGCTATTTATTCAGCGTCCGCCGGCGGCTGAACTCAAGCGCCAGCTCGATCGCGAGTGACGGGCCGCCGCCGCTCATTATATTAAAGCCGGCCACCTTGCCGTCCAAGGCTTGCATCAGTTCAAGATTTTCGCGAATCGAAAGCTCGCGCGCCTGCGCTTCGGTCAGTCCGGCATAACGCTCCAGATGATGACGCGCGCCGCTCAGATCCGCGACCCGATCGGCCATATAGTTGGCCATCGCCTCGCGCTTGATCGGCAGGATTCCAAGCACCACCTTGATGTTGCAGGCCGCGGCGCGCGCCGCGAACGCCAGCGCCCGTTCGCGCTCGAACACTGGCTGAGTGATAACGAATCGCGCGCCCGCTTCGGCCTTGCGCGCCAGCAACTCAAATTCGCGCTCAATCGCTTCCCGGTTGGGATTCGCTACCGCGCCCGCCGTCAGTGACGGCAGCGTTTTGAGCAGCCGCCTGCTCTCGCCGGTATCGCCGCGATTGAGCGCCCGAATCACTTGCAAAAGCCCGATCGCATTGACGTCGCGCGCCACACGCGCGGGGACGCCCCCGCTCGACGGGTTGCGAGCCAGTTTGTCGCCAGTCAGCGCCACCACGGCGTCGATCCCAAGCGCCGCGGCACCGAGCAGATCGGCTTTCAGCGCCAGCAGATTACGGTCGCGGCAGGAGAAGTTCAGCACCACCGGAAGGCCGAGCCGGGTCTTGATCATCGAAGCGAAGACCAGCCCGCACAGCTTTACCTGGCCGAGCGCGTTGTCGGTCAGGTTGATAGCATCGACATGCCCGTGCAGTGCGCCGAGCTTGGAAAGCAACGACTCGCAATTGATTCCGCGGGGCGGCGCGACCTCGAGCCAAACCGAGGACGAAGGGCGTGACAGGCTGTCGAGCAAAGCAGGCAAAATCTATTCTCCAAAAGCGGCTGTGCGGGGCTCGACCCACGGGCGAGGAAGGCTACAGGGATTCACGCTGCGGTTATCAGGCAGGGCTTGCGACGATTCGCGCTGGTGGCGCCGGCTCGACAGGCTTAGTCGTGTTTCTCACCAGCTTTGATCTTCTGGTACTTGCGATAGTCGTAGCCGGTGGCCATCGCCATCAACAGCGCCTCCATCCCGCCATCCTTCTCGCGCCGCAGGATACGCAGGCGCTCGAAGAACTCGCCAAAGTCCTCCGGAACGTGGCCCGCGCCGTTGTTGATCGGCCGCAGGAATAATTCCTCCAGCCGCGTCACGGTGAAGCGCAGCGACGAATAGCGCAGTTCATTGGGAAAGGCGTCCCACTCGGCAAGCGACAGCGTACGCACAGACTCATAGCCATGGACCAGCGAGCGGAAACGATCCAGCGAATAATTGCCGCCGACAAAGCATAGAGCGTTGACCGCGGTGGCAAGGTCGAAGATGAACTTGCCGCGGCATGCGGCCTCGAAGTCCAGCACCGCGGCAAGCCGTTCTCCGCGAAACAACAGATTATCGGCGAACAGATCGCCGTGAATCACGCCCTTGGGCAGTTTTCCCTCGAGGTAGTGGTTGAGATACTCGACCTCGTCGTCCAAGGCCCGGCTGATTTTACGAAAATAGTGCGGCAATCGGTTGCGCACGTTGAGATAGAGGTCCGCGATACGCTCGAAGCTGAACCGGTTGTCGATCCCCTTCTTATAGCCCTTGCCGATAACGTGGAGGTCGCCCAGTACCCGCCCGATATTCTCGAGGTGGTTCGAATTCAGGCGCTCCGGCGCAAGAATCCGCCCTTCGTTATGCTTGAACAGCGACAGGCAGTTGTTGTCGTAATCGCGGTAGTAGCGTCCCTTGCGATCCTGAATCGGATGAGGACACGGGAACGAGTGCCGGCGCAAAAAAATCAGCAGGTCGATCTCCCGCTTGACCTCCATCTCGCTCTTGACCTCGTCGATCCGGAGCAGAAACTTCCCTTTGTTGGTTTCCAGCAGGTAGCTGCTGTTAGCAGCCCCATGGGAGACCCCGTGCGTGCTCAGGATACGGCCGAAGCCGTAGTCATCGGCGAGTTCATCGAGCATCGACTTGTCGAGCTCGGTATAGACAGCCATCGCGAGGTTGGAATGCAAGGTCAATTCGCCGTCAGTTTAAATAGTCTTCATGTCTACGTCAACTATAATTCACCAAACCCTTCTCGCAGAGCACTTTGCCGTGCTTCGAAAGGCTGCACATTGACGCAATTCTCGCCCCATTAGCCGCCGGCCATCGGCAACTCAGACTTCCGCAGCCCGTCCGATGACCGCAAGGCACGTCCAAGCGCACTGTCGCCCGGCCAAACCATGCCCGCTTGCGCCCAAGAACTCGGCTAGGCGTGCGGCGACCGATCGCCGCAAACTCTCGGCCGGCGAGTAGCTGTCAGTTGGCCGCGATTAGGTTCGCGCGCAAAAAGGCCTCAAGCGGCTGTTCCACCTGATGGCCCAACGAATCACGGCCGTTGGGAAAAACAATCGTTTCGACCCGCGCACCGCGCTCACGCAAGGCCTGCTCGAGCGCCTCGGCCTGACGCACCGGGATACGCTTGTCGTTCTGTCCGTGCAAAATGAGAACGCTGCAATCCAGCCGGTTCGGCAGATGCGCCATCACGCTCCGTTCCTTGAGCACACGCCTGCTGGGCCATACCTCGTGCAGTATTTCAAGCTTGGTAAGCAGCGGCGCGTGCGGCCAAAACGTCGTCATGTCGTAAGCGCCCGATTGCAGCACGACCGCCCGCAGCCGCGGATCGGAGTCCATCACCAGACCGGCTACGAGCGCGCCAGTCGACACGCCCCATAGCCCCAGGCGTGACGAGTCCACGTCGGTTCGGGCCTGCAACAAATCCAGTGCGCGGCGGGCCGCCGCAACCGATTGCGGGCCAAGGAAGCGGCTAGGCCCCGATGAGGCGCCGTATCCGGGCAGACTGATACAGGCGACGTGGATGCCAAGCTCGGTCAGATGGCCTGCGGACTGGATGCATCGCCGCGCATTGCCACCGTTGGGGTTCAGGACTAACAGGGCAGGCAGCGGTCCCGTGGCGTTGACGTTACGCGCCAGCAGACCCTCGATATGAAAGTGATTCTGCCCCGCGGCCACGTCAAAGCTGAATTGCTCAACGCGGGCCCCACCGATCACCAGCTTCGCGTTGGCTGCTTGGCAACCCGCCAGCAGCGCCGCCGCGAGCAGCATTACGGCAGCACGAAGCAGGCCGTTACGATTAGAAAACAGATGCATTTGCGAAAAGCACTTTAACACTTCTTTGTCAACTTTTACAGTCGCGCTAGGATTATTTGTCTAGGCAACAACGACATTGTGACATTAGCGTGACTTTTTGATATTTTCAGACTCAAGCGCCCTAAGTCTGCGAAAAATCTCGGGTAAACGCGGCATCGCCGCTACCATTCGGCGCCAGCTCCGAATTTCGACCGCAGGAATCCCTCCTATCGTGACTCCATCGGCCACATCGCCAGGAATCCCCGACTTGGCGGCGACTCGCACCCGGTCGCCGATTCGGGCGTGGTCGGCACATCCGGTCTGCCCGCCGAACTCGCACCATTTGCCGATCACGGTCGAGCCCGCGATGCCCGCCTGCGCGGCGAAGCGCGAGAATTCGCCGACCTCGCAGTTGTGACCGATATGCACCAGGTTGTCGAGCTTGGCGCCGCGGTGAATCACGGTGGCGCCGACCGTGGCGCGATCGATCGTAACGTGGGCGCCGAGCTCGACGTGGTCCTCGATCACGACGCCGCCGACCTGTGGAATCTTGACCAAGTCCCCCTGATGCTCGACAAAGCCGAAGCCGTCGGCGCCGACTACCGCGCCGTTATGAATCACGACACCGTTGCCAATCGCCACGTTATCCCGGATCGAGACGTGGCTATGGCAGGTAAAATCGTCGCCGATACGCACCCCCGGATAGATCGTAACATGCGGATGGATCACTGCGGCGCGTCCGATCCTGACGCCCGCGCCGACTACGCAATAGGCTCCTATCGACGCGCCCTCACCGATAGTTGCGTCGGCGGCGATCATGGCGCTGGGATGAATCCCTGGCGGCGGCCGGTAGGAAGGAAAGAAGATTTCGAGAGTACGCGCGAAATCCACGTAAGGATTGGCGCTGACGAGCGTTGCCCGATTCATCTTCGGAGCCAAATCGGCCGTCGTGATTACGCACGACGCCGTGGAATTCTCGATCAGCGGTATGTACTTCGGATGGGCAAGGAAAGTTATCGTGCCGGGGCCGGCAGCTTCTATCGGCGCCGGCAGGCTGATTTCAAGCTCGCCGTCGCCATCCAGCCTGAGCCCGAGTTTCGAAGCAAGGTCCCTAAGTTTCATCGATTACCTCCCACGCCGCCACACGTTAGACGTCTTGTCCGAACCATGCGATTGATCGTCCCCCGGGCTTTCGCCAATACTTAGCAGCCCGAGGCCCGCGGTCAATCGGCCGGTCCGTGTAGGCTGTGGCGCGGCCTCTGATGATTACGATTATGGATAAAAACGTCATTTCGGCTATCGATTTTGGCAAAGGCGGCGGAGTAGTCCCGGTGATAACCCAGGATTTCGCCAGCCACAAACTCCTGATGGTCGCTTACATGAATCAGGAAGCATTCGCGGAAACGGTCGCGACCGGCCGCGCGTGCTATTACTCGCGCTCGCGCAACAAACTCTGGCGCAAAGGCGAGGAGTCCGGCAACTTTCAAGTGGTCCGTGAAATCCGGCTCGATTGCGACGGCGACACGATCCTGCTGCGCGTCGAGCAGCGCGGCGACGGGGCCGCCTGCGCCGACGGCTATCAAAGCTGCTTCTACCGGATACTGGATGCCGACCAATGGCGAATCGCGGACGCCCGACTCGTCGATCCGGCCAAATACGGGCCGGGTTACGGCCACGTCAAAAAAACCGCTGAATGAAAGGCTCTATCAAGATTTAAGGTCATGCCAAACGATAACCAAGTGCTCAGATTCGGAATCCCCAAGGGCAGCCTCGAAGCCCAGACGCTGGAGTTGCTGCGCAAGTCGGGATGGCGCATCTCGATCGACACCCGCTCCTATATCCCGAAGATCGACGACCCGGCGCTTAGTTGCCGCCTGATGCGGCCGCAGGAGATGCCGCGTTACATCGAGGACGGCTCGCTCGACGCCGGGATCACCGGACGCGATTGGATCGTCGAGAACGGCTCCGACCTGGTCGAAGTCGCGAGCTTTATCTATTCGAAGGTTTCGCTGGCGCCCACCCGATGGGTGATCGTAGTGCCCGAGGCGTCGCCGGTGCGCAAGCTCGAAGACCTCGAAGGCAAGCGTATCGCGACCGAGATGGTGAGCTTCGCGCGGCGCGCCTTCGCCGAGCGCAAGGTTAACGTCGATATCGAGTTCTCGTGGGGCGCGACCGAAGTCAAGGTCGCCGAGGGGCTGGTCGACGCCGCCCTCGAAGTCACCGAGACCGGATCGTCGCTGCGCGCCAACGGACTCCGGATCGTCGAAGAGCTTCTGACCTCGACCCCGCAGTTGGCCGCCAACAAGGCGGCGTGGGCCGACCCCTGGAAGCGAGACAAGATCAATCAAATCTCGGTGTTACTGCGCGGCGCGCTCGACGCCGAAAGCCGCGTCGGGATCAAGATGAACGTCGCGCGAGAGAATCTCGAGCGGGTGATCGCGCTGCTACCGTCGATCACCGCGCCAACGGTCTCGCACCTCTACCAATCGCCCGTGCTCAAGGGTAAGGAATGGCTCGCGATCGAAACCGTAATCAGCGAGCACACGGTGCGCGAGTTGTTTCCCAAGCTGCTCGCCGCCGGCGCCGTCGGCATCGTCGAGTACCCACTTAATAAGATTATCTGAGGGCTGCACGGCCGGTTTTCAACGGGTATGCACTTGAGACGAATCACCATCTATCTTCCGCCGGAAGCAGCAGTTTCCTGAGCCGTGCTCCCAGTTCCAGCTCGTCTCGTAGTGCTGGTACGCGTTTTCGGGATGTCCTGGAGACGCTGTGAGGAATTGCGCGCAAAGCTCAAACTCCCGAGCGCCCATCCGCGAGTATTCGTATCGGCCGCTGGTCGCGGGGTCGTTCGAGTCTCGAGGGTCTGCAAGGCTTAACAGATTATCGGGCAGCTCCTTTCTTTCTTTCCAGTACGCGGTGACGCGACCTTCAAGAACCTTGAGGTCCCGGATACGCCGCTCGTCGGCGCGGGAAAACCATGGATGCACCATCGGGCCGACGACAACTATCCCGGCGATCACGCAGACCGCAACGACGATCGTGGCCGTGATTGCGAACGGGCGGGCGATTTCCAAAAACTTGTCCGGCGCCAGCCGCGTTTCATTCAGGTAATAAACGAACACCGCACCGGTCACGACTAGAACAGCGAGAACCTTGAGTATGAAAGGTGCGGTCACTTCGTCGCGCAGTAAATAGTAAAGAAGATCGATGAGGTCGCCGACCAGCGTCAGTCCAGCCAGGAAAATCGTCAGATAGAAGGGGCAACGAACTGTCCAAATTTTGACCTTCGTCGGGTCGGCTGCCAGATCTCTCGCAACGAAACTAGCGGACCAGAGGTACGCAGGAAAAGCAAACACCAATGTAGCTACCGCGAAGCGGATAGAATCCTGCGGACTGCCCCACCCCTCGCTTGCCGAATCCGGGAATGCAAGATCGCAGAAATGGAACAGCATCGAGAGCAACTCCCACACCGACGCATAGAGCATGATGGTCGCGAACAGATGCAGGAATAGATCGCGCGGAAAGATGTCGACGGGCGTGGACTTCACAGCGTGCGAACTTTCAGGCTGTTCAGGATTGTTCATGCAGCATCCCCCCGGGCTCGCCACTTAGCGTACCGGGCCGAAGGCCATCGGCGCGCGGCCGAGCGTCTAACGCCTGGCCGCGCCATTCAAAACGAAACTCAGCGAAACGAAAAAGTAGCTCCTCTCGAAGCGCCCTACTCGCCTTTCCAATTGGGCTTGCGCTTTTGCGAGAACGCCAGCGGCCCCTCGATCGAGTCCTTGGATTTCATCAGCCGGCCCACCGCAGGATAGGTTCGCGTCAGCGCCTCTTCGAGCGGCAACCCGAGGCTGGCCATCGAGACCTCTTTGCTGCACTGCACCGATACCGGCGAGCATTCCATGATTTCATTCGCCCATCGCTCGGCCGTGGCCATCAGATCTTTGAGCGGCACCACTTCGTTGGCGATTCCGAGCTGCGCCGCCTGCTGGGCCGTGATGTGCTTGCCGGTCAGCATCATGCCCATCGCGATCTTGAGCGGGATCGCGCGCGGCAATCGCTGCACGCCGCCCGCCAGCGCCATCAGGCCCACGCGCGGCTCGGGCAATCCGAATCGGGCGTGGTCGGCCGCGATGATAATGTCGCACGAGAGCGCGATCTCGAAGCCGCCGCCCAGGGCAAACCCGTTGACCGCCGCGATCAGCGGCTTGTTGATATCGAAGCGCGCGGTAAGCCCGGCGAAACCGCCCTTGCGCGGCATCAGGCGCGCGCCGGGATTGGCGGCGGTGTACTTGAGATCGTTACCGGCGGAGAAAGCCTTATCACCAGCGCCGGTAATAATCGCCACCCACAGGTCCTTGTCGGCGACGAAATCGTCCACGATATCGACCATCTCCTCGCTGGTGGGCGGATGGATCGAGTTCAACACCTCGGGCCGGTTGATGGTAATGCGCGCCACATGTCCGGTCTTCTCATACTTGACGAATTTCGTTTCCATTATGCCGCGCCTCCTCCAGCGCGAATTTATTTCTGGGCGGATTATTCCTCATCGAGCAGTTCGAAAAATGCGTCCACGCTTTGCAACAACTGGCGGCGGATCTGGGCGGGAGTGCCCTCGATTAGATGCATCGTGACGCGCGACGCGGCACCGTCGGAGAGACGGACCTGGGCGTCTTCGACGCCGGCGACTTCCTTGGCGTCGAACAGGCGCATCCCATAGACCAGCGCGGTTCTTCGAGCCGCTCCCTTAACCAGTCTTAGTTTTTGAGACATCCAAAGTCTCCCTGTCCGCACACGCGGCACGCGCGGACTATAGCAACAGAGCCACGAAACCGCACGGGTCGTCGTCCCCCGAGCGCCGCCGCATCGGCCTCCCCCCCTCGGCCTACATCGCCATTTTGACGCGAACAGCGAGACCCCTCGGTTATGGCAATTAACGGCCCACGTTGACAAACCCCGACCTCGACAAAGACAATCATCCCTCGATGAAGAATATTTTGGTTGCGGCGCTCGTCTTAATAGTCGTTATGACTTGCGGCTGCGGAGCGGTGTATCAGGCGGGCACTCAGGTACGCGCCCATCATATGCTCGAATCGCTCCAAGCGGGGCAGACCGCGACCGAAATCCACAGCAAGTGGGGACAGCCGGACATTATCACCGAGAGCGCCGACGGCGCGCAGGTCTGGAGCTACGCCGAGCGGGCCAACAGCGACGACGTCGCCGCCTCGCTCTTTTACACCTCGGCCAAGGAGGGCGACCTTGGAACCTTCATCGACCTTCGCATGGCGGACGGAAAACTCCAATCTTGGGACGAAGCCAAGCATCGGATGCCGGCGAAGAAAGGCACGGCCTTCGGCTATTCGATCGGCGCAGGACCCGGCGCGGTCCACTTCTAGCGTCCTGAATCCAACCGCCGCTTATGTACCGTTGGCGACAATAGTGGCCCTGTTGAGTCCGCTTTTGAGCAAATATAATGCGGTTTCTGTAGCAGGGCTTGTAGGACAAGTGGACTTGCGCGGGCACCGCGCTATAGATGTAATAGTCGGGTTTTTGCGCGGATTCCGTCGGTCAGGTAAAGTTCTACTGACACAAGAAATGATCATAGGCTAACTTCGAAAAGGCAAAACGTGGCGACAGCGCGCAAGGATTTTGAATCGATTCTGCTTGATCGCTCGTGGGTATCCCCACAGGACCTCGAAAAAGCGCGTGAGCGCAAGAAGCCCGGACAAGAGCTGGCCGACGCCTTGGTCGAGATGGGCGCGCTCGAACCCCAGCGCCTCAGCCGCGCGCTCGCTCATCAGTATGGCCTGCCCTTCCAGGCGCTCGTCGACGAACATGCGCTCGACAACAACCTGGTCTCCAAGGTCCCGATTAATTACGCCAAGAAGAATCTGCTGCTGCCGATTGCCAGCGACGGGCATACCGTAACAGTTGCAATCGCCGACCCCGCCAATTTCGAACCGCTGGACGATCTTCGCCTGCTCTTCGGCCAGCAGATCGAGCCGGTGGTTACGCCCATGGAAGTGGTCAACAACGCCATCAACCGGGCTTACGACCGCGCCACCTCAACCACCGCGCATGACCTGATGATCGATCTCGATGAAGAGCGCCTCGAACAGGTGGCCAGCGAGTTGAACAACGAGCCGCGCGACCTGCTCGAATCCGACGACGCCGCGCCGATCATCAAACTGGTGAACGGACTACTGGCGCAGGCGGTTAAGGATCGCGCCAGCGATATCCACGTCGAGCCGTTCGAGAAGAGTTTGGTGGTGCGCTTCCGGGTTGACGGCATGATGTACGACGTGCTGACGCCGCCGCAGCGCTTCCAGGCCGCGATCAGCTCGCGAATCAAGGTCATGTCGGGTCTGAACATCGCGGAGAAGCGCCTGCCGCAGGACGGCCGGATTCGGCTCAAAATCGCCGGCCGCGATATCGACGTCCGCGTATCGACTATCCCGACCGCTTTCGGCGAGCGTATCGTGCTGCGACTCCTGGATCGGGCGCAAACTTTGGTCGGCCTCGACATCGATCGGCTGGGTTTCTCGGGCGAGAACCTGCAGCGCATGGAAACGCTGATTCGCCAGAGCCACGGTATCATCCTGGTAACGGGGCCTACCGGATCGGGCAAAACCACCACGCTGTACGCTTGCCTCAGCCGGATCAATTCGCCGGAAAAGAACATCATCACGATCGAGGATCCGATCGAATATCAGCTTCACGGCGTGGGCCAGATGCAGGTGAATCCGAAGATCGAGCTCACGTTCGCCAATGGCCTGCGATCGATCCTGCGCCAGGACCCCAACGTCATCATGGTGGGCGAGATTCGCGACGGCGAGACCGCCGAGATCGCGATCCACGCCGCTCTCACCGGCCACTTGGTGTTCTCGACCCTGCATACCAACGATTCATTCGGCGCCCTCACCCGTTTGGTCGACATGGGAATCGAACCGTTCCTGGTTTCGTCTTCGATTATCGCGGTCATCGCGCAGCGTCTCGTGCGCCTGGTATGTCCGAATTGCCGCGAGTCTTATCAGCCAACCCCGGACCAGTTGGTGCGGATGGGATTGAATCCCGACGACAAGGTCGGCCCGATTTACCGCCCAGGAGCCAAAGGCTGCCGAAGTTGCCGCAGCACCGGCTATAAGGGCCGGATCTGTGTCCACGAGTTGATGCTGATTGACGACGAGGTGCGCGCCCTGGTCATGAAGAACGCCGACGCCTCGACGATCCGCCGCGCATGCGTCGCCAAGGGCATGACGCTCTTGCGTCAGGATGGCGCCGCGCGAGTTCTGGCTGGCGAGACCACAATCGAGGAATTGCTTCGCGTTACTCAGCAAGACATCCTCTAGGCTCGATTCCACGAGTTCAGTAAGTCGATGCCGGTTTTTGGTTATCGCGGCTTATCTGCCGATGGCCGCTCGGTGGCGGGGGTGGTGGACGCCGACAGCGCGCGCGCCGCTCGCGGCAAGTTGCGCTCGCTCGGAATCTTCCCAACCGACGTCACGGCTGAAGCCGGGGCGCCCTCCAAGACCGAGAGCAGCGGCTTTAGCCTGCCGCGTTTTCGCCGCCGCATCCCGCCGACCGAACTTTCGCTGTTAACCCGTCAATTGGGATCGCTGCTCGGCGCCGGCGTCACGCTGGTCGAGGCGCTTGGAGCGCTCTACGATCAGTCGAGCCGGGCGGTGACGAAGCGGATGCTGTCGCAGGTGCGCGAGAGAGTGCGCGAAGGCGCCTCGCTCGCGGACGCGATGGCGGCGCATAGCGACATTTTCTCCAACCTCTACGTGAGCATGGTTCGCGCCGGCGAGACCGCGGGCGCGCTCGAAGTGGTGCTCGAACGGCTCGCCGATTACAGCGAGAAGCAAGCCGAGCTGATCGCCAAGGTGCGCGGCGCGCTTACTTACCCGATTATCATGGTCTGCGTCAGCATCGCGATCATGGGCTTCCTGGTGGCCTACGTCATCCCGCAGGTTTCGACCATCTTTCAGCAGACCAATCAGTCGCTGCCGATGATGACCCAAATTCTGATGGGCTTCTCCGGTTTTCTGATCAACTACTGGCTGTTTCTGGTGCTGGGATTGTTAGCCATCGTTTTTGGGATTAGCGTCGGCTTGACCCGGCCCGCCGGACGCGCGCTGTACGATCGATGGCTGCTGCGCGTTCCTTATATCGGCACCACTGTGACCAAAATTATCACCGCGCGCTTCGCGCGCACGCTTGCGACACTGCTCGCCAGCGGAGTCCAGGTGTTGCCGGCGCTCGCCGCGGTCCGGATGGTGGTCACCAACACGCTGCTCGAAGACGCGATCGAGAAGAGCCGCGACGAAATCCGCGAAGGTCACGGCATGGGGCAGACGCTGGGGCGATGCGGCTTGTTCCCGCCGATGCTGATTGAGATGATTAAGGTTGGCGAGCGCTCCGGCCAATTGGAACCGATGCTCGAACGGGCGGCCGACAGCTACGAGCGCGAGGTCGAGCAATCGTTGTCGCAGATGACGACGCTGCTCGAGCCGATCATGACGTTGATGATGGCCGGTATGATAGTATTCATGATTCTGGCGGTCTTGCTCCCAATCTTCCAACTTAACCAATTGGTACAGTGAATTCGCCGGCGGAGGTACTTGCTATGCAGTCAAAGCGCAGAGCCCAGGCAGGCTTTACCCTAATCGAAATCATGGTGGTAATCATGATTCTGGGACTGCTGGCTACATTGGTAGTGCAAAACCTGCGCGGCGCGACCGACAAAGCCAAGCGCACCAAGGCGATGGCGGATATCGCGGGGTTCAAGACCGCACTCGACCGCTACTACATGGATAACGGCTCCTACCCGACCACCGATCAGGGATTGCAGGCGCTCGTCACTCCTCCGAGTAACGGCAGAATCCCCCAGAATTACGAGAATGGCGGTTACATTTCACGAGTGCCGATCGACCCGTGGGGCAATCAATATTTTTATCAGAGTGACGGTAACACCTACGCCTTGAAATCATTCGGCTCCGGGGGCCAGGAAGGCGGCGGGGCCGGCGAAATCGACGCGAGTCAAATGTGACGGCGCGCGCCGATTCGTCCGAGTGCGACCCGGTATATCGCGTCACAAACACGTCTTAAGCGGAATGAGATTCTTAGCCACGCTCGGAATGTCAGCCTTTGAGGTGTTTGTTGTCATTCTAAACTTAAGCTGCCGAAGCGAAGAATCTTCCACCATCGCGCTCGGCTCGAAGTCGTTAATCGCACGTCGCGCCGGGACGCGCGACCGCGCCGCGACAGCAGGATTTACTCTGATCGAGTTGGCGGTCGTGATTTTCATCATCGGCCTGACTCTGGCGCTGGTCACGCCTCATGTCGGCGGCCTGCGCGGCACGCGGCTCAAGAGCGAGGTTCGCCGACTGGCTGGCCGCATCGCCTATATCGGCGAGAGGGCCACCGCGAACAAGCTCGTGATGCGGCTGACGTTCGACCTCGACAACAATCGCTATTTCGTTTCCGAACTCGATCCTTACGCGGCGATGCCGACGTTCGTGCCCGATAGCCAACCCGGCGCAGCCCCGATCAGGCTGCCCAACGACGTGTTCCTGCGGGATGTCACGGTCGAGAATATCGGCACGCTGAACCGCGGTATGATAAGCGCCAACTTTTATCCCGAAGGCTGGGTTGACGCGACCCTCATTCATCTTGGTGACGAATGGGGCGATATCTTCACGCTCGCTATCGACCCGTTGACGGGGCGGGTGGCGATCTGGCGCGGCGAACTCAATCCAACCGCTCAGCGCCGGGCGAGGCAATGAATCCAGGCCGCGCATCACGGCATCGAAACCGGGTTCCCGCGGATCGATCGGGACGCTGGTCCTCACGCGCCGGTTTCACGTTGATCGAGGTGATGCTGGCGTTGGCGATCGCGGCGACGGCGCTGGTGGCGCTGCTCGGTTTACAGCATCAGAGTCTGCAAAGCGTGATTCGCGGACAGGAACTCACTCGCGCGGCACTGCTCGCCCAGGAAGTGATGACCGCGGCCGAACTCGACCGTTTTCCCGCGCTCGGGCAAACCCATGGTGACTTCCAAAACATGCACTCCGGCATGTACCCCAATTTTCGCTGGTACCGCAACGTCGAGGCGACGGCCTTGTTTCCCGATGTCCGCAAGGTGACTGTGCGCGTGGCCTTCGGACCGGGTTTCAGGCGCACCTTCGATCTGGTCGAGTACATGCACAGCCCTATACCGCCGGAGCAGGTCCAGTGACGCTCCGCCTGGATAGTGCGAGGCAGCGCGGCTTCACGCTGATCGAGCTGATGCTCGCGTTGGGTCTGCTCTCGTTGCTGATGATCCTGCTTTACCAATCGTTCTCCGCGGTCGCGAGCAGCAAAGTGCACGGCGAGAATCGTCTTGCTGCCAACGAGGAAGGCCGCGCGATCATGTGGCAGCTGAGCAAGGAAATCCGCGGCGTGATTCAGACACCACTTGTCGTCAGCAAGACTTTGCTGATCGGCGAGGCGCGCAAGAACGCCGCAGGCGCACTCGACAACATCACGTTTTCGACGGTCGATGTGACCCATCGCCGTTCGCTCACCGGCATCGGCACTGAAGAGGTGGTCGCTTATACGGCGCAACCTAATCCCAACCATCCGGGATGGTTCGTACTGACGCGCAGCCAAGCCAGCGCACTGTTAACTCGAGGCAGCAGCCACGAGCTGCCGCCCGTTGTGCTGGCGGACAATCTACTGAGTTTCCACTTGCGTTACTACGACGGCCAGCGATGGCAGGAAAGCTGGGACTCGCGAAGCATGCCGCCGGGTCAGATTTTGCCACTGGCCATATCGTTCGATCTTTCCTTGATGGCCCCGGGCGGTCGTCCGGTGACTCTTTCAAGCACCGTAACTGTGCCGATGTCCTTCGTGTTGCGATGAAACGAATTGCCGAAAGCCAGCGGGGAATGGCGATGCTGGCCGTGCTGATGGCGGTGGCGCTAATGACCGTCCTCGTGATGGATTTCGCGTACTCCGCCACCTCCGGCTTTCGCGCGGCGGCGAATCAGATGAACGAGTTGCGGGCCGACTATCTGGCTCGCTCGGGCGTTCAGGTCGGCCTTGGCCTGCTGTCCCAGGACGCTCGCAACGACGCGCTTTCGCAGCAACCGTACGACGGTCTGGATGAGATGTGGGCGACACCGTTTCCGCCACTTCCGGTCGGTGGGGGAACGGCCTCCGTCTCGATCGTCGACGAAACCCGCAAACTCGGCATCAATCAGCTCGTCAATCCTGCCAACGGGGCCCCAAACCAGACGTTCGCCGCGGAGCTGCTGCGCTTGTTCGAAGTGATTAACATACCCCCTGAGATCCTGCCCGCGCTCATCGATTGGCTTACCCCCGGCGATACCCCGAGCCCCGGAGGCGCCAAATCCGATTACTACCTCGGCCTGATACCGCCGTATGAACCGCGCAACGGCCCGATGCCAACGATCGCAGACCTCAAAATGGTGCGTGGTGTGGATGACGCGATCTTCACTCGCCTGGCGCAGTTTCTGACGGTCGTTCCTGACACCAGGGTGAACATCAACACGGCGCCGCCGGAAGTGATACTGGCGATGCTTCCGCAACTCGCCAATCAGCCTTCGATGCTGCAGGCAATATTGTCACAGCGGCCGTTCAGAACTTTGACAGATTTTAACAAAATCCCCGGTGTGGCAGCGATTGCAAAAAATGCTCAAAGCCTCTTCACCACGCAAAGCGACTACTTTACGATAACGGGCGTGGGCAAATTTGCCGGAGCGCGCACCTTTGCGTATGCGACCGTCAGGCGCAACGGCGTCGGCCCCATGTTACTATCGTTTTGGCACGAGGATTGAGGGGGCGATGGCGGAGCGAATCCTTTCGATCGAGATTTCCGACGACGTTGTCCGCGCCGCGGTTGCGGAGCGGGCGTGGAATACTTTCGTCTTCGTCGGAACATTCGAAGCCCGAAGCGAACCTGGAGATCTCGACCTTAGCGCCGCGCTCACGCGCCTGCTGGCAAAGACGGGCAAGCCCGACATCGTCATATCCGCTTTCCCCGGCCAGCTCGTGGCTAAGCGATTGCTGACCCTGCCCTTTCACGATCGACGCCGCCTCGACCAAGCAGTGCCTTTCGCCCTCGAAGAGCATCTGCCATTCGCCGTCGACGACGCCGTGGTCAGCTACGTGACCTTGGGTCACGATAACGCCGGTAGCAGCCAGATCCTCGCGGCGATGGTGCGCAAGGACGACCTCAGCTCCCATCTCGAGTTGCTTGCGAAGGCAGGGATCAACCCGAAGACGGTGACGTTGAGTGCCATGACCTTACCCGCGCTACTGGCACGCGCTCGCAATGGACACGCCGCTCAACATCTGATGCTCGATCTCGATGAGGGCAGACTATCCCTGATCCTGCTTGGCGCCGACGGTACGCTAAGCGCGCTCCGCACAATCACTCAGACGCCCGCGTCTGCAAACGGCCATGGCCTGATCGAAACGGTAACCGCCGGAGCGCTGGCTGCGGTGCGTCAGACCTTGATCGCGCACAGCGCTGACACCGAGCCACCGGAGGTTGTCCTGAGCGGCGAGCTCGGAGCGATGCCGGAGGTTCAGCAACAGATCTCCAACTCGCTCGCGCTGCCCGTCCACGGAAGTGATGTGCTCGATTGTTCGGACAAGCTCGAGGGGGTTGCGCCGGAGCGAATGCGTTACGCGAGCTGCATATCGATGCTGCTCGGCGAAGCGCCGCGCGGTGCCATCCCGCTGCTCGATCTCCGCCGCGGCGAGTTTACTTTCCACGGCAAACGCGGCGACCTCGCGCCCCTGTACCGCCCCGCGATGGTGGGGATCGCCGTACTCTTCCTGGTACTGCTGCACGTAATACTCTCGATCGTGAACCAGTATGGCCGGCTGCACCAGCTTGATCGCCAGGTCGATCTGGCAGCGAGCCCGGCCTTCGGCAGCCATCCGCCGGCCAACGTCAAGGCCGCGCTCAAATCCGGCATCAGCGACATGCGCAAGCGGCTGAAAGTGATGGGCGGCTCGAGCCGAAGCTCGCCGCTGGACATTCTGCTGGCGGCCTCTCAATCGATGCCGCCGACGCTCCCGGTCGATATCGACGATCTGCAGATCGACGACGCGGGACTTAAGATATCCGGAACAGCGGACTCCTTCAGCACCATCGATCGGCTGAAAAAGGCGCTCGGCACCAACGACACTTTCGGCGAAATCGAGGTCGCCGACGCCAAGGCGGGGAGTGACCCCAACAAGGTCGACTTTCATCTCACCGCGACGCTTAGGGACAATCCGATGGAGGCGAACTGAATATGGCGGCGGGAATTCGCCAACGGATCGTCGACGGGTTCGATGCCGTCGCCCGTGAGCAGCTCAAGCGGGTCTCGGAGCGAATCGCTCCCATTCGCAACGACCTCCGCGCGCGCTATCAGAAGCTCGAGCCGCGCGAGAAGGTCCTGGTGCAGGTTGCCGGAGTCCTGCTCGCCGTGTTTTTCATTTACAACTTGGTCTACCGGCCGATTCGGGGTATGGAGGACAGCCTCGATAGCCGGATCGTGGCGCGGCAGAAAGAAATCGGCGAGGTACGCCGCCTCGCTCAGGTTTACTCGGAGCTGAAGCTCGACATCGCCTCTGCGGAAAAGCGCACCACCAAGGGCGGAAAGGATTTTTCGCTCTTCTCGATCCTGGAGGCGTCGCTTACCAAGAGCGTCGGACGCGACAAGATCGGCTCGCTTACTCCCGGCGACAAGCGCATCTCCGACGAACTTACGGATTACCAGGTCAACGTCAAACTCAGCGACGTGAGCCTGGCACAACTGGTCGAAAGCCTTTACGAGGTCAAGGCGCTTACGGTGCCGATTATGGTCTCGAACCTCGATATCAAGAAGCGCCCTCAGAATCCCCACTCGTTCGACGTCGAGATGACCTGTTCCGCGGTTGGGAAGAGTGGCTGATCTGCGCCAATTCCTCACCCTCGATTACTGGCGCGAGCATTCGCTGACTGCCGCCTATGTGGCGTGGGGAGTGTTCCTGTTCGCCGCCTTCGCAATCGGCAACTTCCCTTATCAAACCGAGCTATCATCGATAGCGACTCCGCTCGGGTACAAGGTCACCTACGACAACCAGC
>JBEKLA010000014.1:0-35235 GCA_050010455.1 Binataceae bacterium (SeqCode) | reverse complement strand
CCAGTCTTCGGAATATAAAAGCCCTTGGGCTTTCGCCTAAAGCGCCGAGGCGAGGTTCCTACCATCCGAAGGCGCTGATCGTTAACCACCCTCGATGAGCGCGGGCGAGCGCAGCAAGCGTGCGCGATTCAAGCATCGGTTCCTCGAATGAGCTTAGCTGCCGATTCCGTATGAGCAGGTCCGTGATCGCAAGCCGGGGCGGCAGCGATTTTGCCTCATCGCCAGGGCTCAGGTGAAGAGCCCGGGACGACGCTTTCTGATCGCGGTCGGCGGCATCAGCGGGCTGACCGTGTTGGGCGCGCTGGGCTATATGCTGATCGAGAAGGTGTCGGTGATCGACGCCTTCTACATGGCGATCAGCACAATCTCCACGGTCGGGTTCGGCGACATCAAATCCTTGAGCCCGGCTGGCCGGCTGTTCACCATCGTTTTTATCATTTGCGGTGTTGGAACCGCCTTTTATCTTTTGACCACAGTCGCGGAGATGATAATCGAGGGGCGACTGCGCGACTTTCTCGGGAAGACAGCCATGGTTCGCAAGATTCATCAGCTTCAGAACCACGTGATTATCTGCGGCTTCGGCCGCTTCGGCCGGGTAGTGGCCGAAGAGCTGCTGCGCAACTCGGTAGCGGTTGTAGTGATCGATTCGGATGTGTCAAAAGAAGCCGAACTGACCAGACTCGAGATGCTCTATGTGATCGGTTTCGCTCTCGAAGATGACGTCCTGGAGCGGGCCGCGATCCGTTCCGCACGCGCGATCGTGGTCGCGACCGCCTCCGACGCTGACAACGTCTATATCACGCTGTCCGCGCATGAAAAGAATCCGTCAATAAAGATCCACGCTCGCGGGGAGTCCGAAGCCGGTTTGCGCCGGCTGCAGCTTGCCGGTGCGCATCAGGTAATTTCGGCCTATCAGCGGGGCGGGATGCGGATCGCTGCCAGCATTCTGCGCCCTTCAGTGGTTGATTTTCTCGAGCTCTCGCTTCCAGGGCGTGGCGACGTAGTTGACCTCGAGGAAGTCGAGGTGGTTAAGGAAAGCCCCCTCGTAGGCAAAACGTTCGGCGCTGTCGAGCAAGAGACCACTCGGGTCAGGATCGTTGCGCTCAAACGCGGCGGCGGTCCGATCTCGATCATCCCCGATTCCGGCACGCGAATCGAAGCCGGAGACTATCTGGTGGTGATCGGCGAGCGCGGCAATCTCAAGCGTCTCATCGAAAAGATGGGAACCTGAACCGCGCGCCGGTTCCGACCGCTTGTCGGTTCCCGCCGATGAAGCTAGTAAGTGTCATGCACATTCAGAAGTTTGGGCCGTATTCATCAACCGATAGCAGTGCCCGGCGCTAAAGCAGGTTTTCAGAATGGATAACGAGCAAGAGAAACTGATCCTCGACGCGGTCGACAAATTCCTCGATACCGCGGTCAAACCTTACGCCCACAAGCTGGAGCACGACGACGTGTATCCAGCCGACATCGTCGCAAAGATGAAGGAGCTGGGCCTGTTCGGATGCATGATTAGCTCCGAATACGGCGGCCTGGGGCTTGGCGCCGGCACCTACGCCAAGATTATCGAGCGGATCTCGGCGGTGTGGATGTCGGTCAGCGGGATAATCAACTCCCATCTGATCATGGCGATGACGGTGCAGCGCGGCGGCACCGAAGAGCAGAAGCGCCATTATCTGCCCAAGTTCGCAACCGGCGAGCTGCGCGGCGGCGTCGGGCTGACCGAGCCCGATTGCGGCACCGACCTGCAAGCGGTCCGCACGCTGGCCAAGCGCGAGGGCGATTACTACGTCGTCAACGGCCGCAAAACCTGGATCACCAACAGCATGTACGGCAACACGATCGCGCTGCTGGTGAAAACCAATCCCAACGCGCAGCCGGCCCATAAGGGCATGAGCCTGTTTATCGCTGAGAAGGGGCCGGGATTCGTGGTGACCCGCAAACTTGAGAAGCTCGGCTATCGCGGTATCGACACCTGCGAACTCGCCTTCGAGGACTACAAGGTTCCCGTAAGCCGCCTGATCGGCGGAGTCGAGGGGCGCGGCCTGCAGCAAATCCTGTCGGGTCTCGAACTGGGCCGGATTAACGTCGCTGCCCGCGGCGTGGGAATCGCCCGCGCGGCGCTGACCGAGGCGGTAAACTATTCGAAAGTGCGCAAGACTTTCGGCAAGCCGATCTGCGAGCATCAGGCGATTCAGCTCAAGCTCGGCGACATGGCGACGCGCTTGGAAGCGTCGCGCCTGCTGGTGGAAAAAGCGGCCGAGGCTTATGATCGCGGCGAGCGCTGCGACATGGAAGCCGGGATGGCGAAATTGTTCGCGACCGAAGCCGCGGCCGAGAACAGCCTCGAAGCGATGCGCATTCACGGCGGCTATGGCTATTCGACTGAGTATCCAGTCGAGCGGCTCTATCGCGACGCTCCGCTGCTGCTGATCGGCGAAGGCACCAACGAGCTGCAGCGCATCATCATCGCGCGGCAACTTATCGCTCGATCGGAACAATAGCGGTAGGCAATCGCGAAATCGCTCCGGCGCTTGGACGGCCTCGGAAGCAAGGAAGGTGTCGTCAGATGGAGTTTTTGAACCTCACGGAAGAGCAGAAGGCCCTGCTGGACAGCACTAATCGCTATATCGAACGCAGAGTTAAACCGATGCGCAAGGAGATCGACAATCGGCCGGTCCCCAAAGCGATGGCGCACGAAGTGATGGGCGAACTCGCGGAGTTGGGGTTCATCGGCGGCACGCTTCCGGTCGAAATGGGCGGCGGCGGCCTTTCCTATTTGACGGAAGGGCTGCTGTACGAGCAGTTGGCGAAGGCTTTCGCGGGTCTGGCCGGCATCGCTTTCATTACTTCCTCGACCGCGAAGGCTGTCGCGCTCGAAGGTTCGGACCAGCATCGCGCGGCCTACTTGAAGGGGCTGTTGAAGGGGGAATTGATCGGTTGCGTGGCGATAACCGAGCCGGATGTCGGGTCCAATCCTTCCGACGTCAAGACCACCGCCACTCGCGATGGAGATGACTGGATCATCAGCGGTGAGAAATCCTGGATATCCAATGGCGACATTTCCGATATCTGCATAGTCGTCGCCAGGAGAAGCGGAGGCGAGGGGCTATCGAGGTTCATCACCGAAAGAGCCGACGGTTATACCACTCGCGATATCGAAAAGATGGCGATGAATGAGTGGCCGACGTCGATTATACACTTCGACCAGATCGCGGTGCCTGACTGGCGCCGGTTGGGGGGCGAGGGCACCGGCCTGAAGGCAACGCTAAAGGGCTTCGAAGTCGCACGCGCATACGTCGCGCTGCTCGCGCTGGGTATCGCGGAGGCCGCGTTGGAAGGGGCGATCGAGTATGCGAAGGTGCGCAGGCAATGGGGCAAGCCGATCGGGCAGCATCAATTGGTGCAACAGATGCTGGCGGACATGGCGATCATGACCGACGCCGCGCGCCTGCTCACGCTGCGCGGGCTGGCACTTATCGATCAGGGCGTCCGCTGCGATACGCAGACTTCGATGGCGAAGGCGTACACTACCGAAGCGGCGGTAAAAGTCGCGTCGCTTGGGGTACAGATTCACGGCGCCTATGGGATTTCGAAAGAATATCCAGCCGAGCGCCTGTTCAGAGAGGCGAGGGTCCTGCCGATTCCAGACGGTACTACTCAGATTCAGAAACTGATTATCGGGCGGAACCTCACCGGATTTCGCGCGTTCTGATTCGAGAGCGCTACGCCTCGACGCAACATACGTGGTGCATCCCGAAGTAATTCTGAATCATGGGTATTATTTACAGGTACTCAGGTCATTTAACCGCAATCAGCGAGATTCAAGCAGTCTATTGCCAATGTTCCGATTCAGCGGCTCAACATTTTCGCGGCTCAGCAGCTCATCGACTTTATCGGTGCCGAGCTTTTCTGACAGGCAATGCCGCAGTTCTGCGACAAGCCTTCCGTTAAACGCCGGGCGACCCCGCGCCCCCTCAAATTCGACGAGGGAGCTTGCCGTTGTCTCAGAGTGTATCTTAGCAAAGTGATCGCCAAAGACCTCTTTTGTTACATCATCCACGAGCTCATAGGCTGCCGATGTGGAGCCTTTGTATGAAAGAAAATAGAATCCGACGAGCACGTCATCGCCCTGTTTATGGTAGGCGAAGTACGGTATACGATCGTATACTCGGATGCTCAACTCCGCATTCGCCGGTAACGCCGCAAACTCGGTTTGCAGTAGACTATCGAGTCGTAGGCATATTCCGAGAGACCTAGTAACATCCCCCAGCATCGCCTGTAGCGTCTGGCCCTCCTCTGCGGCTATGCGCTCCACGATGCCGGTACGGGGGTCGAGAAAAAGTACCTTGATTTGCGAACCTTCTTTCAGGCGACGGAGGAGAATATCTTCTGCACAACTCGCTGTTCTGGACCGAATATGGGCATCTATGCGGTGCAGGACCGAGCGACCGGCAAAGAATAATTCTTGAGGCTTGGTTTGGGTTATCCAATTAGAGTAACCTTCGAAGTTACGTCTAACCGCGGTTCCCAGACGCATTCCAGTAAGGCCGGGTGGCCGCTGACAGAAAAGCTCGTGCACTCCGTTCGCAGTTCGCGAAGCGATGTCGTCGAGCTTCGGGATTTTCGTTTCCAATTTTCGATCAAGTTCATGAAGTAGGGAGCGAAAAGTTTCGTCGCGGAGGAGCTTCTCATGAAGCATCGTTCCAGCCATAACAGCTGAGAGTAAAAGACCGATATCCCGGACGAAAGCTACGCCCCATATTGGCCAGTGCCAAAGCTCGGCACCAAGCGCACTTAGCATGATAAGGGAAACACCGCTGAAAAAGAGACCGTAGGCCACAAGGCCTGTGCTTTTGTTCATTGGCCTGATATTTCTCGCTTAGCTTTTCAGGCGCCGCGCGCTACTCCATCCAGATCATTCCCCACTCGTCGAAGCGGGCGCGCCGATGCTCCGGCACGAACATCGTGGTGTTGGGCGCCTCGATAACCGCGACGCCCTGGACTACGTTGCCCGGCTCGAGCTCGTCCATTTCGAAAATCCGCGCTTTATGCCATCGCCCGCCGCGATAGACCTGCCGCGTGCCCTTCAGCGCGCGGGCCGGCGGCTCGGGCGAAGCGAGCGGCCGCCGCTCGATTAGCGGCTTCACCTTGGGAACTGTCGCGACTATCGCGACCTCGAGGATTTGGAAGCCGGCTTCCGGGAATCGCGCGCCGCTGACGTAGATTTTCGAGTACAGATCCTCGAACCGCGCGATCAGCTCATCCATATCCTGGGCGCTGTTGATGCGCCGGGCTTGCGAGAACACCTCGACGTCGTCGAGCTGGCCGCCATAACGAATGAAAGCGACCTGCTGGAGGTTGACCTGATCGCGGGCGAAACCTTCGGCGACCATCTCGACGAGGGCCTTCTCTTCGAGATCCTCCCACGCGCGATTCAGCTCATTCCCGACCTTAATCTTCGCCTCGGCACTTCCGGCGGGAGGCACGAACATATGGGTCGAGCGTTGGTAGCGATGGCTGTAGTCGACCGTGGCGCAGCCGAAGGCCGAGAACGCGGCGGCGTATGGCACCGTCACCAACCCCTTGAGCGCCAGCCCTTCGGTGAATCCGGCCATATGCATCGGGCCCGCGCCGCCGAACGCGATCAGCGTATAATCGGCGGTGGCGTAGCCCTTGGCCAGCACCAGCGAGCGGATCTGATCGCGCATCACCGCGTTCACCAGTCCGAGCACGCCTTCCGCCGCCTCGTAAACGTCGAGGCCGAGCGGATCGGCGATATCCTCGCGGAAGCGGCGCAGCGCCTTTTCCTTGTTGAGCTTGATCTTGCCGCCCAGATAGTAGTCGGGATTCACCACGCCGCAGATAAGGTCGCAATCGACCACGGTCGGGATTTCGTTGCCATGGTCGTAGCAGACCGGGCCGGGCTCCGCGCCCGCGCTTTCCGGTCCAAGCGTGATGCGCTTGGTCATTGGGTCGAGCCTGATGTAGGTTCCGGCGCCGGCGCCCACCGAGTTAATCGTCACCATCGGCAGGTTGAAGATGAAGCGCGCGAATTCCGGCTCGCGCACCAGCGGAATCTTGCCCTCGGTCACCAGGCCCACGTCGAAGCTGGTGCCGCCCATATCGGCGGTTATCAGGTTGTTGATGCTGACCGCCTCGCCCAGGTAGCGCGCGCCGAGCAATCCGCCCACCGGCCCAGACGCCACGCTTTCATACAGCCGCGGATAGCGCACCGGCGCCAGTCCGCCGTAGGCGAGCACGGTCTGCAGCGGATAGCGCACGCCGGCCGCATGCAATCGATTCTCGATCTTGAACAACTGCTCGCGCACGGGCTCGGCCGCGTAGGCCTGGATCACGACGCTGTTGAGGCGCGCCAGTTCGCGAATCGTGGGGCTGACCTCGCTCGAGGTGAAAACCGGGACCGCGCGCTTCATCCGCTTGATCGTGTCGCGCGCGATCTTTGCCGCGGTCTCCTCGTGCTTGGGGTTGATGTACGAAAACAGGAACAGGATCGCGATAGCCTCGACCCCCGCTTTCAGCAGTTCCTGAACACCCTCGCGCACCTCGTGTTCGTAAAGCGGAATCACCGCCTTGCCGAACAAATCGACGCGCTCGGTCACGCCGCGCACCAGATGGCGCGGTATCAGCGGCTCGTTATGGACGTGAGTGACAGTATGGAGCCGATCGGCGTACGAGTAGCCGGCTACCAACTGGAAGCCGCGCTCGACCACGAAGCTGTCTTCAAAGCCCTTGGTGATGATCAGGCCGACCTTCTTGCCGCGACGCTGGAGCAGCGTGTTCAGCATCGTGGTGCCGGTGTAGATCGAGACCTTGAGCGGCTCGAGATACTTCCTGGTGTCGCCGTTGAGCTCGACGCCCCAATTGCTGAAGGCGTCTTCGAGCGATTCCCAGAATCCCTGCGACTCATCCTGCGGGGTGGTCGACGCCTTGCCGACGCTGAATCGGCCCGCCTCGTCCACCAGCAGGATGTCGGTCATCGTACCGCCGGCATCGCAAGTAACGATCAAAGGTTGCGCTTTCTCGGTTGTCATCTATGTTCCAGCCTCCCGATTCCGATCGGCTTGCGCCCAATGCGGTGCTCCCCGAAGCGAGCCGAACCGTGTGAGCGTCGCACGTGCCACGATGTGTCTCCGTTTGTATATCAGCAGTTCTGCCATTTCGCATAAGGCGACGAACTGTTCTAGCGCAGAAAAGTTGTTTCCTTCGGCGTCAATGATTTTGGCAACGACAGGCGCGTCGGTGCCGCGACGAAGGCGCCCGGGCGGCGGGCGAGCGGTGTTGCCGTCCGCGGCGTCGGCGTAGTAATCGTCACTTGCGCCGAGGCTCTTCGATATCTCCGCGCATCAGGAGGATGGAAGCTTGAAGATCGGACTTTTCGCGCTGGTTCCCGCACGCACGGACGTCATGGCGCTGCACAAGGCCTTCGCCGTCACCGCCGAACGGCTGGGATTCTCCACCCTGTGGGTGCCCGAGCACGTAGTGCTGCTCGAAAAATACGCGTCGCGGTATCCGTACAGCGAGGACGGCGTAATTCATGCGCGCGTCGACGCGCCGATCCCGGATCCGTTCCTGACGCTGTGCGCGATGGCGTCGGCGACCGGGAAGATTCGGCTCGCCACCGGTATCTGCCTGGTGCCGGAGCGCAATCCCCTGATACTGGCGAAGGTGACGGCCACGCTCGACTGGCTGAGCAACGGGCGCCTGATGCTGGGCGTCGGTATCGGATGGCTGGAGGAGGAATTCCAGGCGCTTGGCATCCCGTGGGAGAATCGGGCCAAGCGCACGCGCGAGTATATCGAAGCGATGCGCGCGCTGTGGGGCAACAAGATCGGCTCCTATCACGGCGAGTTCGTCAATTTCGATAGTGCCGCGTCCTCTCCTCAGCCGGTGCGCGGTTCGGTGCCGGTGGTATTCGGCGGCGAGAGCGGCCCGGCGCTCAAGCGCGTGGCCGAGTACGGCAACGGATGGGTGGGATTCAATCTGATGCCCGACGAGACAGTAGCGAAGCTGCGCAAACTTGATGAACTGCTGCGCGCGAATGGCCGCAAGCGCTCGGACATCGAGGTCATCGTCTCGCCGTATGGCAAGCCGATCGTGGCTGACGATTTGAAGCGTTATCGCGACGCGGGTGTCGACGAGGTCGTGCTCGCGAACATACGCCCGCCTCGGACCGAGGAAGAGGCCGTGACGCGCCTCGAGCAGGCCGCCAGTCAATGGCTGGAACCGGCGTCGAAGCTGTAGTGTCCGGAATTCAAGGTGCGCTTAATTGAGAATCGGATTGGGTGGCCTTTTGCCGTCATCCTGAGCGTAGCGAAGGATCTCGCCCGGTCCTCCGGGCGTATGCCGCGACGTTGGAGCTAACGCGCGCAGGAGCGCGCGAGATCCTTCGGCACGGCTCGCGATGCTCGCCGGCTCAGGATGACTTCAAGGTGGCGCGGGCGTGTCAGAACTTGTGCGGTTCCTGCAAGTTCGACCAGACCTGCACGTACGGATGGGTGCTCAGCTCGATGATCGTGCCCCACGGGTCGCTGCAATAGCAGACCTTGTAGTCCTTGTTGGCGAACAGCTTCCAGACTTTACTCATCTGTTTGCCGCCGTTGGCCGCGATGTGCTTCGCGGTGGCCTCGATATCGACCGCGGTCAGGCAGATGTGGAAAATCCCCGTGCGCCAGTACTCGAACGTGTTGTCGGGGGCGTAGGTCTTCGGCTTGGTGAACTGAAACAGCTCGATGCCGACGCCGTCGACGGTCGCGAGATGGGCGATCTTCAGGCCGCCGAAGTTATTGCCGAAGATGTCCTTGACGATGTTGCCGAAACCGGTGCCGTCGTCGTTGGCTTCGCTGGGATGGGCGAGCGGGTAGCATCCCATGACGTCGCGGTACCAGGCGAAGGCCGCGTCGATATCAGGCACCGTGATTCCGACATGGTTCATGGCGCGCGGTAATGTCATCGCGAGTTCCTCCTTTATCCCATCGCTGTTGCGTTGTTACGCCTGGTTCGCGGAGCGCGGCAGCATCCGGTAGCGAATCGGCATGTGCTTGATGCCGCCGACAAAGCTCGAGCGCATGCGCTGTACCGCCCCGTTCAGCTCGACCGCCTCGAGGCGCTCGGCCAAGTGCCGAAACATCACTTGTAACTCGAGTCGCGCGAGATTCGCTCCGAGGCAGTAATGCTCGCCGATGCCGAAGGCCAGGTGATAGTTGGGAGAGCGTCCGATATCGAACGTGAACGGACGCTCGAACACCTCCTCGTCGCGGTTGGCCGAAGGATAGAACAGCGCGAGCAAGTCGCCCGCGCGAATCTTCTGGCCGTGAAGCGTGGTGTCGGCCGTTGCGATGCGCGTGAACTGGATAACCGGCGACGTCCATCGGATAATTTCCTCGACCGCGGGGGCGACCAGCGCCGGATCACGCTTGAGCCGCTGCCATTGGTCGGGATGATTGATTAGGGCATAAAGTCCGCCCGTGGTCGCGTTGCGCGTGGTTTCATTGCCGGCCACGATCAGCAGGGCGAAATACGACAACAACTCGAACAGCGGGAGCGGCTCGCCGTCGACGCGGCCGCTGGCAAGCGCGCTGGCCAGATCTTCTCGCGGGTTCTTGCGCCGGTCTTCGCAAAGCTGGCTGAAGTATTGGAAAAATTCCAGGCGCGCCCGCTCGAGGGTCTCCTTGATCGTTTCGCTGCCGGCATACTCCGGGTCGGTCGGGCCGATCATCCGGTTGCTCAGCCGAAACATCATTGCCCAGTCAGAGCGCGGGATACCGAACATTTCAGCGATCACCGCCAGCGGAAGTTTTGCCGAAACCTCGGTCACGAAGTCGCATTCCGCGCGGCCGACGATATCGTCGAGCACCTCCGACGTGATCTGTTCTATCTGATTCTTCAACTTTTGAATGGCGCGCGGCGTGAAGCGGCGGCTGACAACTCCGCGATAGGCGCCGTGCTCGGGCGGGTTCATGTTCAGGAGCTGGCGCAGGATTGCTTCGTCCGGTGCGGGCATGCCGGGCTCCTCGACGACGGCGAACAACTGCTGAGTACTCCTGAAAAGCTCGGGCTGACCCGAAACGGTCACGATATCGGCGTGTTTGGTCACCGCCCAGAAGGGGGCGACGTTCGGGCGCTGGTAGTAGAAAACCGGAGCCTCGCGCCTAAGCAGCGTCCATTCTTCGTGCGGATAGCCGCGCTGCACGAAAAGGTCGGGATCGAGAATGTCGATGGTCTCCAGCGTGAGAGCTGCCATGGTCTCGATAATCCTCCCGGACGAGCGAACGTAGCTTTCTCCGCCTGCTCGCGCTTAGACGGCCCGCGCGCCGAAACGGCCCTAATCCTCGATCACACGGATCGCCTGGCGCGGGCAGCGGCTTGCCGCAAGCTCGACCTTGGCGCGCAACGCCTGCGGCGGCTTCTCGACCAGCACGTAGCTGCGGTCATCATCGCGAAGTTCGAAGACCTCGGGCGCAATCTCATTGCAGCGGGCGTTTCCTTCGCAGAGATTGTGGTCCACAACGACTCTCATCGAATTGCTCCTCGACAACCACGAGTCCTGGCGCTGGTTTACGCTTTCAGCGGTTGCGAGACTATAGATTGTTTTTGTAATCCTCTTCAACGAACCTGTCGATCTCTCGCGCCAGCTCGTCGCTGCCTTCGGCCTTCGGGGCCAGGATCTTGCCCCACGACAACGCCTGCCGAGGCGGCCAGGTGCCCGGCTGCCACGCCAGCGACCGCTTGAAGGCTTTTGCACAGTGGAAAAAACAACGCTCGACTGAAACTCGAATCACCAACACAGCGGGCTGGTTACGGGCTGATAGGCGCTCCAACAGGAGAGGGTCAACGGTCAACTCGGCCCGTCCGTTTACCCTCAAGGTCTCCTCGGTTCCGGGCTCCAGGAATATTATTCCGACTCCAGGGTTGGCGAGAATGTTCTGCATGCCAAAAATCAGCTTGTTGCCCTTGCGGTCGGGAATCAGAAGCGTAGCCTGATCTTCGACCGCCACGAACCCGGGAGCGTCGCCCTTGGGCGAGACATCGACATTGCCCTCGGTGTCGGCCGTGGCCAGGAAGAGCAGCGGCGATTGGCTGATGAATTGTACGGCAGCGGGTTCAAGCGTGCGCCATACTTTTTTGGGAACGAGCGGATGAGGATCTCCGATATGCGCGCGCAGCTGTTTCAGGTCCGTGATGAGATAGTCATTTCGATCGCTCATCGTTGGTGTCCCTCGCGCCTTATGAGCTTGCCAATTGGTCGCTGCGCGAATTTCCAGCGCATGACCCGCAAGAACGGCTATGCTGATCGCGAAGTCTAAAAGACTAAGAGATTCCAAAGGACAGGGCAAACTAAATTCCTAGCATCCGCCACGAATCGTTTGGCGGGAGAGCGGGTTCCGCGCTCTCCCGCGGGTTCTTTAATAACGGCAAAGACTTCGTCATCATTTCGAAGGCGAACCGGCTCGGACAATTACTAGGATTGAACGATGGTGACACTCAAACCTGAATCGCAACCGGACTCGGCAAGCATAAAGGCCACCGAACAGAAGGAGCGAATTATCGTCCCGCGCAGTCCCAGATCGGCTGCCGTCTCGCGCATCCCGCGGGAGCAGATCAAGCGGTTGCTGACGCTGCGGCATTCGGATCCGCACTCGATTCTTGGCGCGCATCCGACCGACGCCGGCGTGATCGTCCGTACCTATCGGCCGGGCGCGGAACGGGCGCTGCTTCTGATCGACGGCGAGCCGCCGCGCGCGATGGCAGAGAGGCCCGAGCGGGGGATGTTCGAAATCCTGGTTTCGGATCGGCGCGAGGTTTTTCCATACCGTATCGAGGTCCACTATCCCGGCGGTACCGTCACGATTCGGCAGCCGTACTCATTCCAGCCGACGGTCGGCGACCTCGATCTCCATCTGTGGGCCGAACAAAAGCATGAGCAGATTTGGAACAAGTTCGGTGCTCATGTGCGCGAGGTCGACGGCGTGCGCGGAGTGTCGTTCGCGCTATGGGCGCCGAACGCGGCCGGCGTCAGCGTGGTCGGTGACTTCAATCACTGGGATGGACGCCTCGACATGATGCGGATGCTGGGCAGCTCGGGCGTGTGGGAAATGTTCATTCCCGATCTCGCCGCGGGCACGAATTACAAGTTCGAGATTCGTACCAGGGACGGGCACATCGTACTCAAGAGCGATCCGTTCGCAGTGGCCGCCGAATGTCCGCCCGCCACGGCGTCGAAGGTTTACGAGTCAAGCTATCGTTTCAACGACGCGGAGTGGATGGCGGCGCGGGCGAGCCGCGATCCGCTGCGCAGTCCGCTTGCGATCTACGAAGTTCATCTCGGCTCGTGGCGCCGAGCGCTCGATGAGTCTCCTCGTTCACTGACCTATCGCGAGCTCGCCGAGCGGCTTACCGATTACGTGTCGGACCTCGGCTTCACTCACGTCGAGTTGCTGCCGGTGATGGAGCATCCGTTCGGCGGATCGTGGGGGTATGAGGTTACGGGCTACTATGCTCCGACCGCGCGCTACGGCTCGCCGGACGATTTTCGCTATCTCGTCGACCGCCTGCATCAGCGCGGCATTGGAGTGATCCTGGATTGGGCTCCCGCGCACTTTCCGAGCGATGAGTTCGCGCTCGGCCGTTTCGACGGAACCGCGCTGTTCGAGCATATCGATCCGCGCCAGGGCTACCATCCCGAATGGAAGACTTACATCTTTAATTTTGGGCGCAACGAGGTGCGAAGCTTCCTGCTGGGCAGTGCGCACTACTGGCTGGATGAGTTTCACGCCGACGGGCTGCGCGTCGACGCGGTCTCCTCGATGCTCTACCTGGACTACGGGCGCGACAACGGCGAATGGATCCCGAACATCTACGGCGGGAACGAAAACCTTGAAGCGATCTCTTTTATCAAGGACCTCAACCAGCAGGTCTACGCGCGCCATCGTGGCGTCATGATGATCGCGGAGGAATCGACGGCGTGGGCGGGCGTCAGCCGGCCGGTTTACGTCGGCGGTCTGGGCTTCGGCTTCAAGTGGGATATGGGCTGGATGCACGACACGCTCGATTACTTCAGCAAGGAGCCGATCTATCGCCGCTTCCACCATCGCGATCTTACGTTCGGGTTTCTTTACGCGTGGTTCGAGAACTTCATCCTGCCGCTCTCTCATGACGAGGTGGTTCACGGCAAGCGCTCGTTGCTGGACAAGATGCCCGGCGATCGATGGCAGAAATTCGCCAACCTGCGCTCGCTGTTCGGCTATATGTGGGCGCGCGCGGGCAAGAAAGTTCTGTTCATGGGCGGCGAGTTCGGCCAGTGGCGGGAATGGAATCACGACGAGAGCCTCGACTGGTATCTGCTTGCCGAGCCCGACCACCGCGGCCTGCAGGACCTGGTTCGCGATCTGAACCGCATCTATCGCGCTGAACCTGCACTGTGGGAAGCCGATCATGACTCATCCGGCTTTCAATGGATTGACGCCAACAACACCGACGAAAACGTGATCGCTTTCATCCGTATCGCGCCGTCGAGCGGCCGCAAGATCGTATGCGTGTGCAATTTCTCGCCGGTGGTTCGTAAAGGCTACCGGGTAGGCGTTCCCGCGCCCGGACTGTATCGCGAAATCCTCAACACTGACGCGGCGGTGTACGGCGGCAGCAACCTGGGTAATGCGGGCGCGGTGACGGCGCAGCCAGTGCCGTGGCACGGCCTGCCGCATTCGCTGGAGCTGACTCTGCCGCCGCTCGCAACGATGTGGTTTGAAGCCCCGAGGACGTAACCTCGTATCATTTGTCGGCGAGCGTTAGTCCGATCGCTGCCATTCTTGCTATTCCATGAAGGGCTCTGGCGCGGCTCGCTATTGCGATAACCGCGGACAGGGGCCGAAGTCCTAACGTCGAAGCTGGAAGTAGCGATGGTTGCGAGCGACGCGACAACATATCCTGGCGCCAGCATATGAAAAGCCTGCTGGTTGCTAATCGGGGCGAGATAGCCGTGCGCGTGATGCGCGCTGCCGCCGAGATGAGTATCCGCACGGTGGCCGTTTTCTCCGAGGACGACGCGCATTCCCTGCACGCGCGCAAAGCGGATGAGGCGCGCGCGCTCCGCGGCTCCGGCGCCGCCGCCTACCTTGATATCGAGCAAATCATCGCGGTCGCCAAAGAAACCGGATGCGACGCGGTCCATCCCGGATACGGCTTCCTAAGCGAGAATGCCGGCTTTGCTCAGCGTTGCCGCGAGGAAGGAATCGCGTTTGTGGGACCGCGGCCCGAGATACTCGAGCTTTTCGGTGACAAGGCGCAGGCGCGATCGCTGGCGGAGCGATGCCGGGTGCCGCTGATGAAAGGCACGTCGGGTCCAACCAGCCTCGATGAGGCCGCGAAGTTTCTTTCGTCGTTGGGGCGCGGCGCTTCGATCATGATCAAGGCGGTGGCGGGAGGCGGCGGGCGCGGCATGCGGATGGTGCATCGCCGCGACGATCTCGAGGATGCCTACAAACGATGCCAGTCGGAGGCGCGCGCGGCCTTCGGCAACGGCGACGTGTATGTCGAACAGTTGATGGCGCGGGCGCGCCATATCGAGGTGCAGGTGCTCGGCGACGCCTCCGGAGCGGTCAGCCATCTGTGGGAGCGCGAATGCACTATCCAGCGGCAGAATCAGAAGCTGGTCGAGATTGCGCCGAGTCCGGGATTGGCCTCGGGCCTGCGCGATCGGTTGACGGCGGCGGCGCTCCGGCTCGCCGAAGCGGCGCGATTCGACAACGTCGGCACGTTTGAATTTCTGGTTGAGGCCGCGGACTCGGACGAAGGCGCTGCGTTCGCGTTTATCGAAGCGAATCCGCGATTGCAGGTCGAGCATACCGTGACCGAAGAGGTGACGGGAGTCGATCTCGTCAAGCTTCAAATCGAGCTTGCCGCCGGGAGATCGCTCGCGGAGCTTGGTTTGGAGCGGGGCGCTGTGCCGAAGCCGCGCGGATTCGCGATGCAGGTGCGGATCAACATGGAATCGATGGGCGCCGACGGCCGCGCCAAACCGTCGGGCGGAACGATCGCTGCGTTCGAAGTGCCGTCGGGGCCGGGCCTGCGCGTCGATTCGTTCGCCTACGCTGGCTACACGACCAACCCTAAATTCGATTCGCTGCTCGCCAAGCTTATCGTCGATTCGCCGTCAGCCGACTTTGCTGACGTCGTGAACAAGAGCTATCGCGCGCTGTGCGAGTTCCGGATCGAGGGCGTGCGCACCAACGTCGGATTTTTGCAGAACCTTCTGCGCCATCCGGAGTTCGTGGCCAATCGCGTGTACACCCGATTCGTCGAGGATCATATCGCGGAACTGATCGCGCCGCCGGCCGCGGCCCATCGCCGGCTTTTCTATGATCACGATCACGCGGCGCGGCCGACTCTCGCCGGCGCCAGGATCGACCCGACCGATCCGCTGGCGGTGCTCGAACACGGCAAGCGCGGCAAGTCGTCGGTGCCGTCGAGTCCATCGATCGCGCTTGCGGCCGCGCAGGCTTTCGATATCGTGGGGCCGGAGAATACGGTTGCGGTCCGGGCCCCGATGCAGGGCACGGTCGTGTCGATCGACGTGCAGGAGGGCGAGACCGTCCATCACGGGCGGCAGCTCCTGGTCCTCGAGGCGATGAAGATGGAGCACGTCATCCGGGCCGAGCGCAGCGGCGTGGTGCGCGGATTCGGGGTCGCCGCGGGCGACGCCGTCTTCGAAGGCCATCCGCTGGTGTTTATCGAGGAGGCCGAGGTCGAGGACGCCGCTCCTGTCGAGACTCAGAAAATTGATCTGGACTACGTGCGCCCGGATCTCGTCGAAGTGCATCAGCGCCACGCGATCGGACTCGACGCGGCGCGGCCCGACGCCGTCGAGCGCCGCCGCAAGACCGGCCAGCGCACGGCGCGCGAGAACGTCGAAGATCTGTGCGACCCCGGCAGCTTCGTCGAGTACGGACCGCTGGTAATCGCGGCGCAGCGGCGGCGCCGCTCGCTGGATGATCTGATCAAGCGCACGCCGGCCGACGGGCTGGTCGCGGGAATCGGCCGGGTCAACGGCGGCCTGTTTCCCGATTCAAGGGCGCAGTGCGTGGTGATGGCGTACGACTTCACCGTGCTGGCCGGCACTCAGGGCGAACAGAACCATCGCAAGAAAGACAAGATGTTCGAGCTGGCGCGTGAGTCGCGATTGCCGGTGCTGATCTTCACCGAGGGCGGGGGAGGCCGGCCCGGCGATACCGACGGCCTGTGGATCGCCGGCCTCGACTGCCTCGCTTTCAACTATTGGGGCCGATTGAGCGGTCTGGTGCCGCTGGTCGGAATCAACTCCGGCAAGTGTTTTGCCGGGAACGCCGCGCTGCTCGGATGCTGCGACGTCGTGATCGCCACCGCCGACTCCAATATCGGGATGGGCGGGCCGGCGATGATCGAAGGCGGCGGGCTCGGCATCTTCCGTCCCGAGGAGGTCGGGCCGATCGACGTGCAGGCGCCCAACGGCGTCGTCGATATCGCGGTGGCCGACGAAGCCGAAGCGGTGCGGGTGGCGAAAAAGTACCTGGCCTATTTTCAGGGACCGGTCAGCGATTGGGAATGCGCCGACCAGCGGCTGCTGCGCGGGATCGTTCCGGAAAACCGGCTCCGTATCTATGACGTGCACACGGTGGTAGAGACGATAGCCGACAGTGGCTCCGTGCTCGAGCTGCGCCGCAATTTCGGACTCGGGATGGTGACGGCGCTGATCCGGATCGAGGGACGCCCGCTCGGCGTGATCGCGAACAATCCGATTCATCTCGCCGGCGCGATCGACCGCGACGGCGCGGACAAGGCCGCCCGCTTCATGCAACTGTGCGACGCCTTCGACATCCCGCTGCTCTTCCTGTGCGACACCCCCGGCATCATGGTCGGGCCGGAAATCGAGAAGACCGCGCTGGTGCGCCACGTGTCGCGGATGTTCGTGACCGGCGCCAATCTGAGCGTGCCGTTCTTCACGATCGTGCTGCGCAAGGGCTACGGTCTCGGCGCTCAGGCGATGGCCGGCGGCAGCTTCAGAACCCCGATGTTCACGGTTTCATGGCCGACCGGCGAGTTCGGAGGGATGGGCCTCGAAGGGGCGGTCAAGCTGGGCTTCCGCAAGGAGCTTGCCGCCGAAGAGGATCACGCCAGGCGCAAGGCGCTGTTCGATCAGATGGTCGCCAGGATGTATGAAATCGGCAAGGCGGTGAACATGGCGTCGAACTTCGAGATCGACGAGGTGATCGACCCGCTCGAATCGCGAAAATGGATCATGACCGCGCTGCGTTCGTCACCTCCGCCCGCGCCGCGTCGCGGCAAGAAGCGCCCCTGTATCGATACCTGGTGATCGTCCCGGGTTACTTCTTCCGTCAGCAAGTGAGCACTAGTTCTTACAAAAAGAACCCTTGACTTATACGGCATTGCCGTATAGCGTTGAGTATGCATACTGTCATCGAAACATCGTCCTATCTCGCTGACGTCAAAGCTGCCGGTTTGGGTGAAAGCGAGAGGAACGCGATTGTTGAGATGGTCGCCAACCACCCGGAAGCTGGAGACGAGATAGCCGGCACCGGAGGCGCGCGCAAGGTTCGTGTTGCCGGTCGCGGCAAAGGAAAGAGCGGCGGCTATCGTGTGGTTACGTTTTATTCCGGCAAAGACGTGCCGGTCTTTCTCCTGGCGGCTTATTCGAAGGGAGAGAAGGCGAATCTGACCAAGGCGGAAAGGAACGAGTTGAAGGGCATTTTGGGGGATATCGTTCGGGAGTACAGGAAGGGAGCGAAGCGCCATGTCTAAGATTGGAACCAGGCTTATCAAGGCGGCTAAGGAAGCTCGCGCGATTGCGCGGGGTGAAATCACCGATGGCTTCATTGCGCATGTGCCGGACGATGTCGATGTCAAGGCGTTGAGGAAGAAATTGAAATGCTCTCAATCGGAATTCTCCCGCCGATTTGGGTTTGCCATCGACGCCGTGCAGGATTGGGAACAACACCGCAGGACGCCGGATAGGACGGCGCGCGTCCTGTTGACCCTGATTGCGCGCGAGCCGGACGCGGTCAGCCGCGCGCTGGACAGGCATTAAAGGGCGGTCGCGTTTGAACAGGGCGGTCAGGGTAGAGCCCGCCCGCACGACGTTTGGTTCGGGTTGGCGCCTGTCGCCGTCACAGTGTGCCGGCTCCCGCCGTCAGAACTGCTTGGTCGCCTTATGGCATGTACCCGGCGCTGCCCAAGCTTGAACTATTCGCCCGTGGGCGGCGTGAAGGCTGGAGTGCTTGGGGCAATCAGGCCGCCGCATAGCTGGCTGGTTCGTCAGCAAAGGCCGCAAAGTCAATGAAGCCGTTGATTGAACACCCTCTCTTAGAGCCGTTCGAGCCTCAATTAAAGTCGCTTTTGGAATTTGCGTTTGACGGCGGGATTCGAACCCTTGAAGCAGCTGGCTACAAATTGGGTGACGATCTTGTAAATCACAATGCGCGTGAACATTTCCGAAACGGTCTCTTTTCTGCCTTCGCACAGACTCAGCGGGCGGTCGGAATGCAGTTTATCGAGCTTGAAGCCAAGCGCCGTGAACTATCGGAACAAGCTAAACGCCTACGCTCGAACAGAGAGCCGGCTCAGCAAGCAACCCACGAAGAACTCGAAGCCGTCGAAAATCGCCAAACCATCCTCAGACGCCTAATGGATGGCATACTTTGGGTTCTATTGCCGAAAGTATGGATGGCTCACCATCTCGCGTACCAGAGAGATGTAAGACAACCCGATCCAGACGAATTGAGGAGGATTTTATCGATTGCTTGGGAACAGAATCAGACAAATAAAAGGGAAATACATCTGGTTACGGACCTCACCACCATCGCGCAGATTGGAGACATAATAAGAATTCGCTGGGACGAGGACGGTGTTTATCTACGATTACAAGAGATCAAGTTTGGCAAAGTGAACAACACTCTCAGCGACATCATAGATTCAAGTGGAGGTGCCCTATCGGAGGCAGACCTGGCGGCAGTCGAAACCAAACTAGGGCGCCATGCGAGAACCCAGGCGTCAAGAATGATTCGGCAAAGGGCGAGGATGAAAAAGTTTGGCTCGATCATGGAACCCGAAACGCGGCCTGATCGCCTGCCCAAGGACGACGTTCTGGAAGCACTGGCCAAAACAAAACCCCCGAGGAATGGCAACGTATTTGTTGAAACTGCCCGAACTCGTGGCTGACGTGAAAGCCCGCGGCTGGGGTGTTCACGGAATCGACGGTTGCCTCTGGCTGATGGGCCTTTCAGAGAAGGGGCTTGCTGAGTTAGGTTTAGGTGAGCTTAAAGACCTGCCTCACCTTTTGTTCCACCTCAAACATCCCGAATTGAAATGCCAGATTGAGGAAATTGAAGCTCTCAAAAGAGAGGCTCCCTTAGTCAATCTGGCTGCGCATAACATGACGTACGTGATGAGTCGTTCGCCGCTCATCTGGTATCCGAAAGACCTCGTCCTCGATGTCGTGATGAATCGGATTCAGATTTATGCACAATTCGATCTCGACGCATTCTTCAAAATTGCTGCTAAGGCTGGTCTGCAACTGACCTTAATTACGGGAAAACAAGCCGAGGAAGGCAAGCGCACCAAGGTCTCCGGTCCAATGTTGGAGAACCCCAAGGCATACGGTGTGAAAGTGAAGTTTGCAAACGGTAGAGTGCTGAAGCTTCGCTCTTCATTATTCCGGGACGTTTACGCCAATCTTGTTCCGCCAAGTCAAATCCTGCGACTTATCGCTACACTCGACAAGGTTCAGGAGGGTGTGGGGAAATCCAGCACCTGATTAAGGCCGCTGGAATACGGGAGGCCTTCCACCAAAACCAAGCGGTTTGCAAAAGCGATCCGGCGCTTATTGCGCCGGAGCTAACGGAGGCAACTTCCGACGAATGGCTTCCACACCTTACGAACGCAGAGGGTTCCGCCAGCCGTCGCCGAGACTCTTGCCTTGCTGCCTGCGATCGTGAGCGGCCGGACATCCGGCCTCGATCATCGCACGCGCCGCGACTTCCGCTGTGCAACTGCTGAACAACGTAAGCTGAACTGGATTCTTGAAGAAGGAATCCGCGTTCGCAAGCGCCGTCGCGATTTGACAGAATCTGACTCGATAAAATCTGCTTCTGCGCGGCGCTGTCGGCGCCCGTGTGAGCCGAGTATGTTGTCTTTGCGAGCGTCAGAGATCGGGGGAGTCCGATGACCAATGAAATAGAAATTGTCGACGGGAATGAAGCGACGGCCTCGGTTGCCTATCGCCTCAACGAAGTGATCGCGATTTACCCGATCACACCGTCCTCGCCGATGGGTGAATCGGCGGATCAATGGAGCGACGAAAGCCGTCAGAACATCTTTGGCACCGTGCCCAAGGTGGTGGAAATGCAGAGCGAAGGCGGAGCCGCCGGAGCGCTGCATGGAGCGTTGCAGGCGGGCGCGCTGGCAACGACTTTCACATCGTCGCAGGGCCTGCTGCTGATGATTCCGAATATGTACAAGATCGCGGGCGAACTTACCGCCTGCGTGATTCACGTCGCGGCGCGCACCGTCGCGACGCATGCGCTTTCGATCTTCGGCGACCATAGCGACGTGATGGGTGCGCGGGCGACGGGCTTCGCGATGCTGGCCTCGAACTCCGTGCAGGAAGCGGCGGATTTCGCCTTGATCGGGCAAGCCGCATCGCTCGAAGCGCGCATCCCATTCCTGCACTTCTTCGACGGCTTCAGGACCTCTCACGAGCTGAACAAGATTCATCCGCTGTCCGACGACGATCTGCGCGCGCTCGTCGACATGAATTTTGTCCGCCAGCATCGCGACCGCGCCTTGAGCCCCGATCGCCCGATGCTGCGCGGGACGGCGCAGAATCCTGACGTATTCTTTCAGGCGCGCGAGACCATCAATCCGTTCTATCGCGCCTGCCCGGCTATCGTTCAGGACGTGATGAATCGCTTCGCGAGCCGGACCGGGCGCCAGTATCGGCTGTTCGATTATCTTGGCCATCCGGCCGCGGAGCGGGTAGTCGTGCTGATGGGGTCCGGCGTCGGCGCGGCGGAGGAGACGCTCGAACACCTTGTCGCGCAGGGTGAGAAAGTCGGCATCGTCAAGGTGCGGCTGTACCGTCCCTTCGACAGCGCCGCGTTCGCGGCCGCATTGCCGAAGACGGTGCGTGCGATCGCGGTGCTGGATCGGACCAAGGAGCCCGGCGGCGTCGGCGAACCGCTCTATCTCGACGTTGTGACCGCGCTCAGCGAAATGCGGGCGGCGGGTGCGAGTGACGGCGCGTGGCCGCGCATCATCGGCGGGCGATACGGGTTGTCGTCGAAAGAGTTTACGCCCGCGATGGTGAAAGCGGTGTTCGACGAACTCAAGAAGGACGCCCCCAAGAATCACTTCACGGTGGGAATCCACGACGACGTGACCCATACCAGCCTCGAATTCGATCCCGAGTTCTCGACCGAGAGCCCACGCACGGTGCGAGCGCTCTTCTACGGATTGGGATCGGACGGCACCGTGGGCGCGAACAAGAACTCGATTACGATCATCGGTGAAAAGACGCCCAGTTACACCCAGGGCTATTTCGTCTACGATTCGAAGAAGGCGGGATCGGTGACCGTCTCGCATCTGCGCTTCGGGCCCGATCCGATCCGGTCGACCTATCTGATCAGCAAGGCGAGTTTTGTTGGATGCCATCAGTTCCAATTCCTCGATCGAGTCGACGTGCTTGCGGCCGCGGACCATGGCGCGACTTTTCTGCTGAACTCGCCCTTTGGTCCCGATGAGGTCTGGGACCACCTGCCGCGCACGGTGCAGCAGGAGATCATCGACAAGCAACTGCGGTTCTTCGTAATCGACGGCTTCAAGGTGGCGCGCGAAGCCGGCATGGGCGGCCGCATCAACACCATCATGCAGACGTGCTTTTTCGCCGTGAGCGGCGTGTTACCGCGCGACGAAGCGATCGCGGCGATCAAGACCGCGATCGAGGATACTTACGGCAAGCGCGGCGAAGCGATCGTGCAAAAGAACTTCGCCGCGGTCGACACTTCGCTCGCCAATCTCCACGAAGTTACCGTGCCGCAAAACATTAGCAGCGCTTTCGACGTGCTGCCTCCGGTGCCCGCGCAAGCGCCGGCTTTCGTCCGCGACGTGCTGGGCACTCTGATCGCCGGCCACGGCGATTTGCTGCCGACCAGCGCTCTGCCTCCCGACGGCACCTTCCCGACCGGCACGGCCAAATGGGAGAAGCGCAATATCGCGCAAGAGATTCCGATCTGGGACGAGAAGCTATGTATCCAGTGTGGGAAGTGCGTGCTGGTATGCCCGCATGCGGTGATTCGCGCGAAGATTTTCGACGCGTCGCATCTGAACGGCGCGCCCCCGACCTTCAAATCGGACAAGCCGCGATGGCGTGAGTTCGAGTCGTTGCGCTACTCGTTGCAGGTCGCGCCCGAGGATTGCACCGGATGCGCGCTGTGCGTCGAGATCTGCCCGGCGAAGAGCAAGAGCGAGGCGAAACACAAAGCGATCAACATGGCGCCTCAGGCCGCGCTGCGCGAGAGCGAAGCAAAGAACTGGGATTTCTTCCTATCGCTGCCGGAGTTCGATCGCGGCCGGCTCTCCCACTCACAGGTCAAGGACTCGCAGTTGCTCGAGCCGCTGTTCGAATTCTCGGGAGCTTGCGCGGGATGCGGCGAAACGCCGTATATCAAGCTGCTGACCCAGCTCTTCGGCGATCGCGTGCTGATTGCGAACGCGACCGGATGCTCTTCGATCTACGGTGGCAACCTGCCGACCACTCCATACACCTCGAACCTGCAGGGCCGCGGGCCGGCGTGGTCGAATTCGCTGTTCGAAGACAACGCCGAGTTCGGCATGGGGATGCGGCTGGCGGTCGACAAGCAGGCCGACTATGCGAAGGAGCTGTTGAAACGGACCTCGGGTCGGCTGGGCGATACTCTGGTCGCCGCGATCCTGGAGGCGGACCAATCGAGCGAGGCCGGTATCGCCGCGCAACGCCAGCGGGTCGCCGAGGTCAAGCGGTTGATCGCCGGCGTCGAGAGCGCCGAGGCGCGCGACCTGATGGCGATCGCCGACGCACTGGTGCGCAAGAGCGTCTGGATCGTAGGCGGCGACGGCTGGGCCTATGACATCGGATTTGGCGGGCTCGATCACGTGCTCGGCTCAGACGCCGATATCAACGTTCTGGTTCTCGACACCGAGGTGTATTCGAACACCGGCGGGCAGGCGTCGAAAGCGACTCCGCGCGGCGCTGTGGCCAAGTTCGCAACTGGCGGCAAGCAAGTCGGCAAGAAGGATCTCGCGATGGAGGCGATCAGCTACGGCTCGGTGTATGTCGCGCGGGTGGCGATGGGCGCCAACGACGCGCATACGATCAAGGCCTTCCTCGAGGCCGAGGCGCATAACGGTCCCTCGATAATTATCGCCTACAGCCATTGTATCGCGCATGGCTACGACATGGTTTACGGCATGAACCAGCAGAAGAGCGCGGTGCAGTCGGGCTACTGGCCGCTGATTCGGTACAATCCGGGGCTGCGCAAGGAAGGCAAGAATCCCTTCCAGCTCGATTCCAAGGCGCCGAGCATCTCACTCAAGGATTACGCCTATCAGGAAGCGCGCTACACGATCCTGGCGCGCAGCAATCCGCAAGCGGCGCGCGATCTGCTGCGGATGGCACAGGAGGACGTCGATCGCCAGTGGCGCGTATACGCCAATCGCGCCGGGATGGCCGGCCAGCCGGTTTCGCCGGCCGACAGCGCCGCCGCGTCGGGTAACGGGGCGAAGACCGCGAAGGGAGGCGACGAGCAGTGATCGACCTTACGACCAAATATCTCGGACTGACGCTCAAGAACCCGATCGTCGCTTCGGCTTCGCCGTTGTGCGAATCGCTCGACAATATCCGCCGCCTCGAAGATCACGGGATCGCGGGCGTGGTATTGCCCTCGCTTTTCGAAGAGCAACTGATACTGGAAAGCGAAGCACTGGACGCGGATCTGTCGCGAGGGGCCGGAAGTTTCGCCGAATCACTGAACTATTTTCCGAACCTCGTGATGTACAACCTGGGTCCCGACGGTTACCTGGAACTGATTCGGAAGGCCAAGGCCAGCGTCTCGGTTCCTGTGATCGGCAGCCTCAACGGCGTCTCGCGAGGTGGCTGGATTCGCTATGCGCGTGAGATGGAGCAGGCGGGCGCCGACGCTATCGAGCTGAACATCTATTCGATCGTGACCGATCCGGAACTTGGCGCCGAACGGGTCGAGGACGGATATGCCGACCTGGTTGTCGCGGTGAAGCAGAGTGTGCGGATTCCGGTGGCGGTGAAGCTGTCGCAGTTCTTCAGTGCCCCGGCTAACGTCGCCAGGCGATTGGACGGCGCCGGCGCGAACGCGCTCGTGCTGTTCAATCGATTTTATCAGCCTGACCTGGATATCGAGTCTCTGGAAGTCGTCCCCAATCTGATTTTGAGCCAGCCGCAAGAGTTGCTGCTCCGGCTGCACTGGGTGGCGATCATCTTCGGCCACGTCGGCGCGGACCTGGCGATCACCGGCGGCGTCCATAGCGGGCGAGACGTGCTGAAAGCGTCGATGGCAGGCGCGCGCGCGGTGATGATGACTTCGGCGCTGCTTCACAACGGGGTCGCGCATCTGGATGCCGTGCTGCGCGAAATCACCACCTGGATGGAGGAGCACGAGTACGAGTCGATTACGCAGATGTGCGGCAGCATGAGCCATCGCAACGTTCCGAATCCGGCGGAGTTCGAGCGCGCCAACTACATGCGCGTCTTGAGTTCGTACACGCTGCGCGAGGGCGCCGCGAACCGCCCCGGGCGATAAGTCATCAGGAGCGCGACTGCGGGCTATTGGGCGGATCGTCGCGACGCAGCCAGATGATTCGCCTTCGGGAAGGGGGCTCACGCAGTCGGCAGCGCGCTAACATCTGCGTGGAGCCGTCACGTGGTGAGAAGGGCGCCAAAGTCCTTGTTGTGCAACCTTGTCACGCGAGTTACGAAATCGCGAAAGCTCGGGTAATCGCTGGGGCTCCGCTTCCTCAGGTTGACGGATTCGTTTTCTTAGTGTTAGCGATGATCAAGGCCTAGAGCATGCGGAGAAAACCAAAGTGCAATTCGGAATTGGCGTAAGCACGCACATCGGGAACTGGGACATCATTCGCTATGCCGAGGAACTAGGCTATGACCGAGCCTGGATCGGCGATTCGCAAATGATGTGGTCGGACTGCTACGCCACGATGGCGTTGGCGGCGCACCACACCAAGCGAATCCAAATTGGCAGCGGGGTCTCGATTGCGGGGACGAGAATCGCGCCCGTGACCGCGCATTCGATCGCCAGCATCAACCAGATTGCGCCTGGACGGGTCTTTCTCGGTCTGGGCACCGGGCACACCGCGATGCGCGTGATGGGCCAGTATCCGATGAAGACTTCCGAGTTCCGCGAATACCTGCGCGTGGTGCGCGCTCTGCTCGACGGTGAGGCGGTCGATTACACCTATCGCGGCAGGACCCGCGAGATTAAGTTTATCCATCGCGATCGCTACTTCATCAACCTCGACAACCGCATCCCGATCTACGTGGCGGCGAACGGGCCCAAGGCGCTCGAAGCGACCGGCGCCTACGCCGACGGATGGATGACCGTCGGAGGAAAGCCCGAAGTGATGCGACCCAAGTTTGAACATATCCGCAAAGGCGCCGCGCAGGCCGGGCGTCCTCTGGGCGCTGATTTCCATACCGCCTTTATCACCACGAGCTGCATCCTGCGTCCCGGAGACAAACTCACCGACGAGCGCGTGATCAACGAAACCGGATCGTGGGTGATGTGTGAGCTGCATTTCTTTTATGAGCTGTGGCGCGAGTCCGGCGAGAAGGACGAGCTGATACCGCCGTATTTCGCCAACGTCTGGAGCGACTACCTCAAGCGTGCGAAGAGCTTCCCCGAAAACACGTGCCAGAGACAAATCCACGATGGCCACCTGGTCTATATGCAGCCCGAGGAGCGCCGTTTTGTAACCCCCGAGGCAATCCGCGCGAGTTGCCTGGTCGGTACGCCGGACGAGATCGTGGCCCAGCTACGCACCATCGAGAAAGGCGGGATGCGGGAGGTGACGCTGTGGCCGCCGATGGACCCCGAACGCAAGGTGATAAGGGACTTCGCCGAAATGGTGATGCCGGCGTTTCGGTAGTATCGCTTTGAGCGGCGAGTAAAGCCTGCCCCAGTGAGGCGATTACGCGCCACCTGGTAGAGAAACGAAATGAAAGCTTCGCCCTGTCAGACGAGTAGGAAGTTCGCAGGGGTAAGGGTTCCCTCATTTTTGGCGTTCGTAGCCCGAATGCCTTGGTAATCAGGCTGATGTTTCAGGCCATGGCACGGCATGATCGATGCTTGACGAGTTTGGTTTGAATGGGGAAATCCGTTTGTCATCGGCGAGGAAATGGAGGTTCGTAACATGAAATCGGGTTCGGCATCCAGCAAGGGTTCCCGCCGCGAGGTCCTCCGTCAGGTTTTAACCCATCAGCGCAACGTATGGTTGGCGCGGGTCAAGGAATTGCGTCGCGATCAGGAAGACGAAACGCTGACGGTGCCCAGCGACGATCTCGATGTCGCACGCTCGCAGACCGACGTCGAAGTGCACGCCAGCCTGATTGAGCGTTCGGAGGAGTTGCTTAAGACGATCGACGACGCTATGACGCGCCTGGAAGAGGGTACGTACGGTATCTGCGAAGGCTGCGGAGACGAAATCCCTCTCGAACGCCTGAAGGCGTTGCCCTTTGCTATCCACTGCGTCGATTGTCAGCAGAAGAACGAAACCGGACGCGAGCGCGGGACTATCAGCGAATCATTCATGCGCCATTGGGAGACTCCGGAGGAGATGGACGAGTCTCTCGAGCGGCAGGACTCGCTGGTCGAGCCGGAAGATGAGCTGATCGTGCATCGGAGCAACGCCTTTGGTCCCGAGGATGGCGAGCCGGTCGAGCCAACAACCTCGCCACGCGGCCGAAACCGCCGGCGCGATTAGAAGCGGATAGCTGGCGGTCGCGCGCGGCGAGTCTGAGGACTCAATACTCTGGCGTGTCCTTTCGAGAGAAGATCGATCCGGAGGAGAGGAATTATGAAGAAGTCATCGGCGAAGACGATAAAGAAGCCTGCCAAAACGGCAAAACCTCGCGCCAAGACCACCAAGAGTAAACCCGCGGCCCGCAAGAGCGTTGCCGCCAGGGAATCTGTCGGTCAAGACTCGATGGTTGCCGTCGTTACTGATCTGGCCGCAATCGCTGCCGAGCTGCGCGAGGTCGTCGTCGCGCTGCGGGATTTCATGGCAAGGAGCCGAGAGACAGGACCCGAAGAAGTCGAAGCCGTGATTGTGACCGAGATCGAAACCCCGGAAGACTTTGAAGAAGAGCCCTGATATCCGGTCCTAACCCGCTTGGTGGATCGATCTGCTCTGCTACGCTGTTCCTGGTCGATCCGCCTCACCCGAAAGACTTGCAACCGAGCCGTCCCACGGGCCGGTTTACCGTATGCGGCGCGAGATCCATCGCCAAAGGATCACGCGCCAAAAGATCACGCGCCAAAAGATAGCGCGCCAAAAGATCGCGGTCTTCACGCGTCGCTACCGAAGAAGTATCTTCTTGATCTGCAAGAATGACCAAGCGGCGTCACCGTCTCGGCGCAAGGTTTGAGAGGAAGACAGTGTCCTTGGCGCGATTCTTGTAAGATTGAAGTTAGGGATCTTTTGGAGGAAATCGCGGTGACGAAGGGCTGTAAGGTTATCAGCCGCCAGGGCAAGTGTGTGCAAGCGCCTGGGGCCGCACTATCTTCGCTATATTGCCCGCTAATGGGTCAAACTAATTTCGAGACCGTATTGAGCTCCGCCAACAGGAGTGGCTCTGCCGATGTCTAAGGCGCAGCGGCTCAAGGCCGCCCGGCGAGAGTATCGAGAGTTGGCGGAAAGGCCAGCTGCTGAAGTAGCGCAAGAGCCTGGTCTTAGCGGGACCGATTCGTGGCTCGGCTATCCGCTGTTTTATCTGCTCCTCGCGGTCGCCGTGATCGATGTCTTCACATTCGCCGATTCCGATCTCTGGGGTCATATCCGTTTCGGCCAGGCGATGCTGAAGGCGGGGCATATGATCCGCTACGATCCCTACTCATACTCTGCCCCAGGGCATTTGTGGCGCAATCACGAATGGCTTGCCGAAGTAACGTACGCGATCGTCTGGAACAGCGGCGGTGTTTTCGGGCTCGAGCTGCTTAAGTTCTGTTGCAGCGTTGTGATGGTCTTGTTTCTCGCGCTGGCGTTGGCCGAGACTCAAGCTGCGGGGCCAATTCAGGCGGCTGTGCTGATGCTGACGGCGCCGGCGGTGACGACCCAGGTGATGCTGCGTCCGCAGCTCTTTACCTTCACCTTGCTGTCAGTGCTCGTATGGCTGATGGCGCGAGACAGCTATCGTCGCGCGGGCGGCTTGTGGGTTGCGGTGCCGATGATGGCGTTATGGGCGAACTTCCACGGCGCCTATATAGCTGGTCTGGCGGCTATCGGCATCTACGCCGGCGTTGCCTCGATTCAAGCGATAATCGAAAGCCGCGATTGGCGCCGCGTCGCGTATCTGAGTTTGATCGTGGTTGCGTCTGTGCTCGCAACGCTGGTCAATCCTTACGGAATTGGAGCCTGGTATGCGGTGAGCCACGCGCTTGCGAATCCGATGACGCGGGCTCATATCAACGATTGGAGACCACTTACTGCGGCGATAGCGGGGTTGTGGAACAGCTACATACCGGCAGCTGTGATCATGATCTACGCGCTTATCTTCTTGATCGCTCTCGCGGTTGGCGTCCTGCTGGCGCCGCGCGGCAACGATCTTCCACTGATCGCCATCTCCGTCGTATTCACGGTGGCGGCGCTGACGTCGTTGCGCAATTTAGCGCTGGCAGCAATTGTTACGGCGGTTCCACTTGGGCGCCATTTGGGTCTGGCTTGGCAATTACGCGCTAGCAAAACCAGCAGATCGACGCGACGCGCCGCCGCGCGCGAAGAGTCGGCGCCGGCGGCGGCTGACGGGCCGGAGCGCTTTTGGCACGAGTATGGCGGACAGCTTTTCGCATTGAGCGCGGCGATCCTGCTGCTGCTGACCTGGCTATTTTCGCGTGATCTGCAATCTATGGAGCCGAATCCCGTCGGCGCGGTGGAATTCATGAAAGAGCATAATCTGAGCGGCAACGTGCTCTCGATTTACGACTGGGGCGAGTATCTTATTTGGCACCTCGCACCGGACGGCAAGGTCTTCATGGACGGCCGTTACGATACCGTCTACCCGGCCGAAGTCATCAATGACTATTTCGCCTTCGAAAGCGGATCGCCAGAATCCGCGCACATGCTCAAGGCGTACAAGCACGACTTCGCACTCGTGCCGCTGGGAACCGACGCTTGGGGGATAATGGACAAGAATCCGGACTGGAAGCTCATCTATGAGGACCAGATTGCCGGGTTATTTGGGCCCAAGGATTTTTCGATCAAAGGAGTTAAGACGCCCGTACTCGGCTCGGCCCCGCCCAGTCTGTTTCCGTGAGGGCCGCCGAAGAGCCTTCGCAGCTAACTCGACGCCGCGGAAGCGCCGGTCATCGCCGGCGCGATCTTATTTGTTCGGAGCGTCCTTCAGCCGTCGATAGTAGGAATGACTGGTGTACAGCGCGGCTACGGGATTGTGCCCGAGGACGCGATCCTTGGCCACCAACACGGTGACCGGCGCATCGGAATGCTTGAAAAAGAGGCTATCGTGGCCGACGCATAGTCCGATCAGATAATCAAGACCTGACACCAATCGGCATCGCTGCTTTGCCGCGCCGATGATCTGTTTCTAACGGATCGTCGCGGCGCGACGCAGCGCCCGCGCGCGCCCGTTTCATCAGCGACGCCGCTCTAGACCAACTCGCGGCGGCGCGAGCCGCGCGGCGATTCTTCGCCGGCGGTTGCTATCGAACGGGTTGTGTCGACAGCAAGAAAGTAGGCAGCGGCGTAAGCGAGTAACAAGGAAACAGGCCACGCAATCAGCGACGGGAGCCGTGTCCAGTTGGGTGGCGTCCCGCTCCAATCAATGAGTTGCCCAATCCCTAAATAGAAAGCCATGCCCAATTCCGCGATCAGGTAACTTCCGGCCCCGAACCACGCGGCGCGCAGCGAGGTTTCTCCACGCAGATGGTGCCCCAGCAACACGGCGAACAGAATCAGAAGCAGCACCATGTAGTGCATCCAAACAGTCGGCGAGAGCAAAATCGCGGTCGCAACCCACAACGCGAAAACATGATCGTCGCCGCGCGCCGGTTGTTCGCGACTTGTGAGCGTGGCGTAAACGGTCAGGGCGAGGATCGTGAGTTCCGCAATCACTACCGTCGCACGGCGGGCGAATTGGATACCAGGTCCCGCAGACCCCATCCAGAGCAGATGTGAGGCCATCGCGCCGAGATTAAGATTGGTAAGGCTGGTGAGCCACTCCGGACTGGTCAGAAAGGGAAGAACGTAGAGAAAGTGCAGGCTTCGGTGCACTCCGACCAAAGCGAACGTAATGGTTCCGCCGAGAATCAGGCCGAGCCCGGTATAAAGAAGTGTCTTACCGCGGCGTCGGAGCACCAGGTAGCCAACCAGGATTAGGGGGAAAATCTTCAGCAACCCTGCAAACGCGAGCAGCGACCCAGCGAGTGCATCATGTCCCGACTTAAGCGCGCGCGCGAACAAGATCAGAAGCAGGAGAATAAGAATCTGGGTTTGTGCGTAAAAGAAATTCTCGCTGACGGGTGCATAGAGAAGCGCCAAACCAGTGAAGGCCAGCCGTAATTCGGTATCTTTTGGAAAACTATCGAATAACAAGTAAAGCGCGATCGCTAAAGAAAGGACGTTCAGCCCCATCCAGAGCCAGTAGGCAGAGAGAGGAGATAAGAGCGTCAGTGGCTCGAAGCAGAGGAGAAAGGTCGGCGGATAGGTGCCGACAGTTATCCCCTCGACGTCAAGGCCGAGTAACATCGCCATGGGCTTGAGGTTGGTGACGTAAGGATCCGTACCTTGGCGCATCGCCAGCGCCGATACGTAGTAGTGGCTAAAATCAATCTGGTCCGCCCGTGTAGAACAGGCCCACAAGAACTCGAAGAGGTATACACAGGCTATTGCCAGTACCCAAATGGATATCCGCCTGAGAAACGAAATCCAGCCGGACTGGTAGGATAAGACCGTCGCGGCCGCGCCAGTCGCGACGACTCGATTCTTTTCGTGCGGCATCGATTTGGCTGGCGGCTGCTTCAAGTCAATGCGATGGTGCGGTCGAGGACGAAAAATCGCAAGCCCGCGCTGGCCGCGAGCGCCAAGAGCGGTCGAGCGATGTCGAAGCCCTTCGCGGCCGACGGGGCTTGATTCATCCGTTGAAGCCTTACGTGATTGGGAGTCGAGGTTGCTTCGGCGCTGGCTCGGTCACTTTATCCTCAATTCGTTCGCAAGCTACTGTATACGGGCGTCGTGTAGAGTCAAGGATGGAAGCCGAGCACCTGCCGACAGCGACGCTACGTGCATTGGCGTCGCGCCATCACGGATGCGCTTGCACCGCGAGTAGCCTTGTGCAAACGATCGAAAGGTAGTTGTGAATGAGTTCCGAGGCGGTGATGCCGCCAATTAGTTTATACGTGCGCGCGATGGTTATCCTGCCAGTGCTGGCGTTGCTGTGTCTGGTAGCGCTGGCGCGGCCGGCGTGGTCTGCCGATACGGCGCCGACGATTCAGAATCAACCACAAATCAACGTGCCGCCGCTAAAGCAGGCGACCGAAGGGAAGCCTGTATTGGAGTTGCCCAGGAAAGGGCCGCAACTACGTGCTGATCGGGACTTGAGTCGTGAGATCGACGAAGAGCTTGGCCGCGATCAGTTGCCGTCGGTTAAGGCGCAGGTTTTCAAAAATGTGGACGATACGAAGTCGGTCGTGCTTACCGGGCAGGTACGTGACGAGCTCGGCAAAAAGAAGGCCGAGCGAACGGTCAGGGATTTGCTCGAGGGAAGTACGGTCGTGATCACGAATCAAATCAAGATAAACCCGGGGCTGGTTTGGCCTGCGCCGCCGCTGATCGCGAGCCAGACGACCCCGAGTCATAACGAACTGGAGATTCCGCAAGTCGGCTTTATGTCGAAGGAGTTACTCGGATGCTGGACAGGCACCACGGCGTCGAGTCCGGCGAAGTGGGAGACTTTGTCGCCGATGGGTGCCTATCTCGGATATCATTCCGACCGCCTGGGCCTATGCCTCACGTTGCGAGACGGCAAACTCGAAGTGACCGACGCCAGCGCCAACAACGTCCAACGCGGGCGCGAGATGTATGGGTTCGTCTATAAGCTCGTTAGCGCTAACGGCAAAGAGATCGATTTAGAGTTGAAGTCCTGGGACTTGACCGATCCGAATGGCTACGTAGCGAAGGGGACCGGCCACTGTACTCTCAATTCCGATGATACCGTAGCCTACGTTATTGACGTGACTACGTTTCTAAAGGGCCAGGCGGCCCTGCGTACCGCAACCACCGCCCGCCTCGAGCGCGAGCACTGAAGGCGAGGGCGCTCCCGCCTTTATTTCGCGCCGGGAGAAGCTTGCGCCGAAGATTGAATCCGGCGGCAGGCCCAGTTGGCGATGGCAGTCGGGTCGGGCTTCAGAAGATAGGCTGGTTCGCCGAGAAATTTCTCCCAATCGCCCAGTAGAGACTGCGGAACCGCGATTACCGTACGCAGGCCGGAACTGACGGCCTCGGCCAGCTCGGCGCGCATCCCGCGCCCCTCGGCCTCCTGCTTGCCGAAGCGATTTACCATCAAGACGTCGGGCCGCTGGGCGATAGCGTCGCGCAGCGCGCAAGCGGCTCGATTCAGTCCGTCGGGGTCCAGGACGCAACCGCTCGCCTCGGGTCCGCGCGGCAAATCGAGTCTGATACGCTCGCCGCTCGAAAGCTCCTCGACGAACATGCTGCGCTTTCCGCCGGGCAGTTGCTCCCCGAAGCGTTGCAGCAATCCGCCGACGCGGACACCGCTCGAGCGCATCAAGTCCACGGCGGTCGAAAGCACCGCGTCGATATCGAAACCGCCGTCGTACGCGACGCCCGCTACAGCGATATCGCCCTGCCGGAAAGTTTCCCCGCTCATCGTTTTCTCCTGCGAATCGCGATCCGCGGCATCTTGCGCCGCTGCCATAACTATAGTCGCTAAGCCCGTTCGGCGCGACCGCTACACCTTGGCGGCGGGAGACGATTTCTCCCTTTGCTCCACCAGATTGCACGAGTAGGTCTTGATTACCAGCCACACCCGCTTGCCGACTTCGAGGCGCAGTTCTTCGTATGCGCCGGGAGTGATATGGACCTCGAACCGGACGCCCGAATCGACTTCGACAATCACGGTCGCGCCCTCCCGTCTGATATCGGCGACGCGGCCTTCGAAGCAGTTGCGGGCACTAAGACCGCGCGGGCGCGAGGCTGCGATCATGATGTCGCCGGCGCGAATCGCGATTCGCACCTGGGAACCAGCTTCGGCCCGGGTCAGCGGCACCTCCAGTTCGCATCCGTCGTACTCCAGCCGGCACAGCATCGTTCCCTGCCTTTCGTCGAGCGCACAGACGACGGCGTCGAATACATTCTCGAATCCGACTATTTGCGCGACGGTCTCATGCCGCGGCGCAAGCAGCACGTCGTGCGGCGTTCCGCTGGCGATAACCCGACCGCTTTCGATCACGACTACGCGTTCGCCGAGTGCGAAAGCTTCTCGCGGAGAATGAGTTACGTACACGATCGGTATCCGGCGCGCGGCATTCCATGCGCGCAGGTCGTCGAGAATCGTGGCCTTGGCCGCGGAATCGAGGGCCGCCAATGGTTCGTCCAGCAATAGCAACGCCGGATCGGTGACGAGCGATCGCGCCAGGGCTGCGCGCTGCTGTTCGCCGCCCGAGACTTGACCAGGCTTGCTCTTCAGCAGATGAGCGATGCGAAAGGACTCGAGCAGCGCCATCATGCGTTCGCGGCGCTCGCGCGCGGGCAGCTTCGCGATACCGTACTGGACGTTCTGCTCGATCGTAAGATGGGGGAACAGCGCGAGGTTTTGAAACAGATAGCCGAGGCGCCGCTCGGCGACGGGCACGTCGATACCGCGCGGAGAGTCAAAGAGCACGCGCGAACCCAGCGCTATCCTGCCGGAATCGGGGCGTATCAAGCCCGCGATACAATTCAGGATCGTTGTCTTGCCGCATCCGGACGGCCCCAGCATCATCGTGAAGCCGGCCGGCGCGTCGAACGCGGCTTCGAGCACGAAGCTCTCCGACATCCGCCGGTTGAGCCGGACGGACAGGGCCGCATCGCCGCCGCGCTCGGCTATGAGATCATCAGCCACCGGCGATTAACGTATCATCGGAGGCGGCCTAACGATGCATCGGCCAGACCGACCACACGCCGCGATTGATCGCGTAGGTAATTGAAAGGGTGACGAACGAGAAGCCCATCAAGAGCAGCGCCATACGATTCGCGGCCGCGTAGTTCAACGCCTGGACGTTGTCGTAGATCGCGATCGAGACCGTTTGAGTCACGCCCGGTATATTGCCGCCGACCATCAGCACGACGCCGAACTCGCCCAGCGTATGCGCGAAGCTCAGCACGATCCCGGTGACTATCCCGCCCACCGACAGCGGCATCACGATACGCAGGAAGGTGCGCATCCGCGACGCTCCCAGAATCGACGAGGCGTTGATCAGATCGCGATCGACTTGCGAGAACGCCGCCACCATCGGCTGCACCGTGAACGGCAGGCTATAGATTATCGACGCGATCACCAGGCCTTCGAACGTGAACGGCAATCCGTGCCCGGTAAGCTCGCGATACCAGCGGCCAATCGGGCTGTTCGAGCCCAGCGCGACCAGAACATAGAAGCCCAACACCGTCGGCGGCAGGACCAGCGGTAATGCGACTACCGATTCGATCAGGAACTTCCAGCGCCATCGCGTGAAGCTCAACCATGTGGCGATCGGCGTTCCAATCACGAGAAGCGCTGTGCATACCACAGCCGCCAGCTTTAAGGTCAGGAATATCGCGTTCCACTCGATCATGTTCTATTGCGCCGCGCCCGGGGACGCTTTTGCGCCGGCGACCTCGCTCGGAAGCAGGAATCCATAGCGTCCCATCAGCGCAACC
>JBEKLA010000013.1:0-35597 GCA_050010455.1 Binataceae bacterium (SeqCode) | reverse complement strand
CAACGCCGCGATCCATTGGATGCGGCGTGCGGACGCGGTGGTCAAGGGCGTGCGCCGGGCGCTGAAACCTGGCGGCCGGTTCGTCGCGGAATTCGGCGCCGCCGGCAACGTAGCGTCGGTGATGGAAGCGCTGATCGAGGCGCTGGGCCGCCGCGGCATCGAGGGACGCGCGCTGATTCCGTGGTATTATCCGACGCCTGACGAGTATCGCGCGCTGCTGGAGGCCAACGGTTTCGCGGTCGATAGCATCGCGCTGATTCCGCGCCCAACCACGATTCCGGGCGATCTCGCCGATTGGCTCGACACCTTCGCCGGCAGCTTTCTAAGCGCGGTTGCTCTCTCTGATCGCGATACGTTAAAGCGCGAGGTCGCCGAGCGGCTCGCGCCGAAGTTCAGGGATCGCTCCGGCAAGTGGACGCTCGACTACGTGCGCCTGCGCGTCGTCGCGCACCTCTAAGTTGTTGCGTGCCCGCCAGACGCGAAACCGCCCCCCTTTCGGTGCCGCTGGGAACACCGTGGACCAATACCGGCTGAAACCCTTGCAGAGAGAGATCCTCCGGCCTATACGGGAGTTGCAATCGGAGAGTCAAAACGGAAATTCCAGCTACTATAGATACATCCTCTGATTCGCGTTCGACATGACGCGCCCGGCATTTCTGAACTCAAGGTTCGCAGCTATATTTTTGATCCTGCTGGTAGTCTTCCTTTTGCTGTGGCTGGTGCCCAAATGGCAGGTCGCGCCGCTAATCGCCGCACATGCGCCGGCAAAGGATATCTTCGATGCGGAGAACGCCGCGCGCACGACCCTGGCGCAGATCTTCGGCGGCCTGGTTCTGGTAGCCGGTGCCGTTTTTGCGGGATGGCAGGTAAACGTTGCAAGGCAGGGACAGGCGACCGCGCGGGAGGGACAGATCACCGAGCGTTTTACGAGAGCAATCGATCAACTTGGAAATGACAAGCTTGCCGCCAGGCTTGGCGGCATTTATGCGCTTGAGCGGATCGCAGCGGACTCGATGCGCGATGCGTGGCCGATCATGGAGACTCTGACCGCGTTCGTGCGGGAGAATGTCCCTTGGTCCCCCAAGCCGGATAATCCCGCCAGTGGAGTGACTCCGGGCTCCGAGCCTCCCAAGCCGCGTGCAGACATTCAGGCGATCGCAACCGTGATCGGCCGCCGAAGCCAGACTTTTCTTGCGGGCGAATGGCTGAACCGGCTTGATCTGCATGCGACTGACCTGCGCGGAATCCGCTTCGTCGATGCGCACCTCGAACGCGCGAACTTGAAAGACGCGCACCTCGAAGTCGCATTTCTTGTCGAACCGGATCTTGGATCTGCCTCCTTCGCGCGGATAAAACTCAAAACCCTGAAAGGCGTCGCCGCGCAGCTCGAAGGCGGGAACCTCAAAGGCGCGGACCTCGGAGGCGCGACCCTCTGGGGCGCGGACCTCCGAGGCGCGAAACTCCTTGACGCACACCTCGAAGGCGTGCACCTCGAGGGCGCAGACCTTTCCAAAGCTGAAGGCCTCACCCAAGAGCAAATCGACCGGGCCTGGACCGACAAAGACACCCGGCTACCTTCCGGCTTGCGCCTACCGCCGTGTGTCGCGCCGATAGTCGATGAGTAGCGCTTGCGGTTCGGGCGCCAACCGCAACGCAGGTTCCGTCCTTGAGCAGGCGGAATATCTCCGCGAAGGCCGGTCGCAGCCAGCGGTCGTTGTCGTCGTTGGGCACGCTGCGGCCACTGCGGTCGCGGTAACGCGCGCTAAGAAGTTGTCTTGGACCGCCGCGAGCTAGGGTGCCGTCAGCGCCTCGATCTCGGCGATCTGCTTCGGGGCCGCAGACGTCAGAAGCTCGTGACCGTCAGACGTGACCAGGATATCGTCTTCGATCCGGATGCCGATACCGCGCATCTCGTTGGGAACCGTGTCGTCGTCGGCGCTGATATAGATGCCGGGCTCGACGGTCAGCACCATGCCGGGCTCGAGCCGCCTCAATTCGCCAGCCTTGCGGTAGCGCCCGACGTCGTGAACGTCCATTCCCAGCCAGTGGCTGGTGCGATGCATGTAAAATCGTTGGTAGCTTCGCGCGGCGATAATTTCGTCGGTCGAACCGCTCAGCATCTTCATCGCGCGCATGCCTTCGACCAGCACGCGCAGAGCGGTTTCATGCACCTCGTCCACGCGCGCCTCGGGCTTGATCGACTCGATCGCCTTCAATTGCGCGTCCAGCACGATCTGATAAAGCTCGCGCTGAAGCTGGGTGAAGCGCGAGGCTATCGGAAAGGTGCGGCTGATATCGGCGGCGTAGTAGTCGTATTCGCATCCGGCGTCGATCATCAGCAACTCGCCTTGGCGCATCACGCGGTCATTGGTGATGTAGTGCAGGATGGTCGCGTTCGGACCGGAGGCGACGATCGACGGATAGGCGGGAGCCGCGGCGCCCTCGGAGCGGAACGTGTAGTCGATCGCGGCTTCGATCGCCCATTCCATCATGCCGCCACGCGCCTCGCGCATCGCGCGCGCATGCGCCTGCGCGCTGATTGCGGCTGCGCGCCGCATCCGTTCGAGCTCGGGCGGATGCTTGAACAGCCGCATCTCGTGAATGATGTCGCGGGGATCAAGCAAAGCGCCGGGAGCCGCATCGACGCGCGGACGCATCGGCTGGAACTTGCGCATCAGCTCGACCATCCGCGAGTTCATTTTTTCGTTCAGGCCGAGCGGGTAATGCACGCGCTCGTAGCCTTCGAGATAGCGCGGCAAGACGCGGTCCAGCTCTTCGACGGTATATGCCTTGTCGGCGCCGTAGTCGGCCGTCGCGCCCTCGACGCCGGCACGCCGTCCGGTCCAGGTCTCCCGCTCCTTATCGCGGGGACGCACAAACAGGACGTACTCGCCATCCTTGTGTCCGGGAGCGAATACCGCCACCGATTCCGGTTCGGCGAAACCGGTCAGGTAGTAGAAGTCGCTGTCCTGGCGGTAGATGTACTCGACATCGTTGGAGCGCACCGATAGCGGCGCGCTCGGAATCACCGCGACGCCTCCCGATAGCGCCTCGCAAAAGCGTTTGCGCCGGCTGCGGAAGATTTCGATATCGCTGCTAACATTTTCAGTATCCGCGGACATGGCACCTCATCCCGGCCGTATCGCGCCGTACCCTGAATAGTAAATGAAAAAGTAAACGACCCCTAGCATCGCGATCAGCGCCAATGAGCAAACATCGGATACGGTCATAGGATAGCCGATGAAGCTGGTTGGCCGATGATTCTTGCCGAAGCCGCGCGCCTCCAGCGCCATCGCCATGTTGTTGGCCTTGCGGAGCGCGCCCATGAAGACCGGAATCATGACCGGAACGTAGCGTTTGATTCGCTCAAGCGGCCCGCCGCGATCGAAATCGTGCCCGCGCAGCCGCTGTGCCTGAACCACCGTCAGAGCGGAATCGATAAACAGCGGCACCAAACGAAACGCGAGCGTGATCGCGAATCCCGCGCGGTAGGGAACTCCCAGGCTCGACAGCCCGACCGTGAACTCCTCGACTTTGGTGGTCGACAAGAACAGCACCGAGGTGCCAAGCAGCTCCGCCAGTTTGAGCCCGCGCCCAAGGCCGAACAGCATCGACGGCCGGCTCACGTAGATCGGCCCGATAACCGCCAACAGCTTGCCCTGCCGATAGAACACCATCCACGCGAGCGTCGTGAAGAACACCACCATGATGAACAGCCATCGCAGCCGATAGAAATTCGGCCACGCGCGAGTGAACTGTGCCCCCGCTATCAGCAAGAGCGCGATCGGAGCCAGCGCTATCGGATGGTCCACCCAATAGACCGACCAGAACACGGCGAAGATCGCGAAGACTTTCACCGCCGGATGGATTCGATGGATAGCGGTGCCGCCGTCAATGTAGAGATAGATCGGCATCAGCGCGCGGCCTCGAACCAGTTTGCGAGTTCTTCCACCGAGAGCGCGGTCACTCCGAACCGCTGTCCCAGAGCGGTTATCTCGGGCACTCGAAACGACGATCGGGCAAGCAATTCCGGCTCGGCGAACAGCGCGCGCACCGGTCCGTCGAACAGCTTCTTGCCCGAGCGCATCAGCAGCGCGCGATCCGCATACTCGGCCACCAGCCAGGACGTATGCGTGATGATCACGATCGCGGTGCCGGCGCGATGCAGCTCGCTCACCAGCTCCATCATCCGGCGCTGCTGGCGATAGTCGAGGCCGGTGGTCGGCTCGTCGAGAATCAGAAGGCGCGGCTCGAGCGCGAGCACTGACGCTACCGCAAGGCGCTGCCGCTCGCCCTTGCCGAGCAAGAACGGATCGCGCTTGCGCGCATGGTCGAGAGCGACCGCTTGCAAGACGCGGGCGCATCGGCGCTCGACCTCGTCGGGCGCAAGGCCGAAGTTGCGTGGCCCGAAGGCGACTTCGTCTTCGACCGTGGCGGCGAAAATCTGATTGTCGGGATTCTGAAAAACGTAGCCGACCTCGCGCGCCGTCTCGGCCGCGCCCAGCCGCTGCCGATCGCGTCCGCCGAGCAGGATGCGCCCCTCGGTCGGCTGCAGCAATCCCACGATATGCTTGGCGAGTGTAGTCTTGCCCGATCCGTTCTGCCCGATAATCGCGAGGAACTCTCCTGAAGAAATAGTCAGGTCGACGCGATCGAGCGCACGGGCGCCTTGCGTGTACACGTGGGTCAAGCCGCGAATCTCGACCAGCGGCGGTGCGACTGTGTGCTCATCATATGCGCGCTCAATAGGCACACGAAGTGAGCCCACATCCTCGGTGTGCAGGCCGCGCGCCTTGCGGATTATCGCTTCGGCGTCATCGACGCTCCGCGCGTGAGCGGGAATTCCGATCCGCGTCAGCAATCGGTTCAGGTCAGGCGGATGGATACCGCATCGCTCCAACAATTCGAGCCTGGTCATCAGGCGATCTGGCGGCTCGTCGGCGATTATCTCGCCCTCGTTCAGGATCAGTATCCGATCACACTCGCGCAGCTCCTCCGCTTCGTGCTCGATCACGACCAGGTTGACGCCCTGATCGCGCAGGCGGCGGATAAGCGCGAAGACCTCGGCTTTGCCCTCGGGATCGAGATCGGTGGTCGGCTCGTCGAGCACGATTACCGACGGCCTGAGCGCCATCACCGACGCGATCGCCAGCCGCTGCTTTTCGCCGCCGGAAAGCGACGTTGGGTCGCGGCGCTCGAAACCGGCCAGACCGACGGCCTCGAGCGCCGCGTCGATTCGCGCGGCCATCTCGGCGCGCTCCATCCCGATCTGTTCCATCGCGAACGCCACCTCGTGGGCGACGTTGGTCGAGAACAGTTGCGCCTCGAAATCCTGGAACACCATGCCCACGAGCGGAGCGACGTCGCACACGCGAGTGTCGGCGAGCGGCCGCGAACCGATTCGCACCAGGCCGCGGAAGTCGCCATCCTCGAACCCGGGGATCAGGTAGTTGAGGCACTTCGCCAGCGTCGATTTGCCGGCGCCCGACGCGCCCATCACGCCGATCATCTGGCCAGCCGCCAACTCGAACCTGACACCGCGCAACGCCGGGCGCTCTCCGCCGTGATAGGTGAAGCTGACGTCCTCGACCGCGACGGCAGGGCGGGCCTCCGCGCTGGAATCGCGATCGTCGCTCGGAATCTCGGCGCCGCTTTTCACATCAAGCTCAGCCCGCCAAGCGCCATCAGGACGAACGGCGTGACCACGATTCCGATCGCGCGGTCGTAGGGCGAGTGGATCATCGTGGCGGGAAGGAAGCGCGGCGCCCAGTAGCCGGTGGAAATCAGATTTCCGAACAGCCACGCGCCCGAAGTCCCCGCGATCAAAAGCACCAGGCCAACGCTCGCGATAGCTATCGGGCGGCGCGGATGCTCGGGCATCAGGTCCTGGTACAGCATCCGGCCGCTGCGCACGCGTGGATAAACGGCGGCGAGCAGGAACGGCGCGAGCACAATCGCGGCGAGCATGTTGTTGAAGATGATCACGTTGCCCAGCACCGCGAAGGGCCTGAGCCCCAGCAGATTGTCGCCCCATCCGACGATATCCGCGCACAGCGCGCTCGCCGCCAGGCAGGCGACGACGTACTTGAGAATCGAGGCGGGGGCGCGGCTGACCGGGCTCCGATCGCCGGCGAGCACGCGCCAGACCTTGTACGGAACGTAGCCGTACATCAGATTGCCCGCGAAGCCGAACACTCCGCCCGGGCCGAATCCGCCGAAGAAATCGCCGATCATGTTGCCAATCGCGGCGCCCCATGCCGCCGCCGGGCCGAACAGAAACGAGCATACGATAGGAATCGCGTTGGCGGGGCGAACCTCGGTGACCCCCGGAATCAGCGGAACGACTTTGAACGGCACCAGCACCGCGGCGTACAGCGCGGCTGAAATCGCGCATAGCACGACCATCCGCGTGTTCCCCCACATCAGGCGCAGCTCCGACATCGCATCCAAATACGATGACATCGATTGCGCAATCAAGTAGCGGCGCTCAGCGACCGAACAATGGGCGAGGGCAGCCTCATGCTCGCAAACGGTTGTGCGGGGCTATCGTCTTGCGCAAAATGAACTTCGGGGGGATGGGCCATGCCGATTTACGAGTACGAGTGCGCGCGATGCCATAAGCGCACCAGCGTGCTGACGATGAGGGTGAGCGAGAAGGTCGACGCCGTCTGTCGTCATTGCGGCAGCGACAAGCTCAACCGGCTGATGTCGCGGTTCGCGATGCCGCGCAGCGAGGAAGCGCGGCTCGACGCGCTCGCCGACCCGTCCCATTTCGGCGACCTCGACGAGAAAGACCCCAGGAGCGTCGCGCGCTTCATGAAACGGATGGGTCAGGAAGCGGGCGAAGACTTAAGCGGTCCGGAATTCGACGAAGCCATCGAGGAGCTGGAACGTGGCGGCGACCTGGGCGGCGAAGACGACTCCGGCGGCTCCGACGACGATCTCTGAATCCGGCGGGAATCCTCTGAATAGCGCGAAGCGCGCGGCGGGTTTGAATTACGGGCGCCGGATGCCGTAGACTCCGAATCGAGCGGGCGTAATTCAGTGGTAGAATGCCAGCTTCCCAAGCTGGACGTCGCCGGTTCGACCCCGGTCGCCCGCTCCACAAGTCCGTTTCGATTTCTCGACCGCGCTCGCGCCAAGCGCCCCGTCGCAGGTCGGCGGTTAGAGGGGAATAGTCGCGCGCGAGCGGGCGAGCGCGCTTTCATTATTTATTTGCGACGGACCAGCTCTCGCTCACACGCTTGGCTCCAGCATCGCGAGAGAAGGGGGGAAGCGGGGAAGCAGTGCGCCGCGCGACCGACCTACAGATCTTTCGGAAAGTGAGGCTTGCAATACCAAGCCACTGGGAGTTTTTCGTCCACGATGCGGGAGTCCAGCAGCATCTCGATCACTTCGAAGCAATTTGGGTGCGCGCAAGTCACTCCGCAAAGCCACTGTCCGCTAGCAATCTTTCTGATCGAAGTTACCTTGGAACTGGCTGAGTTCATTTCTCACTCAATTCTGGCGCCCGCCCTTCCTCCCTAGTGCTGGCAACGAAACTCTATCGCGATTCGCTTACGGTAAAGCTGGAAGGCCGCTCTTTCCAATCTTTGCTTCACGCCTTCCCCACACAAAAACGAGCTAGTGCAATAGAGGGTCAGCTTGTCGCCGTCGAGTTCTAATTTAGACCTGTCCCAGTCAAAAAAGAAAGAGACGCCCGACTCCTGCAAACGAAGGTACTCTCGGAATTCTGATAGGGTCGCACTTGGCGTCGGCGGTTGGAGCGGGAGCGACGGAAGAGGCTTATCGGCACAAAGCTCAATGCCCCGAATATCGCAGATCAATTCTTCATGTAGATGAAGTCCGACATACGCCAAGACTGCGGGGAAGAGAACGTCTGTCGTGAACTGCGCGACCAAGATTGCGATTGGCAGAGATTGACCAAGGCATGAAAAATCGCCTCTGTGTAACACCGAGTTTCGCGCCTGTTGAATAGCTAAGATCTCGTCCCAGATGCTGTTGCTCGACCCATCACGTTTGAAGGTTGCGAGATCAATTCCGGCATGTTGCTTAACGACGGGGAAAAGTAGTTTTTTTACGCGCTCCAGCCCCGTCAGACGGCCAAACAGAAAGTCCGCTAGGGGACCTGCCAAAGATTGGTTGTGGACCAGTCCAGTAACGGCCCCCTTTAGGAGAGCCGATTTGAGTAGCGTTTCGATAGAGGCGAACGCGAAAACTAAAGCAGCGGCATGATGTTCATCCGTTAACTTTTGAGCTTCCCGGAAGAGGCGAAGCGGGCCAAGCAAGATTCCGCGATTAGCTAGGTAGAAGCGCTGCAAACATTCCTTAGTAAATTCGGCGATAGCTTGATCGCGATGTTCGGGGTAAAGCTCTCTCGAAATTTCATCGATGAATTCATCCTGCATCTCGTCCGATTCGTTGTAGGACATGCTGTAGCCCCGCTGATTAGCGCAGTGATGACGATAGAAAAGTCCCGTCGGTAGCACGTCGAGCGCCAGCGGCTCTGGCGCGTCCGACCGCCGCATAGCGCTCGTACTCTTGGCGATAGGCGTCGTGCCTTTCCGACTCCGGCATAAGGGTCCCGTCGACGTAGCGCCATGCGTCGCGAGCGCGAGCGAGGCCGCCGGCGCGGCCGCGCGGCAGCGGTGCGCGCATCGCCTGGGCGAAGCGCTCGATCGCCGCGCCTATTTCAGGCGCAACCAGAGCCGCGCTGGTAATGTTTGCGGTCAGTAATCGAAGTTGACGGTCGCCTTCGAGCCTAGCGCGGAGTTGTCCTTGCTCGGATTCGAGTCGCTGGACACGTTCGAGCAATTCGCTGGTCGTGCGCCGCAGCTCGTCAGCATCGATGTGATGAAAGCCGAGCATCATGCTGGATTGTATCCCCTAAAAAGTCTCCGAGAAAACGGTGTAATTGCCTGTTTACACGGCGGCGCCGATCATTGCCGCGCGAGCGCGGCTAGCGGGTGTCGCGCTGCCGGAGCGCTCCAACAGAATTCGAACTGGGCTCACCGGGTCGGGTCGTCAGCCACGTCGCGTGCCCATTCCTTTGCGCGCAGCGTGGCGTCGAAGGTTGCCAGCTTCAGCTTATAGTGCCGCGCCAGATGGACGAGATGAGCATCGGTGACGTCCTTGCTCGTGCTGACTTGCGGCAACGATTGCGCGCGCGTCGCGTCCGATAGGAACCGATGCGTGCGCATCCTGACGATTGCGCCGAGCGCCTTTATCGCGTCCTCGAAGCTCGCCCCGTACGCCGGACTCAGGCTGACCCGGAGAAAGCCCATCTCGCTAATCGCGCAAGTCGCGAAAGATTTGGCCCGGCTCAGCCATCGGTTCGCCCGGACGTGATCGGCGTGCGACTCCCAGCCACACGCTATCAGGAAGTTGACGTCGAGCAGGTGACTCAAGGAAGCTCCTCAAGCAGCGCGGCCACACTCTCGGTCGTCATCGACGGAGCCCCCTCGGCCGCGACGAGAACTGGCCGTCCGAATTTTCCGCGCTTGAGCCTTGCGGCTGGCGGCGACTCGCGCCTCAGCACTAATCCTCGGTCCTCCAGCGCCATCACGACTTTGTCGCCCGGCCTCAGGTTCAGTGCCTTGCGGAATCGCGCCGGAATTACGAGCTGCCCTTTGGTCGAAAGTCGTGAACTCGCCATGCCTAAGTCTTACACGTCTTACCTCCGGCGTGCCAGCCGCGGTCGCACGCGAGGTCGCAACGTCAGAAACGTCGGTTCGGCTAACGGGTGTCGCGTTGCCTGAGCGCGAGTTCCAGGGCCTGGCGGATGTAGCGCTGGTATGGGATGCCGCGGCGGCGGGCGGCGGCACGAACGGCCTTGAGCAACTCATCGGAAATTCGCAGGTTCACCGATTTCTGCTTGGGCTTATATTCAAATGGAAACGGTTCGAGATTCTCCGCGCTGATATACTCGGCCAAGTCCTTATCGAGAAGTTTCTCCGCTTCCTTATCGCTTCTGAGCGCGGGCAATTTCTTGCTCATATTTTTTGATCTCTCTCTGATGCATGTAGCGAGCGCTTATCGGCCGCAACCGAGTGCCGGTCGCGCGTTGCCGAGGCGTGAAAACAACAAACGTGTGGCGGCCGTCTTGTGTTTGGCCGATGGCCAGAAAGCGCGACTCGCCGCCAGGATTCTTCGGGTCCGGCGTTATCATGGTCTCGGCATGCATCAGCACGTACTCGATCTCGCCGATGGAAACACCGTGCTTCTGACACTTGTCCCGATTGCCTTCGTCCCAGTCAAAGCCGGAAAAGCTGGCCTTTCGCATCGCCGATCGCAAGTGTATGCGAATGCCTATACAATGACAATCGACGCGGCTCGCGACGGTTCGAACGAGCGGGACGCGTTCAATTTCGCACGCGGCCAGAGTATGCTTCTGCAATCGTCGGCGGTGATGGGACGGGTGCGAGGGCGAAATCTCCAAGTCCGGGGTGGCATATGTTCAAAATAATCCTACTGCTGAAGCGCAAGCCCGAAATATCGGTCAAGGATTTTCAAAGCTACTGGCTCGAAAAGCATGGGCCGCTGGTGCGGCGCGTGCCGGGGATCAAGCGCTACGTCCAGTCGCATCCGCTGCCGCAGGGTTATGCCAAGGGCGAGTTGATTTTCGACGGCGTCGCCGAGGTATGGTTCGAGTCGCGCGACTCGTTTGCCACCGTCACGGCGACGCCGGAGTGGCTCGCGGTTCGGCGCGACGGCGACAGCTTCCGCGACGCCGCGCGCGCGGTGATGATGCCGGTCGACGTGCATGTAATCAAAGACGGCGCGATACCGGAGAACGCGGTCAAGAATATCGAGTTCGCGAAGCGGCGGCCGGACATGGATCTGAAGAGCTTCCGCGATTACTGGCTCAACCATCATGGGCCGCTCGCCGCTCGTATCCCGGTGATTCGCCGCTACGAGCAGAACCATCCGAGCCTGAGCCTGTACGAGGGCGGCGCCGCGCCGGCCTTCGACGGGCTCGCGATTACGTGGTTCAATTCCACCGCGGATATGAAGCAGGGCACGACGACGCCGGAGTATGCGGCGACGCGCGCCGACGAGCCGAACTTTATCGAGCCCGGCACGCTGCCGATAATCATCACGCGCGAGCACGTAATCGTAGGCTGATACAGCGCGGCCGGAAGGGCGCTCCATCCCGCACCTCGTGTGGTGCGAGCTGATAGCGCTCGTCGAACATCTCGGGCTGATGCTCGAAGACAGCGACGGCGTGATTAGCTAATTCCGAGATTTATTTTCGGCTTGATCGCGAAGCTCCGCGGCTGGTATCTGGGGAGCGATAAGAAGCCTGGCCCGATCGGGTCAGGCTTCGATGTTTTTGACGACTGAGAGGCGGGCGATTATATGGCAAAAGGTAAGAAGAACACGTCGTGAATGCGGGCAATTTTTGAAATTGAGCGTCACGATTTTTTTGGTTATCGCGAGCGCGCGAAAGGAGGCATTGAATCAGCTAGAATTCGCCTTCGACCAGGACCTTGGCGGCGCGCAATTGATCGACTTCGTCGGCGCTGCGGCCCAATAGTTCGCACAGGACCTCGCGATTGTGCTGGCCGAGCGTCGGCGCTTCGAGCGGCAGATCGTTTGGGAACTCGGAAAACTTGAGCGGCATCCCCGGGATGTCAAAGCTGCCCGCGATCCGATCCTCGATCGTGCGCACGGTGCCGCGGGCGCGCAGGTGCGGATGATGGACGCTTTCTTCGATGCTTAGCACGGGCGCGGCCGGCACGTTGTGATTCTGCATCAGGGCCACCGCGCTGTCGCGATCGGGGAAGGTTTGCAGCCAGTCCTCGATCATCTTGATCACTTCGGCCCGATTGGCGAGCCGGCCCTCGTCGGTGCCCAGCCTTGGGTCGTCGGCGAGTTCGGGCCGATTCATCGCGGCGCAGAGATCCTTCCAGTGATGGAGAAACGACATGATCACGATCCATCCGCCATTGGCTTTGAAGACCCCGGCCGGACAGAGGTAGCTCAGATGCGGTCCGTTGCGGGTGGGCTTAATCGCGCCGTTGCTCGCGCTGTATTGATGGACGTTGATTTCGTGGCAGTGGTAGTAGGTGTCGAGCAGCGCGATGTCGAGATGCTGCCCCTTGCCGGTGCGATCGCGATAACGCAACGCGGCCAGCACCGCCAACGCGCCGTGTACGCCCGTGCTGACGTCGCCGATGCCGACCAGAGGTATGTACGGCGTGCCGTCGCGCTCGCCGATCATCGAAGTCACGCCGGCGTACGCTTGCGCGATGAAGTCGTAGCCGGGTATCGACGCGAGCGGCCCCGTCTGTCCCATCGCTGAGATCGAGCACAAGATGATGTCGCGCTTCATCTCGCGCAAGCGATCGTAGGAGAGCCCCATCTCGGCCATCGTGCCCGGCTTGAAGTTCTCCACCACCACGTCGACCTTGGGCACCAGCGCGGCGATGATCGCCATCCCACGCGGATCGCGCATATCGACGCACAGGCTTTTCTTGCCGAGGTTTTGCTGCACCAAGAAGATGCTGCGTTGATTGCGGATCTTCGAAACGCGGCGAACCAGGTCGCCACCCGGTGCCGATTCGATTTTGATTACTTCCGCGCCCATCTCGGCCATCATCCGGGTGCAACTCGGCCCGGCCAAAGCACGTGTGAAATCCAGGACCCGGAGTCCCGTCAGAACATGTTCCGCCGCATTACTCATCCTGGCACTCCTAGCCGAGTTGGCATCCGGCTGCCGCTAAACCCAATCGGCTCGGCAGCGTCATACAAATAGTCCGCTAAGAGGAGAAAGTCTCGCGATTTTAACCAAATCTTTTTATTGCCTTCGGGAATCCACAGGCGGCACACTATAAGCAAGCCTTTGAACCAGTTGGGGCGTGCTTGTGCGATAGGCGGCTGCCTGACGTTCGACGTTCGTTCGATTCTCGAGAGGGAGCAAACACAGATGCAGATGGGTATGGTCGGTCTCGGCAGAATGGGTGCGAACATGGTGCGGCGGTTGCTGGGCGGCGGCCATGAATGCGTGGTGTTCGACGTCAGTGCGGATGCGGTCAAAGGATTGGCCAAGGAGGGCGCGATCGGGGCGTCGTCGCTCGATGACTTCGCGGCCAAACTGAAGCCTCCGCGGGTGGCCTGGATGATGGTGCCGGCGGCGGTGGTCGAGCAGACGATGTCGGACCTCGCGGCTCGATTCGACAAGGGCGACATAATCGTGGACGGCGGCAACTCCTACTACGTCGACGATATCCGGCGCGCGAAAATCCTGAAGGCGAAGGGTATCCATTACGTCGATAGCGGAACCAGCGGCGGCGTATGGGGATTCGAGCGCGGCTTCTGCCAGATGATCGGTGGCGAGACCGGCGTGGTGAAACATCTCGATCCGATTTTCGCGACGCTCGCTCCGGCTATGGAATCCGCGCCGCGCACCCCCGGACGTGAGAAGGTGACTGGCAGCACCGCGGAGCACGGCTATCTCCATTGCGGCCCGAATGGCGCGGGTCATTTCGTCAAGATGGTGCATAACGGAATCGAGTACGGAATCATGGCCGCCTACGCCGAAGGTCTGAACATCCTGCGCCAGGCCAACGTCGGCAAGCAGCAACATGCGGCGGACGCCGAGACCACGCCGCTGCGCGATCCCGAGCTGTATCAGTACGATTTCAACCTCACCGACATCGCCGAGCTGTGGCGGCGCGGAAGCGTGATTGCGTCGTGGCTGCTGGATCTAACGGCCGACGCGCTGCTCGCGGATCCGCAATTGAAGCAGTTTGCCGGCCGGGTCTCCGATTCGGGCGAGGGGCGCTGGACGATCGACGCGGCGATCGACGAGGGCGTGCCGGCTCATGTGCTGACCGCGGCGCTGTTCGAGCGCTTCAGCTCGCGCGGCGCGGCCGATTTCGCCGACAAGCTGCTGTCCGCGATGCGCTACGGGTTCGGCGGGCATCTGGAGAAGAAGGCGTGAACGCACCGCATTCCGACGCGCTGGCATTTTTCGGAGCGACCGGCGATCTCGCTTATAAGAAGATCTTTCCCGCGCTGCACGCGATGGCGCGGCGCGGCCATCTGCAATTCCCCGTGATCGGAGTCGCCAAGTCGGGGTGGAATCTCGATCAGCTCAAGGCGCGCGCACGGGAGAGCATCGAAAAACACGGCGGCGGTGTCGACGCAGCGGCCTTCGCCAGGCTTGAGCAGCATCTCGGTTACGTCGACGGCGAGTATCAGGACGCGTCAACCTACGCGGAGTTGCGCAAGAAGCTCGGTGGCGCGAAGCGCCCGGCGCATTATCTCGCGATTCCGCCCAGCCTGTTCGCGACCGTGATGGAAGGACTCGGGGGTTCCGGCTGCGCGCGCGACGCGCGGCTTATCGTGGAGAAGCCTTTCGGGCGCGACCTGGCGTCGGCGCAAGAACTCGACAAGATCGCGCATTCGGTTTTTGACGAATCGGCGGTGTTCCGCATTGACCATTATCTGGGAAAGGAGCCGGTGCAGAATCTGCTGCTGTTTCGTTTCGCCAATACCTTTATCGAGCCGATCTGGAACCGCAATTACGTCGACAGTGTGCAGATTACGATGGCTGAAAACTTTGGCGTGCAGGGACGTGGAGCCTTCTACGAGCAGACCGGCGCGATCCGCGACGTGGTCCAGAACCACATGCTTCAAGTCGTGGGATTCCTTGCGATGGAGCCGCCGGTGACGACGTATCACGAGGCGATTCGCGACGAGCAGGTGAAGGTCTTCCGCTCGATCCGTCCGCTCGATCCGGGCGATCTCGTGCGCGGGCAGTTTCGCGGTTATCGCGCTGAGCCGGGAGTGGCGCCAAACTCGAAAGTGGAAACCTTCGCCGCCGTTCGGCTGCACGTTGACTCGTGGCGATGGGAAGACGTGCCGTTTTTCATCCGCGCCGGCAAGAACCTCCCGGTCAGCACAACCGAAGTGCTCGTCAAGCTCAAACGGCCGCCGCTGCGCGCATTTGGCGAAGGCGATACGAATTATTTCCGCTTCCGGCTGAGTCCCGAGGTGATAATCGCGGTGGGCGCTCAGGTGAAGCGGCCCGGCGAAGCGATGCTAACGGACCCCACCGAACTTAAGCTGGTGCACCATTCGGATGGGGAAGAAATGGAAGCTTACGAGCGGCTGTTGAGCGACGCGATGGCGGGCGATGGCACGCTGTTCGCGCGTCAGGATGCGGTTGATGCGGCATGGACTATCGTTCAGCCTATCCTGGCTGACGTCACTCCACTTCATGAGTATGAGCCCGGTTGTTGGGGGCCAACCGAAGCAGAGCGGCTTACCGAAGACATCGGCGGCTGGCACAATCCCGCGTAACAGCCGATGAACGAACCGAGACGGAAAGTCCTTGTGATCGATGTAGGCGGAACCCATGTGAAGGTTCTCGCGACCGGGCAGCGCGTCGCGCGCAAGATCGACTCGGGTCCGACGATGACGGCGCGCAAGATGGTGCGGGAAGTCATGAAGGCCAGCGCGGATTGGCCTTACGACGTGGTGTCGATCGGCTATCCCGGGCCGGTGCTTCACGGACGGCCGGTCACGGAGCCTCACAATTTGGGCGGCGGATGGGTTCGCTTCGACTACCGCAAAGCTTTCGGCAAACCCGTCCGGATAATCAATGACGCGGCGATGCAGGCGCTCGGAAGTTATCGCGGCGGCAGGATGTTGTTCCTCGGCCTCGGCACCGGCCTGGGGGCCGCGATGATCGTGGATGGAGTCGTCGAACCGACCGAACTTGCACATCTGCCATACAAAAAAGGCCGCTGCTACGAAGATTACGTCGGCCTCAGAGGACTCGAACGTCTGGGCGTCAAAAAATGGCGGCGTTACGTTGCCGACATCGCGGAGAAGCTCAAGGCGGTGCTCGAGGCCGAAGATCTCGTAATCGGCGGCGGGAACGCCAAGCGGCTGAAAACGCCGCCCGCGGGCGCGCGTATCGTCGATAACCGCGAGGCGTTCGTCGGCGGATTCCGAATGTGGGACACGAATTCGTCGCGAAACGAGAAGCCGGCGCGGCGCGATGGCCGACGCCGCATCATGCGAGAGACGTTATGAAGGCGACACGAATATTGCACGACGCCGGCCAGAGCCTGTGGCTCGACAACATCACTCGCTCGTTGTTGACCAACGGCACTCTGCGGCGATATATCACCGAGCTTTCGGTTACCGGCCTAACTTCCAATCCGACCATCTTCGATCACGCGATCAAGAACAGCCACGATTACGACGCCGCCGTTCGCGACAAGGTTGCCGGCGGAAAAGCCGGCGAGGAGCTGTTTTTCGATCTTGCGCTCGAGGACTTGACGCGCGCAGCCGATCTCTTTCGTCCGATTCACGACCAAACCAATCGCGTGGACGGCTGGGTGTCGTTGGAGGTGTCGCCCAAGCTGGCCTACGACACCGCCAGCACGGTCAAGGCGGTGAAGGATTTGCACTCGCGAGCCGCGCGGCCCAATCTTTTCATCAAGATTCCCGGAACCAAAGAGGGGCTTGCGGCGATCGAGGAATCGATCTTCTCCGGCGTGCCGGTTAACGTGACGCTGCTGTTCTCGCGCGAGCAGTATGTCGCGGCGGCTGAGGCCTATATGCGGGGCATCGAGCGCCGGCTCGCCGCCGGACTCAACCCGCACGTCGGTTCCGTAGCCTCCGTATTCGTCAGTCGCTGGGATGTAGCGGTGGCGAACAAGGTGCCATCGCGCTTGCATGACCGGCTCGGTATCGCGATGGCGAAGCGGATTTATCAGGCGTATCTCAATCTGCTCGCTTCAGATCGATGGATGCGGCTGCTCAACTTCGGTGCGCGCTCGCAGCGGCTGCTGTGGGCGAGTACCGGCACCAAGGACCCCAAGGCTTCAGACGTTCTCCACGTGAAGTCGCTGGCCGCGCCGCACTCGGTAAACACGATGCCCGAGAATACGCTGCTCGCGCTTGCCGATCACGGCGAGATTGGCGCGATGCTGTCGCGTGGAGGTGGCGACGCGGAGCCGACGCTCGCCGAGTTCACGACGGCGGGAGTCGACATCGACGCGCTAGGGGAACAACTCCAGCGCGAGGGAGCCGACGCCTTCGTGAAGTCCTGGGACGATCTGCTCGCGTGCATCGTTGACAAGAGCGCCGCACTCAAGAAGGCGAGTTGACCCGCGCATAAGGAGATTCTGATGGCCGCGAACACCGTGCCGCTCATCGAACGGCCCGCCTGGAAGGCGCTGCTGGAGCATCACCAGAAGATCCGCGACGTCCATCTGCGCACGTTGTTCGGCGAAGATCCGCGGCGCGGCGAACGCTTCGCGCTCGAGGCTGCCGGACTCTATTGTGACTACTCGAAGCACCGTATCACTGACGAGACCATGCGCCTGCTCGTGCGGCTGGCGGAGGAAGTGGGGTTGCGCGCGCGAATCGACGCGATGTTCGCGGGCGAGAAGATCAACGTGACCGAAAAGCGCGCCGTTCTGCACGTCGCGCTGCGCGCGCCGCGAAGTCAGTCGATCGTGGTCGACGGCGACAACGTCGTGCCCGAGGTGCATGAAGTGCTGGATCGGATGGCGGACTTTTCGCGCCGCGTCCGCGACGGTTCGTGGAAAGGACACACCGGCAAGCGTATCCGCAACGTCGTCAATATCGGAATCGGCGGTTCGGATCTCGGTCCGGTGATGGCGCACGAAGCGCTGCGCCATTACAGCGATCGCAATCTGACGCTGCGCTTCGTCTCGAATGTGGACGGCACCGATTTCGCCGAGGCCACCCGCGACCTTGATCCCGCCGAGACGTTGTTCATCGTTTCCTCCAAGACGTTTACGACGCTGGAAACGATGACCAACGCGCACACCGCGCGTCAGTGGAGCCTGGCGGGATTGGGCGACGAAAAAGCGGTCGCCAAGCACTTCGTCGCGGTGTCGACCAACGCGGCCGAGGTCACGAAGTTCGGAATCGACACGCGCAACATGTTCGGCTTCTGGGACTGGGTGGGCGGCCGCTACTCGATGGATTCGGCGATCGGCCTTTCCACGATGATCGCGGTCGGCCCCGAAAACTTCCGGGCGATGCTGGACGGTTTTCGCGAAATCGACGAACATTTCCGCACCGCGCCGTTCGACAAGAATCTTCCGGTGCTGATGGGGCTGCTCGCGGTTTGGTACAACAACTTTTTCGGAGCGCAGACGGTCGGCGTCTTTCCCTACGACCAGTATCTCAAGCGATTTCCGGCCTACCTGCAGCAGCTCACGATGGAGTCGAACGGCAAGAGCGTGACGCTTGACGGCGGCGCCGTCGACTATCAGACCGGGCCGATTTTCTGGGGCGAGCCGGGAACCAACGGCCAGCATTCGTTTTATCAACTGATTCATCAGGGGACGAAGCTGATCCCGTGCGACTTCATAGCGTTCTGCCGCTCGCTGAATCCGCTCGGACGCCATCACGATCTGCTGCTCGCGAACGTGTTCGCGCAAGCCGAGGCGCTGGCTTTCGGCAAGACGGCCGCGCAGGTCAAGGGCGAAGGGACGCCTGACTGGCTGGTGCCGCATCGCGTGTTCGAGGGCAATCGGCCTTCGACGATGATCCTGGCCGAGCAGTTGACGCCCGCGACGTTAGGAAAGCTGGTGGCGCTTTATGAGCACAGCGTCTTCACGCAAGGCACGATATGGCGCGTGAATTCGTTCGATCAGTGGGGCGTCGAGCTGGGCAAAGCGCTCGCGCAGCGGATCATCCCGGAGCTGGAGAGCCCCGGCGAGTCCGACCTCAAGCACGACAGCTCAACCAACACGCTGATCCGGCACTACCGGCAGAGAAAGAAGTAGACGGGAAGCCAACGCTCCTCTGTTTGTCGAGCCGATTGTGTGTGGGCTTTACCCCCGATATCGGGGCGGCTTGATTCAAGCCGCCCGTTGTTTTACGTTTTAGTAGGGAAGACTACGTATTACCATGCAGATATCAGCGGAGATTTCCGAAGGGACCAAGCGGCTGCTCGAACGCTATTCGCGTGCTCACGGAGTCAAAAAACAGTTCCTGATCGAGAGCGCCGTGCTCCATCATATACAGGCGCTCGAGGCGCTTCCGGCCGCTGTTATCATTCCGCCGCGCGTCGTTGTAAGCGCCGCCAGTGGCCGCAAGATCGCTGGCTTGATGGGCAAGAAGCAAAGGCCAACAAGGGCGTTGGTGGAGTTGATGAGCGGTGGCGATTGAGGTTCGTCTGCTCGAACCGACGGACGACCGAAGTTCTTTCCAATCGGGCAACGAGCAACTTGACCTGTTCTTTCGGCTATACGCCGGACAGAACCAGTTCCGCCATCACATCGGCACCACGTACGTAGCGGTCGAAGAAGAAAGGATTATTGGATTCGCCACCGTAGCGGTTGGGCATGTGGAGATCGAAAACCTTCCACAAAGTTTGAGGAAAAAGCTGCCCGACTATCCGATGCCGATTCTCAGGCTTGCGCGGCTGGCGGTCGACGAGACGGCACAGGGAAAGGGCGTAGGTGAGCATCTCATGCGCGCTGTGTTCTTGGTGGCGATTGAACTGCGCGCAAAGCTTGGATCGATTGGCGTGGTCGTGGACGCGAGGCCAGGAGCCGAGCGCTATTATGCGCGTTACGGTTTCGTCGAACTGGAAGTCGTCGAAGGGGGGCTCGAGGAACGCCCGACACCAAAGGCGATGTTTTTGCCTGTATCGGTTGTCGAGAAGGCGCTCGGGTCAGCTCGACCGAAAAGACTCGGCTAGTGATCGCGAGCCCCCGCCTGATTCTCGATGCCAGTCGCGAGTTTGGTGCCCCGGCCGGGAGTCGAACCCGGACTTGAGGTTCCGGAGACCTCCGTGATGTCCTTTTCACTACCGGGGCTAGATCAGAAGCAATCCGAATCGAATACCTTACGGTTGGGCTATGGGCAAGCGCGCGCCGTAGAATAGGTGCCGAATCCGAATCGGAGCCTGGCTTAAATGCCGCGCTAGGCGAACCGGCATGTGGGCTCGTGCTTGCGGGCGCGGATAAAGGCGCTCATGAACCTGCCGTCAATGGCGGGCGCGATACGATCGACGTCGAAGCCTGCCTTGGTGAGGAACTTGCGCGCATCCTCAGCGCGATAGATGCGCGTCGGCTCGACCTCGATATCGTCGAAGCCGGCGGCGATGAGTTTCGCCTCGTACTCCGCTTCCAGCAGGGCGCCGGCGACGCATCCGATCCACAGCTCGATGCTCTTGCGGATTTCGTCCGGCACTTCACCGCGCATCACGATGTCGGACACCGCCAGGCGTCCGCCCGGCTTCAGGACGCGAAAAGCCTCGGCCAGAACGCGATCCTTGTCGGCCGACAGGTTGATGACGCAGTTGGAGACGATCACGTCGACCGATTCGTCGGGCAGCGGGATGTTCTCGATTTCGCCTTTGAGGAATTCGACGTTTTGCAGTCCCGATTTACGCTGGTTCTCGCGCGCCAGCGCCAGCATCTCGTCGGTCATGTCGAGCCCGTAGGCCTTGCCGGTGGGGCCGACGCGCTTGGCCGAGAGCAGTACATCAATGCCGCCGCCCGAGCCGAGATCGAGCACGATCTCGCCCGGCTTGAGTTCGGCCAGCGCCGTCGGATTACCGCATCCGAGCGAGGCCGCGACCGCTTCGCCGGGAAGACCTTCGGTGTCCTGGTCGGCGTAAAGGTTCGACGTGATCGGGTCCCATTGGCGGGGCGCCGCCGAGCCACAGCATCCGGTTCCGACTTGCGTCGCGATCTTGCCGTAGCGCTGCTTGACGGATTCCTTGATAGTTTCGTCGCTCATTTTCAATTCTCCACAATTCGACGAAGCAGGTTCGACGATCGAGTCCGCAAATCACGAGCCGCCGACGGCCCATCACGTCCGGACTACATCAGTCTGGCAAATATCCTCAAACCTCGCTACTCGATCTCCGCCTGTCGGCGTTGCGCCTCGGCTTCGGTTTCCGCGATAGTCGCGACCATCTCGTCATGGAGGCGTCCGTTGCTGGCCACGATCTGACCGCCATCGAGCGCGAGCGGAGTCGCGTCCATGTTGGTGACACGTCCGCCGGCTTCCTCGACGACCAAGGCGCCGGCCGCAACGTCCCATGACTTGAGTCCGAATTCCCAGAAGCCGTCGAGATGGCCGCAAGCGACGTAGCAGAGATCGAGCGCAGCGCTTCCGGTGCGCCGCACTCCCTGCACGCGCATCATGTATGCTTCCCAGAAGCTCAGGTAGTAGCGGCGGCGCTGGCGCCGGTCGTATGGAAAGCCGGTGCCGACCAGAGAAAACTCGAGCGCGGGCGTATCGCTCACGTGAATGGGCTTGCCGTTGAGACGCGCGCCCTTGCCGCGCCGGGCGACGAAGCACAGCTTCTTGAGCGCGTCGAAGACCACGCCCACCATCATCGTGCCGCTCTGTTCGTACGCGATTGAGGTACAGAACTGCGGATAGCCGTGGGCGAAGTTGGTAGTGCCGTCGAGCGGATCGACGATCCATCGATGGTCCCTTTGCTTGACGATGCCGCCGGTTTCCTCGGCAATGATGGTATGGGTTGGGTAGGCGCGGCTGATTACTTCGATAATCGCCGCTTCGGATTCGCGGTCGGCTTCGGTGACCAGATCGATTGAGCTGCTCTTGCGCATCACATTGATTCGGCGCAGGCGCTCGATATGGATGCGGCCGGCGGCGCGCGCGGCGCGCAGCGCGACCTTCTCGACCTGTGCTAACATCCTGCCACCCCAAGCCTCAAGCTCACCGCGGGGTCGGCGGTTGGCGCGATCAGCGGTTGCCTTTTTTCTGACATAGATCCCCCCATCCGGGCTTACGCGCGAGTAGATTGTCCACGGCCATCGCGCAAGCCTAGACGTGCCGCGCGCCTCAGTAAAGTGATGTGGTTATAAGCTGCCGCGGGCGCGGAGCCGTTGCGCGGGACTCGTGCTTGACTTGGGTGTGGGCCGGACTGAAGATGATACGGGAACATCACGGGTTTACGGCGCACTCGAAGACCGCGGCTTGCAAGGCCCCGAGCATCCCGAAGCCCGGGGTCCTCTTTTCCGAACATGGCCAGCTCGATAACTCCCGACCATCGAGAGCGCTTCACGGCGAACCTCCGTCTCATCACCCGCCGTTACTACGCGATGTGGTGGATGTATTCGTTCGCGGGCGCTTTCGTGTTTGGCGTCTATCCGCTTTTCCTGCGCTCGCGGGGACTCAATCAGTTCCAAATCAACAGCGTGCTCGCGATCTACTTTATCGTAACCTTCTTGACGGATGTTCCTACCGGGGCGTTCGCTGACGCGATGGGGCGGCGCAAGGCGTTTTTGCTTTCGTGTGCGACGCGCACTGTCGGCTTTGGCCTGTATTTCCTGGCGCACAGCTATTGGGTTTTCCTGATCGCGGAGTTCGTCGACGGTGTCGGCACTACGTTCGGCAATGGTGCGGTCGAAGCGTGGGCGGTCGATTCGCTCGACGCGGCCGGATTCGAAGGGCTCAAAGATCGGCTGTTCTCACGCATCTCGCAGTTGGCGTCGCTGGGTTTCATGATGGCTGCGCTGATTGGCGCGTATGCGGCGGACGTCGATATCGCACTGCCGTGGGTGCTGGGCTCGATGGGCTATGTGGCTACCGGCGCCCTGGCCAGCGTGCTGATGGGCGGGGAGCGGCTGCGATCCGGGATCGTCGCGAAGGCTGAGCTCGGCAGGTTGGCGGCGCGGATCAGTGCCCGGGTTAAGGCCGGCGTGCAACGCGGCTTCGCCAAGCGCTCGCGCGTGCTGCTGACCGCCGCCAATGCCCTGCAGATTGGAGCGCTGGCGCCATACTGGCTGCAATGGCCGCAGTATGTGAACGACAGCTTCGGCAGCGGAATATGGGTGGTGGGATGGATGTTTTGTTTTTTCAGCGTCGGCCGGATGCTGGGCGCCGAAGCGGTGTTCCGGTTTCAGCCGAGTGGGTCGTCGCGAGCGGCCTTGATGACCGCGCTGGGAGCAAGCGCAAGCGTACTCCTGTTCGTGGCGGGATGGTGCGGCGGCCGCACCGGCGTGGTGCTCGCGCTGTTGTTCGGCTTGAACCTGTGCGTCGGGGCGATCGAACCGCTGGCGCGGAGCTGGTTTAACGAGGAGATCGAAGCCGACGATCGCGCAACGCTGCTCTCATTTCAAACCACATTCGGCACACTGGGCGGAGCAATCGGGCTGCTCGTCTCGGGCTGGATCGCTGATCTATATGGCATCGGGACCGCTTGGGAGTTCTCGGGGGTAATCCTGGCCGTCGCCGTGCCGTGCTACTTCGCGCTGCGAGCCCAGCCGATGCCAGCCGCGGCGATCGCACGGACGGCAGATGAAGTTTAGGCGGCCCGTGACAATTCTCGACCGGCTGGGGCTCACTCTGGGTTGGTAATTGTTGACGGGGTATCTTCGCGCATATAGCTAGCCACGCTACCCATAAGATAAATGTTTAAGGCAATGAATTTTCAGAGGGTGAATCGGCTACCGCCGTACGTCTTCAACATCATTGGCGAGCTGTGCCTTAAGGCGCGGCGCGCTGGCGAGGACGTTATCGATTTCGGCATGGGTAATCCCGACGAGCCGACGCCGCCGCATATCGTCAACAAGCTGATCGAGGCGGCGTCCAAGGGGGCCAACCATCGTTACTCGGTCTCACGCGGCATCTACAAGCTGCGGGTTGCGATTACAGACTGGTACAAGCGCAACTATGGCGTCGAGCTGGATCCCGATTCGGAGGCGATCGCCACGATTGGCTCGAAGGAAGGTATCGCCCATATGGCTCTGGCGATCCTCGACCAGGGCGATGTAGTTCTCGCGCCGACACCGACCTATCCAATCCATCAGTATGCGTGCATAATCGCCGGCGCCGACGTTCTTGGCGTTCCGTTGCGTAACGTGGAGGAATTCTTTAGCGAGCTGGTGAGTCTGACCAAGCGGTCGTGGCCGCGTCCCAAGTTCATGATCATAAACTTCCCGCACAACCCGACCACGGCCACGGTGGACCTCGCCTTCATGGAGCGAGTGGTCGAGTTCGCGCGCGAGTACGAGGTGTTGGTGGCGCACGATTTCGCTTACGCCGATCTGTGCTTCGACGGCTACAAGGCGCCGTCATTTCTTCAGGTGCGCGGCGCGAAGGAAATAGGGGTCGAGTTCTTTACGCTTTCCAAGAGCTACAACATGCCGGGATGGCGCGTCGGGTTCGCGGTCGGCAATCGCGAGATGATCGCGGCGCTGGCGCGGTTGAAATCCTACTTCGATTACGGCATGTTCGCGCCGATCCAGGTGGCGGCGATTCAGGCGCTCAATGGGCCGCAGGATTGCGTCGCCACGATCAACGAGACCTATCGGCGCCGGCGCGACGTTCTGGTCGAGGGCTTGAATCGGGCCGGATGGCCGGTGGAGAAGCCGCGCGCCACGATGTTCGTATGGGCGCCGATTCCGGAGCCATACCGCGGGATGGGCTCGCTGGAATTCTCGAAGTTTCTGCTGGCCGAGGCTAAAGTTGCGGTCTCGCCGGGCGTAGGGTTTGGCGCGGACGGCGACGGCTTCGTCCGGTTCGCGCTGATTGAAAACGAACATCGCACGCGCCAGGCGCTGCGCGGCATCAGGCGTGCGCTGCAAATCGGATTACCACAGGGGTTTAAGCGCGCGGGAGCGGTCTGACGTGGTGCGGTCAAGGACGGAGAATCGGCGTGCGGCCGCCGGCGCATCGAGAGCGGTGCGGATCGGTTTGCTCGGTTGCGGCACGATTGGCGGCGGAGTGATCAAACTCTTGCGCGCGAATGGGCCGGCGCTGGCGCGACGGCTCGGTGCTCGCCTCGAGCTTGCGATTATCGCCGAGCGCAGAACCGGTCTCGACGTCGCCCTCGGGCTGGACCCCGGCCTGTTTATCAAGGACGGTGCCGAGCTGGTCGCACGGCCGGATGTCGATATCGTTGTGGAGCTGTTCGGCGGCGAAGAGCCCGCGCGCACGCTCATCCTGAAAGCGATAGCGAACGGCAAAGACGTGGTCACCGCGAACAAGGCGATGCTGGCGGCGCACGGCGAGCAGATCTTCCGGGCGGCCGACAAAGCGGGCCGCGCCGTGGGGTTCGAAGCCAGTGTTGGCGGCGGGATACCGATAATCCGCACGCTGCGCGACGCGCTCGCCGGTGATCGCCAGCGCGCCGTGTACGGAATCGTTAACGGCACCTGCAACTATATCCTCACTACGATGACCGAGCGGGGAGCCGAATTTGCCGAAGTGCTGGCCGAAGCGCAAAAGGCCGGGCTGGCCGAGGCCGACCCAACGCTCGATATCGACGGCCACGACGCCGCCCATAAGCTGTGCCTGCTGGTGGCGCTGGCCTTCGGAGTGATGATCAAGCCGGCGCAAGTGTACACCGAGGGTATCCGCGCTATCACGCAACAGGATATCGCGTACGCGCGCGAGCTTGGTTTCACTATCAAACTGCTGGCGATCGCCAAAGATGAGAACGGCGGAATCGAGGCGCGAGTCCATCCGACGATGATTCCGCGAACGCATTTGCTGGCTGACGTCGGGGGCGCTTTCAACGCGATCTACATCCAGGGTGAGGCCTTGGGCTCGAGCATGTACTTTGGACGCGGCGCGGGCGAGCTTCCGACCGCTACCGCCGTTGTGGCGGACATCGTCGAGATTGCCCGCCATCGGATATCCGGCAGCAACGGCGCCCGCAGCCATCCGCTGGGCTTGCCGATCGCGCAAATCAAGCGCGCCCGTGTCAAGCCGATGGACGACGTGGTATGCGAGTATTATCTGCGCTTCATGGCGCCGGATAAGCCGGGCGTGCTAGGAGCGATAGCCTCGGTGCTGGGGCGCAATGGAATCTCGATCGCCTCGGTTATACAGCAGGAGCGCAACGCGGAGGTCACCGTGCCGGTCGTGATGCGCACGCACGACGCTCGGGAACGTAACCTTAAACGAGCCCTGGCTCAGATTCGGCGCTCCCGGATTGTGAGGCAGGCGCCGGTTTTTATTCGAATCGAGGAGCGCCTGTAATTCATTATGGCAGAGCAAGCGCGCAACCAATCGTCGCATCCGGGGCGGCTCAGTCGATGGCCCGGGCTTATCGAGCATTATCGCCGGTTCCTTCCGGTCACCGATCGCACGCCGGTCGTTACGTTGAATGAGGGCAACACGCCGCTGATCGAGAGCACCGTGATCGCCGACCGGATCGCGCCCGGCATAAAGTGTTACTTGAAGTTCGAAGGCACCAACCCGACCGGATCTTTCAAGGATCGCGGCATGACGGTCGCGATGAGCAAGGCGCTGGGTGAGGGTGCTCGGGCGGTGGTTTGCGCCTCTACCGGCAATACTGCGGCGTCGGCGGCGGCTTACGCCGGTCGGGCGGGACTCAAGGCAGCAGTGCTGATTCCCAAGGGCGCGGTGGCGCTGGGCAAGTTGTCGCAGAGCGTGATGCATGGGGCGCGCGTGATCGAGGTGATCGGAAACTTCGACGTATGCTTGAGGGTTGTGCGCGACCTGGCGGAGCGCGATCCGGTCAGAATTCGTCTCGTGAACAGCGTTAATCCGGACCGGATTGCGGGCCAGAAGACCGGTGCGTTCGAGGTTTGCGATCAGCTCGGCGACGCGCCGACGCATCATTTTCTGCCCGTGGGCAACGCCGGCAATATCACCGCCTATTGGGCCGGATACAAGGAATACAAGGAAGCTGGTTTGTCGAGCTGTCTGCCCAGGATGATGGGCTATCAGGCGGCGGGCGCGGCGCCGATCGTGTTGGGCCACGCGATCGAGGAGCCGAAAACTATCGCCACTGCGATCAAGATCGGTAATCCTGCGAGTTGGAAAGCGGCAGAAGCGGCGCGCGACGAATCGGGTGGTATCATCGATATGGTGACCGACGATGAGATTCTTGCTGCTTACCGGCTGCTCGCCGCGCAGGGAGTATTCGTCGAGCCGGCGTCTGCTGCCTCGATCGCTGGCGCGCTTAAGTACGGCGCGACGGGAGCGCTCAAGCCTGGATCGATCCTGGCCTGCACGCTGACCGGCCACGGGCTAAAGGATCCGGATACCGCGCTCAAGAATCTCACGAATCCCATCGTGGTTGAGCCTGACGTCGAAAAGGTGATGAAGATTATCGATAGCGATTAAGGTAAGAGAGCACGCAGTCTGCTGCCGCGTCGCGTCGAGCGGCTGACTAAGCTCTGGGGACGTATCAGTGAAGTACATCATCATTCACGGCGACGGTATGGGAGATTGGCCTTGCGACGAGCTCGGCGGCCGGACTCCGCTGGATGCGGCGCGAAAGCCCAACATGGATCTGGTAGCGACGCGTGGCGAGCTCGGCCTGGTCGCGACCATCCCGAAGGGGATGCCACCCGGCAGCGACGTGGGCACGATGACGATGCTGGGCTACGATCCGGCGCACTATCACACCGGGCGGGCGCCGATCGAAGCCGCGGCCCAAGGACTCGACATCGGCCCGAATGACGTCGTGTTCCGGATGAACCTGGTGTCGTTGAAGCCGGCTGCGGACGGCTCGCTGACGATGCATGATTTCACCGCGGGCCATATTTCGAGCGAGGAGGCGGCGCGAATCGTCAGCGATCTGAGCGCCGCGCTATCCGGCGATGGAATCGAGCTGTTCAACGGCGTCAGCTATCGCCATCTGATGGTGTGGCGCAACGGACCTGTCGGCACGCGCCTGACACCGCCGCACGATATTAGCGACAAGTCTATCGAACCCCATCTGCCCGAAGGCGAAGGCGCGGACCGGCTGCGCCTTCTCATGAAGCGGGCGATGGAAGTCCTGCGCGACCATCCGGTGAATCGCGAACGGCGGGCGGCAAACAAGCCCGAGGCGACTTGCGTCTGGTTCTGGGGGCAGGGCACTCGTCCCGCCGTGCCGACGCTTGAAGAACGCTTCGGCGTGCGCGGATCGGTGATTTCGGCGGTCGACCTGGTGCGCGGCCTCGGACGGCTCGCCGGGCTCGAGGTAATCCAGGTGCCGGGAGCGACCGGGTTCCTCGATACTGATTATGGCGCCAAAGCGCGCTACGGACTGAAGGCGCTGGAGGCGCGCGACTTTCTGCTGCTGCACGTCGAGGCGCCCGACGAGGCCGGCCACATGGGGCGCGCCGACCTCAAGGTGGAGGCTATCGAGAAAATCGACCAACTGGTGCTGGGCCCGATGCTCGAGGGGCTTAAGCGGCTGGGCGAGTATCGGCTGCTGCTGATGCCCGACCATCCGACGCCGTGCAAGATCAAAACGCACTCGAACGATCTGGTGCCCTTTGCTATGGTTACCAGCCAGGCGATGGAGCGCGCGAGTGCCACGGCGCGTCGTTACACCGAGGCCGATGCGGCTCGAACCGGGGTGGTCGTCGAGCAAGGCTATCGGCTGATTGAGGCACTTCTGGGGCAGGGTTTCTCCCTGGCTCGGGCATAGACAGCGGGGAGGGGGATCTAGTGGATCGTAATCTAGCGCTTGAAGTCGCGCGCGCTACCGAGGCGGCCGCGTTGGCGGCTAGTCGATTTATCGGCAAGGGTGACGAGCGGGCAGCCGACCGGGCGGCGTGCGAAGCGATGCGCCAGGCGCTGAACTCGGTCGCGATGGACGGCCAGATCGTGATTGGCGAGGGCGCGCAGGGCGAGACCGATCTGCTGTATCTCGGCGAGATCGTGGGCACCGGCTCCGGTCCCGAGGTCGAGGTCGCCCTCGACGCGCTCGAAGGCCCGCTCATCTGCGCGACCGGAGGTCCCAACGCGCTTTCCTGTATCGCGTTGTCCGAACGCGGCAGGCTATTGCGCTGTCCCGATACCTACATGGAAAAAATTGCCTGCGGTCCGGTCGGACGCGGTGTGATCGACCTCGATCGCTCGCCCACCGACAACTTGAAGGCGCTGGCCGAGGCCAAGAAAGTCTACGTCGAAGACCTGCGTGTCGCGATTCTCGACCGGCCGCGCCATGACGACCTAATCGCCGAGGTGCGCAAGGCCGGAGCCGGAATCAAGCTGCTATCGGCGGGCGATCTCTCGGCCGCGATGGCGACCACTCGCGACGAGAGCGATATCGACCTGCTGATGGGTATCGGCGGCGCGCACCAGGGCGTGCTGGCCGCGGCCGCTATCCGCTCGGCGGGCGGCGACATGCAATGCCGCTTCAAGCCGCGCAATTCGCAGGAATCCGAATTGTGCCTGGCGGCGGGAATCCTGGATTTGAATCGCCGCTACACGCTCGACGAGGTCGCCGGCGACAACGTGATGTTCGCCGCGACCGGCGTCACCACCGGCGATTATCTGCACGGCGTTCGCTTCGTTTCGGGCGGCGCGCGGACCAACAGCGTCGTGATGCGCTCGAAGAGCCGCACCATCCGATTTATCGAAGCGATCCACCATTTCGACTACAAGCCCGAGTACTAAGCCGGGCTCCAACCGCGAAGGATATAAGCTCGTGGAATTCAAGTATGTGGTGCTCGAAAAGGCCGAAGTCGCAACCCTGACCATCAACCGGCCGGATGCGCTCAACGCGCTCAATCGCGACGTTCTACACGAACTGGCGCACGCGCTCCGCGAGCTTCGCAACGATCCGGCGGTGCGAGTGCTGATCGTTACCGGCGCCGGCGAGCGCGCATTTATCGCGGGCGCTGATATCGCCGCGATGTCGGAAATGTCGACCACTCAGGGGCTCGAATTCACGCGCATGGGCCATACGGTGATGAACGCGTTCGAAGAGATGCCGATTCCGGCGATCGCGGCGGTGAACGGCTTCGCGCTGGGCGGCGGCCTCGAAGTCGCGATGGCGTGCGACCTGATCGTGGCCAGCGAAAAGGCGCGCTTCGGACAGCCCGAAATCAACCTCGGCCTGATTCCCGGCTTCGGCGGCACTCAGCGGCTGGCTCATCGGATCGGCCACGCTCGTGCGCGTGAGCTGGTTCTGACCGGCGACATGATCGACGCCAAGACCGCGCACGGGTGGGGGCTGGTTAATCAAGTTGTAGCGCCCGGCGAGATGATGAACGCGGCGCGCCAGCTCGCGGCGAAGATCGTCAAGAAATCAGCACTAACCGTCCGTCAGGCGAAATCGGCGCTGCAGGCCGCGTCGGTGATGAATGAAAGGGATGGTTTAACTTTCGAGCAGCAGGCTTTCGCGGTCGCGTTCAGCAGCGAGGATCGTGTGGAGGGGACCAAGGCTTTCGTTCAGAAGCGCGAGCCCAAATGGCAGAACAAGTGACGCGCCGCTATCTCGCCTTAGTGATCTCGCTTTGCGCAAGCATCGCCGCGATCTGTATCTGCGCTGGATACAGCACCTCTTTAGCACAAACACCTTCGCCGCACGCGTTACGTGGCAGGCAGCACCAAACGGCTCCTGTTAGCACGGCAGGATGGGTCCAATATAAGAACGCCAAAACCGGACTGTCTTTTCGCTACCCGCCTTATATGCGCATTCGGGAAGTCGATCCAAAAGGATTCCCCGAGGGCTCCGAAGCAGTGACGGACCTGAGTGACGACACGAAAATCCATTTCGCTGGCGAGACGAAGCACCGCTCCAGTGTCACCGTGCTGCGCTTTATAGTACACGCGGGCCAAGCCACTGCAGACACGGTTGCCGCAAAGTCGCGTGAACTTCATGAGATGTATTCCGACGATTCCGATGATTCCGACAATTACCCCAATTTCAGCGCTTATCCCTCAATCAGTTCGATGCAGTTCGATGGCCATGAAGCTCTAATGACTGTTTTTTGCGGGCATGCAGCGTGTCATTGGACGATCGAAGTCTTGCAGCCGCGTGAATGCAGCATTCTTTCCACGGCGTACGAGCAATCGGCTCCTCCTCCTCGGGACGAGTTATTCCCCATCCTCTCGATCCTGCACACGGTGCATTTAGAGCTGCCCAAGAAATGAGGGGCTATCCGGCCGGGCGTCAGCGGCCGGATTTCAGTCCGAGTCTTAAATAAGCCGCTGTTATCGACGGCGCCCGCGGTCTAGGCTAAAAAGAGATGGAGTCTTCCGAGGGCGGTCGACGCCTGCGACGCGGCAGGGGTGCCCTTCGCGTTCGACATTCTTAGCCAGTTTATGAAGGACTGGGCTATGTTCGGAATGAGTGATGATGTATCTCGGTGATTAGGAAGGGCCGCTGTTGGCTGGTCGATAAATGCAGATCGAGCTAAACGAGCATCAGAGCAACTTGCGCGATACCGTCAGGCGCTTTGCGCGCGAGCGGCTCGAAGCCGCGGCGGTCGAGATCGACCGCAACCATCGCTTCCCGCACGATATGGTCGGTGAGCTGGCCAAGCTCGGGATCATGGGCGTCTTCATCCCCGAACAATACGGTGGAGCCGGGTTCGACCACGTCTGCTACGCGCTGGCGATCGAGGAGCTGGCGGTTGCATGCGCCGCGACGGCGGTTATCGTGTCGGCACATTCGTCGCTGGCGTCGTGGCCGATTCTTGGGCTCGGCAACGATCGTCAGAAGGAGCGATTCCTCCCCGCGATGGGAGCGGGCAAACGCCTGGGATGCTTTGCGTTGACCGAGCCGCAGGCTGGCTCGGACGCCTCCGCGCAGAAGACTCGTGCGGTGCGCGACGGCGACGACTACGTTATCAACGGCAGCAAGATTTTCATCACCAATGGCTCCGAGGCGAAGGTCGCGATCGTGTTCGCGATGACCGATCCCGCCCAGGGTCATCGCGGCGTGAGCGCCTTTATCGTCGATACCGAAACACCGGGATGGCAGGTGCTCCGGGTCGAGGAGAAGATGGGAATCCGCGGCGCCCATAGCGCGCAGTTGAGTTTTTCCGATATGCGCGTACCGCGCGCGAATCTTATCGGCGCGGAAGGCGACGGCTTCAAGGTGGCGATGAAGACGCTCGACGGGGGCCGTATCGGGATCGCGGCGCAGGCGGTCGGAATCGGCCGCGCCGCGCTCGAGGCCTCGCTCAAGTACGCGGCGGAACGGCGCGCGTTCGGCGCTCCGATCGCGAGCTATCAGGCGATTCAGTGGAAGATCGCCGACATGGCGGTCCAGGTGGATGCGGCCCGTCTGATGACGTTGCGCGCCGCCGCGCTCAAGGACGCCGGCCAACCGCACGGCAAACAATCCGCGATGGCGAAGCTGTTCGCGGCTGAAACCGCGATGAAGTCGGCGATCGAGGCGGTGCAAATCCACGGCGGTTACGGCTATACCAAGGAATTCAAAGTCGAACGTTATTTTCGCGACGCGAAGATCACCGAGATCTATGAAGGGACCTCGGAGATTCAGCGTATGGTGATCGCCAATCACGTGCTCGGAAATAGATGAGGCCGGATGTGAGCAACAAATCCAAGTGGCAAGAGACGACATACAAAGAAGCCTCGGAACGTCCGCTGCGCTTCTCGACCATATCGGACCTGGAGGTCGAACCGCTTTACGATCCGTCGGATGCGCGACTCGATTACGACCAGGCGCTGGGCAATCCGGGTGAGTATCCGTACACGCGCGGCGTCTACGGCTCGATGTATCGCGGGCGGCTGTGGACGATGCGGCAGTTCGCCGGCTTCGGTCTGGCGGAGGACACCAACGCCCGTTTCCATTATCTGCTGAAACAGGGCCAGACGGGGCTGTCGACCGCCTTCGATATGCCGACGCTGATGGGCTATGACGCCGATCATGGGCGCTCGATCGGCGAGGTCGGCCGCGAAGGCGTCTCGGTGAGTTCGATTCACGATATGGCGCGGCTGTTCGATGCTATCCCGACCGACAAGATCAGCACCTCGATGACGATCAACTGCTCGGCGTCCGTGCTGCTCGCGATGTATCTGGTCGTGGCGGAGCGGCAGAACGTGCCGTGGGAAAAAGTCAGCGGCACGATTCAGAACGACATGCTCAAGGAGTTCATCGCGCAGAAGGAATGGATCTGCCCGCCGGTTCCAGCGGTGCGGATCGTCACCGACATGGTCGAGTTCTGCGCCAAGCGCGCGCCGCGATGGCATCCGATTTCGATTTCCGGCTACCACATCCGCGAGGCCGGCTCGACCGCGGTACAGGAACTTGCTTTCACGATTGCCGATGGCATCTGCTACGTCGATGAAGCGCTCAAGCGCGGGCTCAACGTCGACGACTTCGCGCCGCGACTGTCATTCTTCTGGAACCTGCACAACGACTTTCTTGAGGAGGTCGCCAAGCTGCGCGCGGGGCGCCGGATGTGGGCGCGAATCATGAAAGAGCGGTTTGGCGCCAAGAATCCGCGCTCGATGACGCTGCGGACGCACGCTCAGACCGCGGGCGCTTCGCTCACCGCGCAGCAGCCGATAAACAACGTGGTGCGGGTTGCGTTGCAGGCATTCGCCGGGGTGATGGGCGGTGTGCAATCGCTGCATACCAACTCGATGGACGAGACGCTGGCGCTGCCGACCGAAGAGTCGGTGACGGTTGCGTTGCGCACGCAGCAGATAATCGCCGAGGAAACCGGCATCACCAACACGATCGATCCGCTTGGCGGCAGCTACGCGGTTGAAGCGCTGACCGATCGCATGGAGCGCGACGCGCTCGATTACATCCGGCGAATCGACGAGATGGGCGGAATGATCAAAGCGATCGAGACCGGCTATCCGCAGCGCGAAATCGCCGAGGCCGCGTTCCACTATCAGCGCCAGCTCGAGAAGTGCGAGAAGACGGTCGTCGGCGTGAACAAGTACGCGACGCCCGAGGAGTTGCCGATACCGACGCTGAAGATCGATCCGGCGATCGAAGAACGGCAAATCCAGCGCGTGCGCAGGATCAAGCGGGAGCGTAATCAAAGCGCCGTCAAAGAGGCGCTCAAGCGGGTGGCCGAGGCCTGCCGATCGGGCGAGAACCTGATGGAGCCGATCTGCGAGGCGGTTCGGCGCGAGGCCACGGTCGGCGAGATTTGCGACATCTATCGGACGGAATTTGGAACCTACAAAGATCCGGGCTGGATCTAAACCTAAGCGGCGGCAGTAAAGACGGATGGCGGACAAGAGACTCAGAATTTTGGTGGCCAAACCTGGCTTGGACGGACACGATCGCGGGGCCAAGATAATCGCGCGGGCGCTGCGCGACGGCGGCTTCGAGGTGATCTACACCGGATTGCATCAGACGCCGGATATGATCGCCGAGGCCGCGGTGCAGGAAGACGCCGACGCGGTCGGCTTGAGCATCCTCTCGGGCGCTCACATGACGCTGTTCCCGGAGGTGATGCGGCTCTTGAAGGAGCGGGGCGTGACCGACGTGGTGGTGTTCGGCGGCGGCATCATCCCCGACGACGATGCGGCCAAGCTCAGGGCGCTCGGGGTCGCGCAGATCTTCACGCCCGGCGCTTCGACCGAGGACATCGTGAAATGGGTGCGCGACAACGTCACGGCACGGCACTGAGGCGCCGGCGGCGCGAACCTTCGGACGCAGACCATGGATTTTGAGCTGACCGGAGAGCATCAGCAGATTCGCGACACGGTCGCGAGTTTCGCCGAACGCGAGATCAAGCCGTTTTCGTCGGAGTGGGACAAGAGCGAGAAGTTTCCGCGCCATGTGGTTGAAAAGCTCGGCGCGCTGGGATTCCTCGGCGTCTCGTTCCCCGAGCGATTCGGCGGCGGCGGCGCCGATACGCTCTCGCAGGTACTGGTGGTCGAGGGCGTGTCGCGCTACGACGCGGGGATCGGCCTGACCTGCGCCGCGCAGATGGCGCTCTCGGGCGGACACATCGCGATGTTCGCCGACGACGAGCATCGCAGCCGCTACCTGCCCGAGATGATCGCGGCGAAAAAGCTCGGCGCGTGGTGCCTTACCGAGCCGGGCTCCGGCTCGGACGCGGCGGCGATGCGCACCCGCGCGGTGCGAACCGGCGACCGCTACTCGATCAGCGGCAGCAAGATGTTCATCACCAACGGCAGCGTCGGCGACGTTTACGTGGTGATGGCGGTTACCGATGCGGAACATGCCCGCTCCGGAGTCTCGGCGTTCATCGTAGATCGCGGGACTCCGGGGCTCTCGAACGGGCGCAAGATCGAGAAGCTCGGCCTGCGTGCATCCGATACGGCCGAGGTTATCTTCGACAACGTGACAGTGCCGGCGCGCAACCTGATCGGTGGCCTCGGCGAAGGCTATAGCCAGACGCTCAAGGTGCTCGAAGCGGGCCGGATCGGGATCGCCGGATTCGCGATCGGAATCGCGCGCGGCGGCTTCGAGGATGCGACCGCTTACGCCCGCGAGCGCAAGCAGTTCGGCAAGCCGATCGCGGATTTTCAGGCGATCCAGTGGATGCTTGCCGACATGGCGACGCGGATCGAGGCGTCGTGGATGCTGACCTGCCGCGCGGCGTCGCTTAAGGATCGCGGCGCGTCATTCGGGCGCGAGGCGGCGATGGCGAAGCTGTACGCGTCGGAGACCGCGATGTGGGCGACGACTAAGGCGGTACAAATCCACGGCGGTTATGGATACACCACCGAATTCGCGGTCGAGCGCTACATGCGCGACGCGAAGCTCGCCGAAATCGGCGAAGGCACCAGCGAAGTGCAGCGCATGATTATCGCGAAATCGCTGCTGCGCGAGGGGTACCTTCCTTAATAAGTTGGCCTTGCGTCCGCGCCGACGCGAGATTCCGTGGAAGCCGGGATTCCTCGCTGCGCTCGGAATGACAAGCAAAGAAGCCGCGTTGTGTCATTCC
>JBEKLA010000012.1:0-36877 GCA_050010455.1 Binataceae bacterium (SeqCode) | reverse complement strand
TCCGGCCGAAGGCGGTGGTAATCGCGGATCGAATCTGGAGGTCGAGTTGGGCCGAAGAATCCTTCTCGTAGAGGACTTTGTCCTCGGATTCGCGGGTTGCAGCGCTGCGTTGCCCGAAGTCCCACAAAGGTATCGCCAAGGAAAGAAAGGCCTGGAACTCGGTAGGACGGCGGTGGGCGCTGTTGCCATTGAAATAATCAAGATCCTCGGCTCCGGCAAACTTGGTGTGCAGGTTAGCCGTCGGCAGTCGGCTTGCCTGATCGACTATCACCTGCTGCCGCGCCACCTCGACTTTGGCTTGTTGAATCCGCAACGCCGGATGGATCGGCATCACCTGATGCAGGAACTCCGGCAGCGCCGGAAGTTTCGGGACCGGAAGCTTGGCACGGTCGAGTGCGAAATCATAATCAGTGCCGCGCCCGATGAGCGAGCTGAGCAGGGTCGAATAGCTGCGCACGTTCCGTTGCGCTGACTCCTGTGCCTGCCGGGCGGCATCAAGCTGCGCCTGAACTACCTGAATCTCCAGCGGCAACGTGATCCCGAGCCCGACCTGAGCCCGCACTATCTTGAGCTGCTTTTCGTGCAGCGCGACGAGCTTTTCTTCCAAGGTGAGCTGGTCGCGAAAAGATGTCGCATTGAGAAAGGTTGTGGTCACATCGAGGATGAGCTTTTGGGCCTGGATCAGACTCGTCAGCTCTTGCTGGGTCAACGCCGCTCTCGCCGCCGCGACCACCGGCGGGTCGTTGAGCCCAAGAATGCTGCCCTCTTTGAACAACGGATAATTGACGCCGATCCCTTCGATAGCAACTGGCGCCCAGTGCGCGTTGGGGTTGTGAGTCAGAGCCTCAACCCCAACGCCGTTCTCTGGTATCACCAGATGAAGCGTGGTGTACGGCGCCGCCGGGAATCCGTTTACTTCGTAGACATCAACGTTACTGCTCAGGTATGGCAGGGTGGTTCCCCGCTTCTTGGTGATGTTCTCCCGTGCTGCGTCAACCAAATGCCGATAGGCCGACAGCCCTGGATTGTGCTGCACCGCGTCGTCGATGCACCGCTGGAGCGTAAGGACAGGAGCACTCATCGCCGCGGATGCGAAAATCACGACCAACGAGATCGAAACAGCTATCGCGGCGAGTCCTTTCATGACTGACTTCCTGTCGATACATTCTTGACCTGGACGTCATCGTTATCGCGCAGACCGGATTGGCCGGCCGTGACCACCTGCTCGCCCTCTTCCACGCCCGATAGCACTTCGGCCATTCCCTCGACCATCGCGCCGTAGCGAATCTCTCGCATCCGAGCCTTGCCGGCTTTATCGACGACGAAAACCGTGGCCCGTTCCCCCACCGGATTCATCAGCGCGATACTCGGAACCGCAAGCACCGTCCGCGCCGCCGCTATCCTCGAGTATCCGGTGACACCCTTCTTCAGGCGAAGATCGTGATTCGCCAGCCGGATATAAACGGCGAAAGTGCGGGTGGCGTCGTTGACCTTGGAATCGATTTTCGCAACCGTACCGGTGAACATCACGCCAGGAAAAGCGTCGGTCCCCACCTCGGCCTGCATCCCCAGATACACCGAACCGATTTTGTTTTCGGAGACCTGCGCCACCATCATAATCGGATCGATTATGCCGAGCAGGATTAGCTCCTGGTCGATTTTAGTCATCTCGCCCGGATTGATAGAGCGCTGCAGCACAACCGCCGGAGCGGGGCTGAGAATCTTGGTGTTGGTAAGATTGATTTGGGCGTTGATAAGCGCGTCTTTGGCGTTGGCGTCGGCGACTCGCGCCTCCTCCACCTGCACGGCGGAGGCGTAGTTCATTTTCTCCAGCGAGATCATGCGCCCTAGTTGATTGTGCGCGTGCTCGTAGACGGCCTTCTCTGCCGCCAGCTTCGCCTCGTACAGATGCGAATCCAGCGCGACCAGCAGGGCTCCGGGTTTCACGACGACCCCAAGATCCACCGGGACGCTTACCACCCGGCTGACGACCTTGGCGGTCAGGAAGACCGGCATGCTGGGCTCGATATATCCGCTCGCGCCGACCGTTTCGTGAAGGGTTTTCACCGCCGCCACAGCTGTGCTCACGGAAACTGGTGGGCGAGCGGCTTCGGGAGCATGCGCCGCCTCGGCAGCATGAGCAGCATTGGGAGCGTGGGATGCCTCGGGCGCCGGGACCGCATCAGAGGCTTGAGCAGCCTCGGGACCCGGACCCGCATCGGGGACCTCAGCTACCTGGTTTCCTTGCTTGTCGCCGTGAGGCACCTGGCATGCGATAGCGGTAATCGCCGCCATCGCGACAAATCCCAGCAGCGCGAAAAGTATCGAGTAAGAACGAGCCTCGCTTGTCCGTTTAGCCATCCCGGGAAACCATTTGCGACGATTCTTCGCCCCTAGACTTTGTTCCGTTCAAAAACCGGTACGCCTTCTCCGCTCAACTCCAAACCCGGCTAGGATAACGGGAAAAGGACGCGTCGGTATAGGTCTCGATGAGAAAAGGTGAAACAGAAAGGAAGGTTATACTACGGTGCACCGCCGCATCAGCCTCGACGACCGTCACATTTCGGAAAGCGAAGGCATCGCCCACGCTCAGCAGGATGGCTTATATCTGTTGAGCATGTTCGAAGCAACGTTATCGGCGTGCGCGAGGCAGCGATCGCACGCATCGACGCTGTAGCTCGCAAAGATGCGTTTTAGCCAAGGCCGCCAGTGCCTATCTTCCGAGCGGTTCGGCATGATGTTATCCTCTCACGCGACGAACGCGAGCGCGTCGAGGCGAGCGAACGATGGAGTTTGGTGGCGCGGACTTGGGATGGCCGAGAATCGCAAAATAATCTTCCTGCATATCCCCAAGACCGCCGGAACCACGCTCAATCGGATCATCGATTGGGAATACAATCCGCTGCGGATCTACTCGATCAACGGCCGTTACTTCCGCGATTCCTATCGCAAGCTGATTACTTATCCGCCGTCGCGGCTCGGCGGGATGACGCTGTTTCGAGGCCATATGCCGTTCGGCCTCCATCATCTGCTCGGCGCGCCGTCAACCTATATCGTGGTGTTGCGCGACCCGGTCGAACGGGCGATCTCGCAGTATTTTTTCGCGGTCAACCGCAAGATCCATAAGGACCACAGCCAGATCAGCCGCCTGACGCTCGACGAATTCGTCAGGAGTTCTCCTTACAACAATGCCCAGACCAAGCTGCTCGCCGGTCAGAACCGCGATTACGATTTTATCGGCGGCGACTGCACCGAAGCGACGCTGGCCGCGGCCAAGGAAAACCTGAGCCAGTATTTCACGCTGATCGGCCTGACCGAACGCTTCGAGGAGACCCTGGCGCTGGCGAAGGTGCTCCTGGGATGGAAGATTGCTCGATGGGCCAACTTCAGGGTGACGCCGCGCCGCCCCGAGAAGGAGGCTATCTCGGCCGAGACGCGCACGCTCATCGCGCAATGCAATAACTTCGACATGGCGCTGTATCAATTCGCGGCGGACCTGTTTAATCAGATGGTGACCAAGCACCAGGATAGGGTTGCGGTCGAAGTCGAAGCGGTGCGCCGCGCGAAGCTTACCGAGGGATTCGAGCTATCCTACTATCGAACGGTTTCGACCGCGCTCAAGAATATATCGCTGGCAAACTCCGCGCTTACCACCATCTCGATGTGGAAACATGCCGGATAGCCGCGATTCTCTCGGCTGCGGCGCGTCCCGCCTCGGGCACCGATAGACTCCTCCAGTCGAGCGACTCTTCTCGCGATAGATGCGCGTCATCAGGAAAGGGAGGGCGCGCGATGGGCCTGTTGCGTTGGACGGTATCGGCGAATCCGGGAACCTTCGAGGGTGTATCATTAGTGACGCGAAAGGTATAGGATAAAAAAATCTAACGCTTGGATTGTTCCTTTCATCGGGCCCGAGAATGATCTCGGGTCTTCTGTTCGAGAGCTTCCTGGCCAAAAATCACGGAGGGCAACTATGCCCAGCAAATTGTACGTAGGCAACCTGGCCTACTCGGTATCCAACAGCGACCTGGAACAACTGTTCTCACAGGCAGGTCAGGTGCAGAGCGCGGCGGTCATCATGGACAAGTTTTCCGGCCAGTCGAAGGGCTTTGGCTTTGTGGAGATGGCGACTTCAGACGAAGCTTCCAAGGCCATATCGCAGTTCAACGACACTGAGCTCAAGGGCAGGAACATCAAAGTAAACGAGGCCAAGCCCCGCGAGAATAGCTTCGGCGGCGGCGGCAACCGAAACGGTGGCGGTGGCGGCGGCGGCCGCGATCGCGGCAGTCGCAACCGTTACTAGAAGCGGCATCGGGCGGGCCTGGCCCGCCCTTTCCGTTTTCAGAACGAAAAAAGCGCGTAGCGCCGTAGGCAGGCGTCGCGGGCTCGCCGACCTGCTCAGGCCGGAAGAACGAGACCGAGGATGTCAGCCGATTAACAGAAGGATGACAACTTGGAAAAACGCCGCAGAGAGCAAGTGCGTAGGCAGAAGCAATTGGATAAGCAGCAGCGGCGGGTCAAACGCGAGGTCGAACGCCGGACTAATCCTGAGGCCGCCGCGAACGGGACAGACGCTGATCTCGAGGGCATGATTCCCGGACCGCAGCCCGGCCAAATTATCGACGTCGACATGCAGTAGTCTCTCGCGACTCGCCTCGCGTCTTCAACCCGGCGAGCGGATGTTGGTTGCTGTCGAGGACTCGGCGGTTCGCCGTTCGAAGCCCTGCGACGGAACCGGACTATCCTGCTATCGAACCGTCCCGCCCGCGCTCAAAAATTATCGTTGGCAAATTCCGCCCTCGCCACCAGCGCGATGCGGAAACGTTCCGAGTAGCCGCGCGTTCTCTTGATTGCGGCGCGTTTGGTTCCGTCTCTATTTGCTAATCGTGATAGGCGTACTGCCGGTCACTAGCGTCGACGTGTTCACAAGCGTCATTTGGTATAGCTTATACAGCGTGAAAAACGCTTGTCGATCTCGCTTTCCAGCACCCGTATCTGGATCGTGAGCAGGCACCCAGATTTTCTCCGTCGCTGTGTACGATGTCGAGATGTCTGCCCACGATGGAACTTGTGAGCCGATTCCGAAGATGCTCTGTTCACACGCAGCGCTTGAGCTATCTTTTTTGCAAAGCCTTGCCATATCAGCCAGCCGTTGCAGGACCTGCAAAAAATTCCCGATTTTAAAATACCCGCATATTACGCTGTTCTTGGTGTTATAATCATAATCGTTGTCTGTATACTTTGGATCGTCAGGTTGCGTGAAGCACACATCCTCAGTTGCATTATCATCCGACCCATTACGCAATTCGACATAAAAGTAATCCTGCGGAACTGGCCAGACGTCTCGTACGATCTCATCGCTGTATGAAAGCGGTTCTTGATTCCTGGGAACGACGTCTTTAAGCCTCACCAGCTTAAACCTGCCCCTCCCATCGGGCTTCAGAGTCCAACCGTCTGGCACGAGCGCATTATACTGTTTGCCCTTCTCGTTCGTGACAACTTTCCACTGGTAATTCTTTGGTAGCTTAGAAAAATCGGCTTTGCTCCAAACCGGCTTAAATGTCTTTTCAGACCACCATAAGGGTGGAAGAGAGTTAGACGATTGTTGATCCGCTAACGGTGGTGGTGGGTACCAGGGCATATAGTCAAGGTAGGCGAAAATTCTGACCGGGTTTGCGAGTACATAGTCTTTGCCATTTGTGGTCCATTGGTAGCCCTGCTGCAGCGCCGACACGACATCCGCAGCTTTGGGTGGTTCCGAGGTGCTTGTCGGAAAGATATGCCTTCCGTCGATCCGGTCAAAATAGGGCCCTGAATCGATAATTTGTTCCACGCACGTAGAGAGTTTGTCGACGTCGTATAGTGGAGTTAGTGGGGGTGGCAGAGGTGGCGGAGGATAGTGTGTTGGATCCCTTTCGTGCTGTTCTTGCTGCTTCTTATTTTTTTTTTGCTGCTCCTTATGCTCTTTTTGCTGATCTTGCTCTTTCGCCGTTAAGAGCCGGTTTAGGTACAGACCGTGGCCACAGTGTCCGACTTTGCGTTGGGGTTCTTTCCCGCTGGGGAATTCTCAATGTCATAATGCATTAAGGGTGGTCCGAGGCACCCTGTTAGGGCGAACAGCGCCACGCATGTCAGTGCTGTGAGCGCTACCAAACCTTTCGGCTGTGTGACGATCTTAGTTGCCGGATCAGACATCACTTCGTCCCTCCCCTCCCGATGGTCGCGAGTGATTTCTTTTCTTGGGTTTCGGCTAGTGCGGCTGTTAGCAGGGTTTGGCCTAATATGTCAAGTTAAGAAAGGCAATGCACTAAGAGTCGACCTTGAGCAATACCACTAATTCTAAACTATCTGCATTTACTGGTGTTATGTTATGTCGCACGTTCACGAAGAGTACCCCGTAGATCGGGGAGCAATCACGCGACCGCCCACCCATCCTGGCGTCTTGTTCGCCGCGGATGTCCTGCCGCACCTGGGGCGGCGCACGATCGGCGAAATCGCTACGCTGCTAGGCGTCAGCCGCCAGACTTTGCATCGCGTAATGGCCGGGCAGTCGGCGATCAGTGCCGATATGGCCGTGCGTCTCGGGAAGCTCTGTGGTAACGGCCCTGAGCTTTGGTTGAATCTCCAGGCACGTTATGACGCTTGGGAAGCAACCCGTCGGCTCGCCCGCGAGTTGAAAAAGATTCCGACGCTCAAGGCCGACGCGTAATCCAACCACGAGCAAGCGCGGTACCGGCGCCGCGCCATCAAAACTTCAGCGGATTGGTATCGCTCCAATCCAGCGATTCCTCCCTCTGATCGAGATGCACGCGTTTCCAGCTTACGCGAGTGTCGGCGGCGGTCCCTTCCACCAATAGCTCGAACAGGCCCTGATCGAGATCGGCGTCGGGACGCGCCATCAACTGCATGAACGCCTTGGCCGCCTCGTGCGTCTCCAGCATCCGCGGCTGCCATCGCCCGAACACCCGCTGGTCCGCGGCGTAGGCCTCGGTCATGCTGGTGCGGACGAACGGCAGCAGGATGCATGACGAGGTCACGAATTTCTTCGAATTGCCGAGATTGACCGCCAGCACCTTGGGAAGCTGGAGCACGGCCCAGTTGCTGATCACGTAGCCTGGCACCGCGATTCCCGGATCGATCGCCTGGCGCGAGGAGACGTAAACCAGATGCAGCGGCTGCTGATGGTAGACCGCCTCGCCCGCCCACAGATGCGTCATCGCGAGGAAACCGTCGATCTTGGTGTCCACCACGATCCGCGATTCCTGCAGGTTGTCGATGAAGTGCTGGCGCACGCGCGCGCGGCGCATCGCGAGCGGCTCGTTGGGGATTTCCTTCAGCGCGCGGCCGAACGGATAGCCCTTCTCGGTCAGCCCCGAATTGCACACCACCAGGTTGGGCGGCAATCCTCCCATCTGCTCAATCACGTAGCTGCGCGTCGCCCACAGATCGCCCTGATTGGTGACGTCGGCCTGCACCGGGAAGGCGTTGACGCCGGAATCGCGCAGCGCGCTCACCAGGTCGAAGACGTCGGCCTGGCTGCGATGGAAATGGACGCCTACCGAGACGGCGCCGTTGAGCGCGGCCGATAGCGCGAAGGCCTGGCCGAGGCCGCCGTCGCGCGCGGCGCCGGTAATCAGGACGCGCTTGCCCTCGACGCCCTTGCGAAGTTGGTCCTCGAATCGGAATTTGTCCGGCTGCACTTTGAACGCCATAAGATTTCACCCGACGATCTGAATTGCCGCGCGCGAGCAACGATCAGCTCTCAAGCGCGGCAACCGCACCATAGCACGAAGTTCGTGCCCATCGTGTACGCGATTTTCGCGCCCTGCCATAAATCGTCGAACGATGCGGGAGCGCCGTGATAGAAGCATAGCTATGATCGCAACCGCGGCGATTCTGATCGGAGCGGCCCTGCTCGAAATCCTGGGCGACGCGATGACCCGGCTCGGGCTCGAGCGGCGCAATTGGTGGATTGTTGCCGGAGCGATAACGCTCGCGACCTACGGGCTGCTGGTGAATCAGACGCGGCTCGATTTCGGCCGCCTGATGGGCGTTTATATCACGGTCTTCTTCGCGGTGTCGCAGATTGTCGCGTGGGTGATGTTTCGCCAGGTGCCCGACGGCAGGATCGCGATGGGCGGCGGGCTGGTAATCCTCGGCGGAATTCTAATGATGCGTCCTTGATCGTCCCAGTCCGAGGGCGGGACGCCCGCTTGACGCTAAGCGCATCGACGGTCCAAGCTCGATAGCCGGGAGCGTTGCGAGTCGCCCGGGGGTGTCCTATGGCGGTCCGTGAAATAAAGCAAGCGACCAAGCTGGGTAATCGGCTTACCGCTCAAGACGCATCTTTTTTGTACGGGGAATCCTTCGGCGGTCCGACCCATATCGGGTTGTTGTCATTTTTCGAGGGCGAGATCGCTTACGAACGACTGTACCAGCATTTCGCGCAGCGACTCCATCTGCTGCCGCGATATACCCAGCGCCTGGCTTTGGTTCCATTCAATCTCGCCCATGCCAGCCTGGAAGACGACCCGAACTTCAACCTGGCGAACCACGTCAAGTATCATCAGTTGCCTGCCGGCACGAGCGAAGCGGATCTCATCAAGGCGGCGATACGGATTTTCGAGCCTCCGCTCAGCCGTACCCAGCCGCTTTGGCAAATCCACGCGTTTACCGGTCTCGAAGGCGGACGCACCGGCATGCTGTGGAAGATCCATCATTGTCTGGTCGACGGAGTATCGGCGATGGAACTGACTACCGTGGCCTTCGACTTCCGTCCGGACGCGCCACCGCCGGAGCCGCCCCCTGAGAAACCGCGTACGCCGCGACCTGTGCCGAGCCTCGCCGAGAACCTTCTCAACGCAATCCAGGATCTGATGGACGAGCAGGTAAACGCCGCATGGCGCGCGCAGGAAATGTTGCGCAAACCGAAGGAGTTGGCCGAGCAAACCAGGCAATTGAGCGAGGCCGCACAGGCGCTGTCGCAGATGATGGGGCGACCGATCGTGGCGGCGCCGTGGAACATCGGATTGTGCAGCCAGCACCGCAGCTTCGCACGGGCGCACTATTCTTTCGCCGAGTTTCGCGCGATCCGCAACGCTTTGGGAGGAACCATAAACGACGTCGTGCTCACGATGCTGAGCGAGGCCGCCGCGCGCTATCTGAAACAGCACGATTGCAAACCGGGCAACTTGCCGCTGCGGATTGGGTGTCCGGTGAACGTGCGGCGCGAAGATCAGCACGGAACGCTTGGCAATCGGGTTTCGATGATGTTCCCGGAATTGCCGGCTCTCCCGATGGACCTGGTGAAGAGGATGGAGGCCGTCAAGCAGGAAACCGAGCGCATCAAGACGGAGCGCCTGCCTCAGGGATTGGAGTTGTTGAGTGAGGCGACCAGCCTGTTCCCGCCCAGCATCATAGGCGTAACCTCATCGCTGGCGACGTTCAGCCTGGATGCTGCCATGATGCTGAGCAGGCTGGCACCCTCGATACCGGTTACCGGCGTGCCAGGCTTCGGTATTAACTTCGTGGCAACCAACGTCCCCGGGGTGCAGACTCCTCAGTATCTGGCGCGGCATCTGATGATTGACCAGGTAGGCCTGATCCCATGCGCCGGCAGCCTCGGCTACGGAGTGGTAATCACCAGCTACAACCAGAATATCGACTTTGGCCTGATGGCCGAACCCACGATGATGCCCGACGTAAACTTAATGAAGTCCCTGCTTGACGAGGTCTTCGCGGAGTTCTATCAGACCGCGCAGAGGGTCAGCCAGCAACCTGAGAACGCGCGCGCCGCCAGCGTCTGATCCGAAGACAATTCATCCCGCAGGTAACCCCGGCTCGCGCTTCATAGCCGAGCGCGGGTTCTGGCGGAATCACCGCGCGGCGGGCGCTAGTGCGGATGCCGTTTCAGCAGGCTCAGAAAAAATATCGCACCAGCCGTCGTGATGATTATCGGCCCGGTATCACGATGGAGGATTGATCCCGCGCCCGCACCGACTACGGTCGAGACCACCGCGATCGCGACGGAAATCGAGAGCATCCCGTTGAGATTCTTCGCCAGGCGCCGGGCCGTCGCTGCAGGGATGATGATCAGGGAACCCATCAGCAGGACGCCAAGATATCTGAGGCCCAACGCCACGGTGAGCGCGAAAGCAAGCAGGTACAGAAAGTTCAGCAACGCAACGCTGATGCCGCTGGTCAAGGCAATATCGGGAGAGACCAGCGACACAACCAGCGAGTGTCGCGCTTTGAGAATGAATGCGATTACTGCCGCCGCGCCGGCCAGCCCGAGCGCAGTCTCCCATCCGGTCAGGATAACGGGCGCACCGAGCAGGGCGTCGATAAGCTCCTCGCCCGAGGCCATCAGGCTTCCGATTGCAAGCGCAACCGAGAACACAACGCCGACGATAGTTTCGGTCGATATTCCGGTGCGCTCCTCGATTCCCCAAATCAGCACCGTTCCGAACAGCAGCATCGCGAGCGCGCCGACGACCGGCTGGAAATGAAACAGCAGCGCCATCCCGATACCGGGGAGCGCGACGTGCGAGATCGCGTCCGCGGCGAGCGTCATCCGACGCATCACGGCGAAACATCCGACCAAGCCCGCGGCGGACGCCATGCTGATGGCGAACACGGCCGAACCAAGTTCAAGAAGCATGATGAACGTGAAATCCGATCGGCATCGGGTAAACCCGGCTCAGCACCGCGGGCGTGAGCACGGTTTCAGGCGGCCCGACACAATTGTAGGTCCTGCCGAGGCACAGCACGTTGGTGGCGTATTGATAGACCACACTCAGATCGTGCGAGATGAGCAAAATCGTCATGCCGTGCTCGGCCTGCAGATCGCGCACCAGGATGCTCAACTGATCCTGGCCAGGCGCGTCGACTCCGGCGGCAGGTTCGTCAAGCAGCAACACGTTCGGATTGCCGATCAGCGCGAACCCGACGAGCAGCCGCTGAAATTGCCCTCCTGATAGATCGCCGACAGGCGTCTTCAAGACCTCTTTATCCAGCCCGACGCTGGCGAGCGCCGTCGCGACAGCATCCTTCTGCGCCCTAACGACCGAAACCTTGGCATTGAGGAAATCACCACCCGTGATCGGCAGATTGCGTTCGATATCGAGCTTCTGGGGAACGTACCCGAGCCTGGTCCCGGGAGCCCAGCGGATACTTCCCTCGAAGCGGATTGAACCGATCAGCGCTCGGAAGAGGACGGTCTTCCCGGCGCCGTTGGGACCGATAACGGCAAGCGAACTCCCCTTCGGGACGCTGAAAGTAACGTCGCGGAAAATCTCCGTCGTTCCGAAGCGTATCGCGAGATGCCTTACGTCCAGCGCGATCGCGGTCTTATCCTGGTCGATACTCTGATTCACAGGGCTACCTTCTTGCGATCGCGAATCCCGCCAATCCTCCGTTCTCAGACGGCTGCGGTGCCGTCTTTCCTGGATTCATCTTATATTTATTGCCTCGCGAAGGTAGTCCAGCGCGCCGCGACAATCCTGTCATGCACGATCAATAAAGTCGTGGCGATCCGCGAGCTAAATCGCGAGATTAGTTCGTAATCGCGCGACGCTGCGCGGTCAAGGCGGGACTCAAGCGCGTCGAGCCTTGCAGTTACTAAAGCAGCTCGCCGACCAGTTGGCGGGAGAATTCGTTGGCGCCGATGAAAATCTGCACGATCTTGGCGTCGCGCATCGCCTTTTCCACCCCGTACTCCTTCGCGTAACCGTAGGCGCCCATAATCTGCACCGCGTTGGTCGTGACTCGCATCGCGATATCGCTCGCGTATACCTTTGCCATCGTCGACCATCGCATGTTCGCCTGACCGGGCTGCGCGTTGAACCACGCGGCGCGTTGATACAGGAGCCGGGCGGCGTCGATTTCGGTCGCCATGTCACCGGCCATCGCGGCGATAACCGGATGCTGAATCAGCGGCCGGCCCATCGTGATCCGGTCCCTCGCCCACTTGATTGCCGCTTCGAAGGCGCTGCGCGCAATCCCGACCGAAATCGCCGCTGCGCCGACGCGGTTGTATATCAGCGTGCGCTGCAGCAGCCGAGCGCCGTCACCGATCTTTCCCAGCAGATTGCTCTTGGGCACGCGCACATCGTCAAAAATAATTTCGGCATTGCGGTCGGCGTCCATCCCCATCTTACGAATCGGGCGGCCAAACGACAGTCCCGGAGTTCCGGACGGCACCATGATCAGGCACGAGCCCGCGTCGCCCTGTTTCGGGTCTACCGAGGCTACAACCGAGTAGAGCCACGCGTTGTCCGAATTGCTGGGCCAGAGCTTGCGGCCGTTGATGACGCAATGGTCGCCGTCCTCGCGCACAATCGTGCGCACCGTGCGCGACTGCATCTGCGGATTCTCGATATCGGTGCCGCCGGCAGGCTCGGTCATCGCCATGCACACCAGCCGCCCTTTGTCAGTAGCGGCCAGCGTTGGAAAGATTTCCTTACGCTGCGCTGCGGATGCCGCCATCATGATCGGCGTCTGGCCGAACCAACTCGCGCCGATCGCGGTAGCAATTCCTCCGCATCCTACCGCCAGCTCTTCGAGCACCAGGCAACACTCGACGTTGGAGCCGCCACCGCCGCCGAATTCGGTCGAGATCGGCAGGCCGAGGATCCCGGCTTTCGCGGCTTCGTCGATCACATGTTCCGCGAGCTTGCCTTCGAGGTCTTCCTCGAAGCGCAGCGCCACCGGTTTGATCTGCTGCTGCGCGAACCGCTGAGCGAGGCTGCGCAGTTGCTCTTGCTCGGCGCTCAGCCGAAAGCCAAGTCCTCCAGGTTCTTCTGCCATCTTGATGCTGCTCCCGCTTCTTGCGCGTTCGTGATGCCGCTTCAATCCGTTTCGATCGGCAGCAAAGCGTCTTTCGCCCACTCGCCCATCGAGCCGTCGTACAGCGTCAGGTTTTCGTATCCGAGCTGATACAGCAAGAACAGATCGACGGTGGCGGAAATGCCGCCGCCGCAATAGCAGATGACGTTCTTGGATTTCTCGACGCCGGCATCGGCGAACTTCGTGCTGGCGTCGTCCAACGCCACGAACTTCCTCGTGTTGCGATCGATCAGCTTTCCGGACGGGACGCTCACGCTTCCGGGAACTCGGCCCGGGCGGCCATAGCGGCTGGGCGTCGTCCCGCGATAAAACTCAGTGGGCAAAGCGTTGACGATTACGGTTTTCGTATCGCCGAGGGCGGCGCGCACCTGCTCCTTGCCAACGAACAATCCGGGACGCGGTCGCGGAACAAAAGTCGCGGGAGGATACGCGCACGGCTCAGCAGAAACCGGGCGACCTTCCGCCTGCCATTTCTCCCATCCTCCGTCCAACACGGCGGCGTTGTCGAACCCAAACGCCCGCAGCATCCACCACACACGAGTCGCCCACATGATACCGTCGGCACTGTACAAGATTACGCGAGCGCCTTCTCCGACGCCGCATCGCGACATTACCGCAGCGAATTGCGCGGCGGGCGGCATCATGAAGCGCAGCTTGGTCGTGTTGTCGGACAGTTCGCCCTGAAGATCGATGAATCCCGCGCCGGGAATATGCGCTGCGTCATACTCGGCTTTGCCGCTGACGACGCGGTAAGGAGCGTCGGTGTCGGGCTCCGCCGGCAGCAGATGCGTCGTGCAGTCAAAGATGCGCAGATTGGCGTCCCTGAAATGGGCTTCGAGCCAGTCGGTCTGTACCAGCGCGTCGGGATCGCGATATCCGATGGTTTCTTTCGTCATAATATCCTGCCTACACAATTGGACTTGCTGCGCAGCCTCGCGTCGGACGAGATTTCAGCCTCAAATCAAGTCAAATCACAGTCGCCATCTTCTGTGCAATCCAGCCCGACGGGGCCGTCTACTGTGCCTGCGCGTGCTCGCGCGACATCGCGCAGAAATCGTCGAGTAACACAAAGCCTCAGAAGTCTTAGCGCGCCGGTCGCGGCGCGTTCAAAGTCCGGTAATGGCGGCGTGCAATTGATGGCTGCGTGGAGGACGCTGCTGTGGAAGAGCTTTTCATATCCGAGCCAGGGCGCGTGCGGCGGCCGCATTTCGTCACAGCGATTGCGGCGTCGGAAGCGGAAGTGTATGAGGCGCAGCGGTTGCGCTACCGCGTTTTCGCCGAGGAGATCGGAGCTTCGATTTCCAGTGCGAACGAGCGGATCGATCGCGACGAGTTCGATCCCTTCTGCGAGCATCTGGTTGTGCGCGATTGCGGAAGCGGCCGAATCGTCGGCACCTATCGCGTTTTGACCGCGGCGCAATCGCTTAACACCGGTGGATTCTACTCGCAGCGCGAGTTCCATCTCGACGGACTCGCCGAGTTGGCGCCGCGTATGGTCGAAATCGGCCGCGCCTGTGTCGATAGCGCGTATCGCAACGGCGCAGTGATCGCGACGCTTTGGTCCGGGCTCGCACACTACCTGTGGCGCAGCGGCCATGACTACGTGATCGGGTGCGCCAGCGTGCCGGCCGACGACGGAGGGCGCCTGGCAACCAGTATTTATCACGGCATCCGGCGCGATTATGCGTCGCCACCGGCGTGGCGGGTGCGCCCGCGATGCCCGTTTCCGTTCCACACCGGTTCGCTCGATCCTGACCCGCAGATCCCGGCGCTGCTCAAAGGATATCTCCGCCTCGGCGCGTATGTGTGCGGCGAACCGGCGTGGGACGCCGCGTTCAAGACCGCGGACCTATTGCTGATGCTGCCGCTGGCGCGGATGAATCCCCGCTACGTCAACCGCTTCGAGCGGCAATGGTAAACGCGGCGGCGATCGCAGGCAGTAACGACGCGGCCGTGCCGATCGCGCGGTTGCGGACGCGCGCCAAGCGAACCGCGCAAGTCGTGATTCATACGGCCACGGTGTGGCTCGCGGCACGGTTGATCCTGCCGTGGCTCGATCGCTCACGTCGCGAGGCGGTGGTCGCGCGATGGGCGCGGCGCACGCTGCGGATCTTCAACGTGCGCGTCGCGGTTCGCGGCTCGCGCGCGCGATCGGGCGTGCCCGTAATGATGGTCGCGAATCATATCTCATGGCTCGACATGTACGTGATGAACGCGCTCTGCGTGTCGCGGTTCGTCGCCAAGTCAGAAGTCGCCAGCACTCCGGTATTCGGCACGATTGCGAGACAGCTTGGCGCAATCTTCATTCGCCGCGGCAGCCTTCGCGACGCCCATCGCGTCAAGGGTGACGCGGCAGCCGCATTGCGCGGCGGCGATGCGGTCGGCCTGTTCCCGGAGGGAACGACAAGCGACGGAACGCGCCTGCGATTTTTTTATCCGGCTTTGTTTCAAGCCGCGATCGAAGCCGGCGCGACCGTTCAGCCGATCGCTATCCGCTACTATCACGACGACGGCAGGCCGAGCCTCGCGCCCGCCTACACTGACGAAGTAACCCTGGTGCAATCGATCAGGGCCGTGCTGCGAGAGCCGGCGCTCCGCGCCGAAATCACATTTTGCGAACCGATCCTGAGCCACATCCCGCGTCGCGAGCTCGCCGAGCGCGCCCGCCAGCGTATCGCTGAGGCGCTCGATGTGTGGGTGCTGCCTCCACGGCCACGTCATACGCCAGTAACCTGGAGCCCTCCTCACGAGAAACGGCGTTTTGCCCGGCCGATTTTCTCCGCCGCTGCCAAGCGCTTGCGGCTGGCGGCACCGTCGCAGGCCAGCTTGACATCAAATCTTCATTCTTCCGACACGGCTGCGTAACGTGCGTTTGCTTTTGTTAACTCTTGTCCTCGTGTGTCTATCGCGAGGCTCTTAACCTGGAGACTCCTATGAGAAATGGAATTGCGCGAAGCGCGTTGTTGGTTGCGGTTTTGGGGTGTGCATTAGCCGCTGTTCTTAACGGAATGGGCCGGGGTTCCAGCGACGCGCTCGCTGCCGACTCGATCACGCTGCAGGGTACCGGCGCGACGTTTCCCGCGCCGCTCTACCAACGATGGTTCAGCGAGTACAACAAGCTGCATCCCGAGGTGCAGATCAATTATCAGGCGCTCGGAAGCGGAGCCGGCATAAAACAGTTCCAGCAGGGGCTGGTTAATTTCGGCGCGAGCGACGCGGCCATGACGGACGCGGAGATGGCCACGGTTAAGCAGGGGGTTGTCCTGCTCCCGATGACCGCCGGCAGCATCGTGCTCGCATACAACATCCCGGACGGCCCGAACGAGCTGAAGCTATCGCGCGAGGCCTACGCGGGAATCTTTCTCGGCAAGATTACGCAGTGGAACGACCCGGTCATCGCCGAGGCGAATCCCGGAGCGAAACTGCCCGACACCAAGATCACGGTCGTGACCCGGTCGGACGGAAGCGGCACGACCTTCGTCTTCACTTCGCATCTGAGCGCTATTAGCGCGGCCTGGAAAAGCGGGCCACGAGCGGGGACGTCGGTAGATTTTCCCGTGGGCGTGGCTGGAAAGGGCAACCCAGGGGTGACCGCGCTGATCAAGCAGACACCGGGCGCGATCGGCTACGTCGAGTACGGCTACGCCAAGCAGATCGGCATGCCGATGGCGGAACTCGAGAACAAGAGCGGCAATTACATCAAGCCCGACCTCGAGACCGGCAAGAACGCCTTGGCGAGCGTTAAATTGCCGCCGAATCTGCGCGCCTGGATTACTGACCCACAAGGCGCCGACTCATATCCGATCGTCACCTACACCTGGCTGCTCTGTTACAAGAAATATCAAGACCCCAAGATCGCCGAGACGCTCAAGTCGGTAATCCGCTTTTGCTTGACCCAGGGGCAAACCTACAGCGTCCAACTCGGCTACATTCCGCTGCCGGCGAATGTGGTCACAAAGGTGACCACAGCGCTTGACGAGATTTCATGACCCCGGTGAAGGCCGAACCCGTAGAAGATATTCTCGGCTCGCGCGGTCACGATGAGCGGTTCGTCGCGCCAGCAACAGAGGAGATATCTCGACCTCCGTCAGCGCTCCAGATCGCCAGCGATCGCGTGTTTCGAAGATGTACGCTGGTGGTCGCGTGGCTTACCGTTCTGCTCGTTTTCGGCCTCGTCGCAAGAATCGGATGGGTAGCCGTACCGGCGATCCACACTTACGGCGGTGCCTTCCTGGTCGGCACTACTTGGGACGCCAATCGTGCTCAGTTCGGGATTCTCCCCGCCATCGTGGGCACGCTCTACAGCTCGGCTCTGGGATTGGCCATCGGCACCGCGTTTGGCCTGGCGATCGCCATCTTCCTAAGCGAGCGCTTCCTGTCTTCCGGGCTCGACGCGGTGATCAAGTTTTTTGGGCTGGCGGAGAAACGGCTGTGGAGCAGACTGCCCGACCGCATCGAGGATTTGCTGAAGGTCACTATCGAACTGCTCGCCGCAATCCCGAGCGTAGTCTATGGCCTGTGGGGAATCTTCGTGGTGATTCCGCATGTTCGCCCGGCTGCGAATTGGCTTCACGGGCACCTCGGATGGATTCCGATCTTCGGCACGAGCCTGAGCGGACCGGGCCTCCTTCCGGCCTCCATTGTCCTGGCGATAATGGTCCTGCCGACCGTTTCGGCAATCTCCCGCGACGCGCTGGTCGCGGTGCCGCCCAGGATTCGCGAAGCCGCCTATGGAATCGGCGCGACGCGCTGGGAGGCGATTCTCGCCGTCTTCATCCCGACCGCGGCGACTGGAATCTTCGGCGCGATTATCCTAGGATTCGGCCGGGCGCTAGGGGAGACCATGGCGCTGGCGATGCTCGCAGGCAATGCCAACGTGATCAGTTGGTCGCTGTTCTCGCCGGCCAATACGCTCGCGGCGCTGCTCGCCAATCACTTTCCGGAGGCCGACGCGATCGAAGTTGGCGCTCTGATGTATGCCGCACTGGTTCTGCTGGGGATCACTCTGGTGGTGAACGTAATCGGTACCGTGATCCTGGAGCGCGCGGACGCCAGCCTGAAGGGGCTGCGATGAAGGTTGTCCCAAACGTCGCAATGACAGCTACGGGCGAGCCCGATCTTCCGAGCCTGGCGCGCTCGCTGCGCCGGCCTCGTACGCTGTTCAGCTACACCATGAGCATGCTGACGGGAGCGGCCACCCTGGCGGCGCTGTTCCCGCTGTTCTCGGTACTCTATCTGCTGGTGGTGCGCGGGAGCGCGGCGCTCAGCCTGGCGGCGTTGCGCGAGCTTCCGCCCGCGGCAATGACGGCTGGTGGCGGCTTCGGCAACGCGCTCGTCGGCACTTTCGTGATCGTCGCGATCGCCACCGTCATCAGCGTGCCGTTTGGAATCCTGGGCGCGATTTATATCGCCGAGTTCGGCCCCGATACGAGGACGGCCGCGGCGGTCCGTTTCGCGGCCAAAGTTCTGACCGGCCTGCCGTCGATCATCGCGGGAGTGTTCGCCTTCGCGACCGTGGTGGTGACAACGGGTGACTTCTCGGCTCCGGCCGCGGGCGTCGCGCTGGCGTTGCTGATGATCCCCACAATCCTGCTCACGGCAGAAGAAGCGATCAAACGGGTCCCGTCGAAGATGCGAGAGGCGGCGATTGGAATGGGAGCAACGCCGACCCAAGTTGTAGCTCAGGTCGTCATTCCCACCGGCGCACCTGGAATCTTGACCGGGGTTATGCTTGCGGTCGCCCGAGCCGCCGGTGAAACTGCGCCGCTGCTGTTCACGGCGCTCTTCAGCGAGTTCTGGATGAGCCGAACGGCTCCCGAGTTTCTTCCCAAGACTCTCGGCGATCTCATGAAGCCGACCGCCTCGCTCGCGGTCATCATCTATAACTTCTCCGGCTCGCCGTTCGAGAACCAAATTGAAATGGCGTGGGCGGCGGCCCTGACCCTCGTGGTCATCGTTCTGGTGACCAACATCATAGGCCAGACCCTGGCCGGACGCTCCGCCGACTGAGTCCGCCGACTGAGAAGGAGACCAGCATGTCAGCAGCACCATCAACGATAAATGGTAACGGCAGCGCGCTTCGCGACGACACGCTAATCGATTGCGAGATCAAGGAACTCTTCTACGGCCGTTTCAAAGCCGCGCGCGACATAACGCTGAAGATCAAGAAGGGCACCGTCACCGCGTTCATCGGCCCCTCGGGATGCGGCAAGAGCACGGCGCTGCGATGCCTCAACCGGATGAACGATCTGGTTCGCGGCTTCCGCTTCAAGGGACACGTCGTGTTCCGCGGCCAGGACATCTACGCCGCGAGCGTCGATCCGGTGTCGGTGCGCCGCCACATCGGGATGGTGTTTCAGCAGCCGAATCCGTTCGCGATGAGCATCTTCAGAAACGTCGCGTTCGGCCTGCGGCTTAATCGATATAAGGGCAACGTCGAAGAGAAGGTTGAGCACGCGCTGCGTCAGGCCGCGCTGTGGGACGAGGTCAAGGACATCCTGCGCTCGAGCGGATTGGCGCTGTCCGGAGGTCAGCAGCAGCGGCTGTGTATCGCGCGCGCGATCGCGACCGAACCGTCGGTGTTGCTGATGGACGAGCCGTGCTCGGCCCTCGATCCGATCGCCACGCATCGGATCGAAGAACTGATAAGAGAGCTGAAGCAGAAGTACACCATCGCCATCGTCACGCATAACCTCCAGCAGGCAAAGCGCGTCGCCGATATGACCGCGTTCCTTTACGTCGACAAATCGAATGGCGGGCGGACTGGCTACATGGTCGAGTACGGTCCGACCGACGCGATTTTCGAGGATCCGCAGGAACAGCACACTAAGGACTACATCCGCGGCGAGTTCAGCTGATTCCGCAATCGGCCCGCCGCACGGATGACGAAATGCCAGCGCCGCGACGCTGCGGCATTGCCGTCTACGGTCTGGACTAGATCGCCGTTACTGTTAGTATGATCTGAAAACCGCTGGCGCCGCGAAGCGCTGGCCTGCGGTTTCTTCGCGGCGGCAACCAGAGAAACGTCGGCGAGAGGAGTCAATCAGTGAGATACAGGATTTCTGCGTGTGGGCTGCTTCTACTGGCACTGATTACTTGGGGCGCTACCGCGAGCGCACAGGAAAATCCTTCGCAGGGCGCGGCCGCCAAGTGGGCTGAGCTGAAGGCGGCTGCGACCGCGGCATGCACTGACAAGTCTGCGGGAGACCCCTGCACGTTTTCCCGCAACGGGCATACGATCAAGGGTACTTGCCGCACAACGCGTGAAGGGGCCAAGGTTTGCCGCCCGCACAGGCATCCCCGAGGATCGGGGTTGGGCGCTCTTCCGCCAAGTGGAGCTCCTCCGACAAGTGGAGCGACGCCCTGAGTTGACGCCTCGAAGCTGGTCCCGGGTGCAGCAACTCCCAGGCTCGGCGGATCGAGGCTGGAGCGCCATTGTCGTCAAATCAGGCCAATAGCATTTCGCGAATAGCCGCTATAATCCGCTCCGGTCCGGGCAATACGACGTCCTCGAGCGGTGGCGCGAACGGAACCGGCACGCCTGGGTTGCCCAATCGGCGCGGCGCCGCCTTGAGCGACTTGAAGGCCCGCTCGGTCACCAGCGCGATTACCTCGCCCTGGATGCCGCACGTTAGGTAGGCCTCGTCCACGACCAGGATACGCCCGGTCTTGCGAACCGACTCGACGATCGTTTCCGCATCGAGCGGCACAAGAGTGCGCGGATCGATTACTTCAACCGAGATGCCCTCGCCTGCCAGCGCCTCCGCCGCCGCAATCGCGTGATGCACCATCGTGAGCGTCGCGACGACGGTAACGTCGCGACCGATTCGGCGTACCACGGCGCGGCCGAACGGAATCAAGTGCTCTGGATCGCGGAACTCGGCCGGCACCGGCCATCGCGTCCGATACAGTTGCTTGTGCTCGAAGAACAGCACCGGATTATCGTCGCGAATCGCCGACTTCATCAGCCCCTTCGCGTCCATCGAGGTCGCCGGCAGCGCCACCTTGATTCCGGGGACGTGCGCGAACCACGAGTAGAGAGATTGCGAATGCTGCGAACCGGCGCCCTGGCCGCCACCGCACGGCAGGCGAATCACCATCGGCACCTTGACCTGCCCTCCGGTCAGATAGCGCAGCATCGCGCCCTGATGAGTTAGCTGATCGATCGCGACGGAAAGAAAGTCGCCGAACTGAAACTCGACGATCGGGCGCATGCCGCCGATCGCGGCGCCCACCGCCGCGCCCACGACCGCCACTTCCGAGCACGGCGTATCGCGAATTCGTTCGAGGCCGAACTCAGCCGCCAGGCCCGTGGTGACGCCGAACGGCGACGCGCCCGCGATGTCTTCGCCCATCTGGAAAACCGTCGCGTCGCGCCGCATCTCCTCGCGCATTGCCTCGTTGATCGCGCCGCGGAAGCTCTGCCCCTCGCGCTCTTGCGCGCTTGCCTTGCCGCCCGATCTGAACAACCTTCTATCGAACACGCTCACATCCTCCTCAGGCCCACACGTCCTCGAACGCCTCGCGAGGCTCGGGGAACGGACTCTGGCGCGCGAACTCGACTGCCGCCGCGACTTCTTCGCCAACCTCGGTTTCCATCCGCGCGTAACCTTCCACGGTGATCACGCCTTCGCCCAGCAGCCGCTCGCGAAAGCGCTTTATCGGACATTGCTCCCACGCCGCCGCGATTTCATCCTTGGAACGATAGCTCTGCGGATCGTGCGCCAGATGGCCGCCAAGACGAACCGTCTTGGCTTCGATGAACGTGGCGCCGCGTCCCGCGCGTGCTCTCGCGACAGCGGTGTGGACTGCATCGTGAACCGCGATCGGATCGTTGCCGTCGATCTGGACGCCGGGCAAACCGTACGCCGCGGCACGATCGGCAATCGAGGCAGCCTTCACCGAGACGGAGACGGGTTGCGTGATGCAATAGCCATTGTTCTCGCACAGCAGAATCAGTGGCAGCGCCCACATCGCGGCCAGATTCGCGGTCTCGTGCACAGCGCCCTCGTTGCTCGCTCCGTCGCCGAAGAACGCCACGCTGACGCGATCGAGGCCCTTGAGCTTTTGCGCGAGTGCCATCCCGCCCGCGACCGGCACCTGGCCCGCGACGATTCCGCCCATCCCGATGACGCCGCGACTAACGTCGGTCACATGATACGACTTGCCCTTATTGTATCCGGTGCTGCGGCAGTACAGTTCGGCCAGGATGCGCTTGGGGTCGAGTCCGCGCGCGACCTGTTGCCCCTGGCCGCGATGAGTGGTGAAGACGTAGTCGCCCGCCTCGAGCGCGGCGCATGCGCCGGCGGCCACCGCTTCCTGCCCCGTGCTCAGCGAAGGCGGGATACCGGTGATTTCTTCGCGGAAGTAGGCTTCGGCCCACGCCGCCTCCAGCTTGCGGATGAGAATCATCGTCCGCATCAATCCAAGCTTCATCTCGGCGTCCAACTATGACTACCTCCGGCGTGATTCCGCGACTGCTTGCGCGTGCGCCCATTCTGCCAGTTTCGCCGTGCTCGGTACTAGCGGCGGCGCTGGCGCAATTGCTTTAGCGGGCGGGTGTTGAGAACGTCGGCGGGTTCGATCCATCCGCGGCGCGCCTGATTGAGGCCGTACTCGACGAAGGCGAAATCATGCGGATGATGTGAGTCGGTCGAGATCACCAGCTTGACGCCGGCGTGCTTGGCGCTAAGACAGGCACCGTCGGTGAGGTCAAGCCGTTCGGGCTGGCAATTTATCTCCATCGCGCAGCCCTCTTCGCGCGCAACTCGCAAAACTTCCGCAAGATCGAACTCGCTCGGTGCGCGACGGTTGAGCAGACGGCCGCTGGGATGGCCGATCACGTCGACGTGGCGATTGCGAATCGCCTTGACCAGGCGCCGAGTCATCTCGGCCGGACTCTGCTCAAGCTTGTAGTGGACCGAAGCAACCACCCAATCGAGTTCCGCCAGTGTCTTGTCGGGCAGGTCGAGGCTGCCGTCGTCGAGGATGTCGACCTCGATTCCGCGCAGTATCCGGATCGTGCTCAGTTCCTTCTCGACTCGTTCAATTTCCCGCCACTGCTCGGCCAATCGCTTCGGATCGAGCCCGTGGGCCATCGCGAGACGACGCGAATGATCGGTGATCGCGAAATACTCAAGCCCGCGCTCGTGAGCGGCTTTCGCCATCTCCTCGACCGAAGCCCGTCCATCGGTGTAGACCGTGTGCGTATGCAGGTCGCCGCGAAGATCGCCGCGTTCGATCAACGCCGGCATTTTTCCGGCCTCGGCAGCTTCGATCTCGCCTCGGTCTTCGCGCAGTTCGGGCGGAATCCATTTCAGGCCGAGCGCGGCGTAAACTTTCTCTTCGCTGGCTCCCGCGATCGCCGTGCCGTCGCGATAAAGGCCGTACTCGTTGAGCAGAAGTCCATGGCGCATCGCAATCCGCCGCAGATGGACGCCGTGCGCCTGCGAGCCGGTGAAGTAAACCATCGCGGCGCCGTAGTTCTCGCGCGCAACGACGCGGAGGTCGACGTGCAAGCCGCTCTTGAGCGCGATGCTGGTTTTGGTCTCGCCCTTGGCCACAACTTCCGCCACGCCCGGAAACGAAACCAGTTGTTCCATCACCGCGGCCGGCTTGCTCGATACCACCAGCAGATCGAGATCGCCGACGGTTTCCTTGCGTCGACGAAAGCTGCCCGCGGGCTCAATCCGCTCGACCGCGCGGCTCTTTCGCATATGTGCGATCAATTCTTCGACCACCGTCGCGGCGTCCGAGTACAAGGTGCGTACGGCCGGATGGCTTTCCATCGCGGTAAGATGCTGGAGGATCTGATGCTGCATCTTCGGGCCGAAGCCGCGCAGCGTGGATACCGCGCCGGATTGCGCCGCTCGCTTGAGGTCCGACAGGTCGCGTACCTTGAGCTTCTCCGACAACGCCCTGACCCTTTTCGGACCGAGCCCCGGAACCCGCAGCAGAGCGATTATTCCGGGCGGCACCTTCCGCCTGAGATCGCGATGCAATGGAAGCTCGCCGGTCGCGAGAATAGTGGCAATCTTGCTCGCGAGATCGGCACCGATCCCGGGTAGATTGTCGATCGCCTCAGGGCTCATATCGGCGAGTTGCGACGTGCAATCGCGGATCGTGCGCGCGGCGTTGCGGTAGGCGCGGACGCGAAAGAAGTTGTCTTCGCTGACCTCGATCATGTCAGCGAGTTCATCAAAAATGTTCGCGATCTCCTGGTTTTGCATCGGCGCGCCCAAGCTGGCGGTGTTACTATTACTGGATGGCACCGGAAAATTTTGCAAGGCCGTTCCGGATAAACGCGCCGTAGTACCTGGGGTCGGGCGAAAAGCCGGCGACGCCGGGGATCTGCGCCACGAACCGCAAGCATTGGAATCGAGAATCGAATGACTATTGCCAGCACGACAATTGGTGGCTTCCTTAGCGACGACCACGCCCGTCTCGACGCCCTCCTGGCGCGCGCCGCAGCCCAGCCCGAGCGCATCGATCGCGAGGCCTATCACGAGTTTCGATGCGGCCTGCTCAAGCACATCGGCATGGAGGAAAAAATCCTGCTGCCCGCGGCCCAACGCTTGCGCGGCGAACCACTTGAAATGGCCGCCAGGCTCCGCCTCGATCACGGCGCGCTCGCCGCTCTGCTGGTGCCCACTCCCACCGCCGCGATCCTGCGCACGCTTCGCACTATCCTCGAAGGTCATAACCGCGTGGAGGAAGGCGTCGGAGGCGTTTACGACATCTGCGAACGGATCGCCGGCGACGCAGCGGGCGACTTGCTCGCCCAGTTGCGCGCCGCGCCCGAGGTTCCCGTCGCGCCTCACGTCGATAGCCCCAAAGTGATGGCCGCGGCGCGCCGCGCGCTCGCCCGCGCCGGCTATAGTGAGAGTCTACTTGACGCCGAGTAAACGCGATTCCCGCCCAGAGTCGTGCGCGACCTTGCATCCGCGCCGGCTGAAGCGCTAATCACCGCCGCGATGGAAGCGTTCGACGCCGTGATTATCGGAGCCGGGGCGGCCGGCCTGATGTGCGCGATGACCGCCGGCCATCGCGGCCGGCGTGTGCTGCTGCTCGAGCATAGCGGCCAGCCCGGCGCCAAGATCCTGATCTCCGGCGGCGGACGCTGCAACTTCACCAATCTCGAAATCGCGCCCGAGCGCTTTCTGTCGGCCAATCCGCATTTCTGCAAGTCGGCGCTTAGCCGTTACACGCAGCACGATTTTATCGCGCTGGTCGAACGCCACCGTATCCCGTATCACGAGAAGACGCTGGGCCAGTTGTTCTGCGACGGTTCGGCGCGCGGGATTGTCGCGATGCTGCTGGCGGAGTGCGACGCGGCCGGCGTCGACCTGCGCGTCGGCCATCGCGTGAACGCTATCTCGCGCTCGGATCGCTTCGGTGTCGAGACCGATCGCGGGAGCTTCGTCGCACCAACGCTGGTGATGGCGACCGGCGGCCTGTCGATTCCGAAGCTCGGAGCGACCGGCTTCACTTACGACGTTGCGCGTCAGTTCGGCCTCGCGATAGTCGAGCCGCGGCCAGGCCTGGTGCCGCTCAAGGTCGGTGGTGAGATGCTACGCCTTGTCGAGACGCTGGCCGGCGTCGCGCTCGATGCGGTGGTTTCCTGCGGCCGGCAAAGCTTTCGCGAGAGCATCCTGTTTACCCATCGAGGACTCTCGGGTCCCGCGATCCTGCAGATTTCGTCTTACTGGCGCGATGGCGATGCGCTCACGATCGATCTGGCGCCCGCGATCGAGGTCGAGAGTTTCCTGAAGGATCGCAAGCGCAGTCGTCCGAAGGCCGAACTCAAGACCGTGCTCGCTGAGATTCTGCCGGCGCGCCTCGCTCACGCTATCGCCGACGCCGCTGGCGCGGAGGGGCCGATGGCGAACCTTCCCGATCGCAGCCTCGATGTCGTCGCGTCGCGGCTGAAGCGATGGCAAGTGACGCCCGCGGAATCGGAAGGATGGGCAAAGGCGGAGGTGACGGTAGGCGGCGTCGATACTGCCGGGCTTTCATCAAAAACGATGGAGGCGCGCGACATGCCCGGACTTTACGTAATTGGCGAGGCGGTGGACGTCACCGGATGGCTGGGCGGCTACAATTTCCAATGGGCATGGTCGAGCGGATGGTGCGCCGGCCAAGCTATCTAGGCTCTAACTTTGATTGGCGTTGATCCACGGGACTTTCGCCATCGGCGCTGCCATCGCTCACGAGGTCTGCTCGATGAGAAACGCTAAGGAGCGCGGTCCAACAACATATGTATGGCCGGAAACTGTTGGTGCCTCCTCCCAAGTGGCAATGTCCTGTGGGGACTGGAGGGAAGTATCGAGCCATCGCCGCCATCCACCACTGGCTTGCTCACTCGGGAGCGGTAGTTCGAAGGTCAGCGGCTCCCAGTACGCGTTTAGCATTCCATGAACGGTAAAGCGCTGGCGAAGGCTTCGAAGTGTGAATGCTATTGAATGCGAATCGTCGCTCCAGTCGGGACGATGGAGAGTGACTCCATGCCAAGCGAACCGCGCCCGTTCCAATAGTTGATTCAGGGTCAGCCGGGCATCTTCGATCGCGACCTCGCGCCGAGCGCGAAACGCAACCAGCATCTTGACGAAGCGATGGATATCGGCGTGGCGCTGTAGCAGGTTCCAGTCTAGCCAACTGGTTTCATTGTCCTGACAGTAAGCATTGTTATTGCCAAGCTGCGTGCGCCGCATTTCGTCTCCCATCAGCAGCATCGGGGTGCCTACCGCCAGCAGCGTCAGAGTAATGAAATTCTTGATCTGACGGCAGCGAAGCGCCTCGATAGTTGGATCTTCCACCGGCCCCTCGGCGCCGCAATTCCAACTCAGGTTCTCATTCATTCCGTCGCGATTGTTCTCGCCGTTCTCCTGGTTATGCTTTTGGTTATAGGAAACCAGATCGTTGAGGGTGAAGCCGTCGTGACAGGTGACGAAATTGATACTCTGTTCGGGCTCCCGTTCTTCATGGCCGAAGATATCGGGGCTGCCGAGCAAGCGTCTCGCCACGCCCGATACGGTGCCGCGGTCACTCTTCAGGAATCCGCGGACGTCGTCGCGAAAGCGCCCGTTCCACTCCTGCCAGCTGTCGCCGACGAAACTGCCGACTTGATACAAGCCCGCCGCGTCCCAGGCCTCCGCGATCATCTTCGTCCCAGCAAGAACCGGATCGGATTCGATATCCCATACGACAGGAGGATTCGGCACGGGCGTGCCGGTTTCGTCGCGCGCCAAAACCGAAGCGAGATCGAACCGGAACCCGTCAACGTGCATGTGGGTTACCCAGTAGCGCAGGCTGTCCAGGATCATCCGGCGCACAATCGGCTGATTGGCGTTGAGCGTGTTCCCGGTGCCGGTATAATCGGCGTACTTACCGCGGTCGGGCGCAAGGAGGTAATAGGCTTCGTTCTCCAGGCCGCGAAAACAGAACGTCGGCCCGAGATGATCGCCTTCCGCAGTGTGATTAAAAACCACGTCCAGGATTACCTCGATCCCGGCGCGATGAAGCGCTTTGACCATGTCGCGGAATTCGTCGATCGGGCCGAGCAGATCCTGCCGCGAGCTATAGGCGCGATGCGGTGCGAAGAATGATACCGGCGAATAGCCCCAATAGTTAACGTGACCGGATGGCGCGTGGGTGGCGTCGAACTGGAAGACAGGCATCAGTTCAACCGCTGAAATCCCGAGATCCGCAAGATAGGGAATGTTCTCGATCAATCCGGCGTAAGTACCCGCCCGCTCAGGCCTGACGCCCGAACTCGGATGGCGCGTAAAGCCGCGCACGTGCAGTTCGTAGATAACGGTTTCCGCGAATCGCCGCTTGAGCGGCGCGTCGCCGTCCCAATCATAGGAGCCGGGATCGGCAACGATGCTCTTCATCGAGGGAGCGGCCGCATCGCCCCACCTGTTGTATGTCTTCGGAATAGCAACAGCCCGGCCGTAGGGATCGAGCAAAACCCTGTCGCCATCGAAGCGCAGGCCTCGTCGGGGATCGAGCGGTCCAATAACTCTGAAGCCATAGATTTGGCCGGGCATCAAATCCGGAACAAAAACGTGCCAGTAGTGGTAGGTACGGTGCTTGCGCGGATCCAGGCTGAGCGTCCGCACGGGATTGACGGCGTCCGCGTCGTCAAACAAGAGCAACTCCACCAGGGTGGCGCTCTTCGAGTAGACGCTGAAATTCACGCCACCGCGTTGAACGGTCGCACCCAGAGGAGCGCTGCTGCCTGGCCTGATAGAGTGATTCAAATCCGTACGCTATCGGCGCGTTTGACCGCGCAAACGCCGAAGCCAATCTGTAAATCGCTTCCCGCTACGCGTCAATCATTCCGCCAAGGATTGGCCCAGATTTGATTCGGCGATTGCACTTGCCTGTTTTTTGCTGAAAACCGCATCGGTTGCAACCAAGGCATGGGGCACACACCCGCCCAGGCGATCGCAAAGCACAATCGTAGTGAGGAGGTCTCGAGCCGCGCAGCCCAGGCATTCCCACCGCGCCAAAGCCTCTAGTGAATACGAGCGGGCCTCGGAGTTATTCGATAGGATTGGAAGGACGCAAGCAGCGTCCGATTCTTTTTTTTTTCGCTCGTAAGTTAGCGCGACGGCATCCACCATCTGATTGAGGCGACATAGTGAGGTTGTTATGCGCAACGTGCCTCCGGGAACCAAGGGAACCTACAGCTTTACGGTCTTTGATCGACATCTGGCGAACGCGACCGATCCGAGCGACCCGATTCTGCTGCCGGTGCTCGCGAGCAAGGAGATGATTCTCGGGATGGAATTCGCCGCGATGGACGCGATACGCAAATTTCTCGATCCCGGTGAGACGACGGCCGGTATTGGTTTCGACATTCAACACCTGGCCGCCACGCCGCCCGGCCATCGCGTGCACGTCGAGGCCGAGTTGCTAAAGCACGAGGGCAAACGTCTCGAATTCCAGGTGCGCGCATTCGACGAGACCGAGCAAATCGGCTCGGGGATCCACGCCCGCAGCCTCATCTATTCCGCCAAGTTCAACGAGCGGGCAAAGGCCAAAGCCAAAAAGACCGGATCATAGAATTGAGCCCAGAGCGATCAGCCATAACCGCATTTTCGATACCGTCGGCGGACCGATGTTTATCGTGTGCTGTGAGTCGCTCGGGCTAGGCCTTGGCACGCGGCCATTGAACCAGCCCGCTTGCTTCCAGCGCACGATGGGCAACCTCATCGAGGGACGTGGCCAATTGGCCCTGCCCTTCAACCGTTTCGCGGCTCGTGGAAAAGGCTTCGCTCAGCGCAGCGCGCCGAATGATCGCGTCGAGATCGACCGTGTTTTCCAGCGTGCCGAACGTTCGTCCCGATCTTTTTTCAAGCCGCGTATCCAGGAATGCGGACGCCACCTGGCCCGAAGAGTAACGCGCGATCAAGCTGGCCTGTACGCCAAGAGCGAGCATCTCCGTCAGCCGGCGAGCGTGCTGTGCCGCGAGCTCGCGGTCGCGGGCGATCCGTTCGATTTCTCCGGCCCAGACCCCGATCCGTCGGTCGAGGCCAGCGCCAAGACGGATCTCGTCCATAATTGCGTCCAGTGCTCCAGGCACGCGGTGGATCGCCCTCACCACGTCCATGCACATCATGTTGCTCGTGCCTTCCCAGATGGTGTTGATCGGAGCCTCCCGGTAGAGCCTCGCCATCGGATGCTCCTCGATATAGGCGTTGCCACCGATGCACTCGATTGCCTCTTCCACTACTACCGGGGCGCGCTTGCAGTTCCAGTACTTCGCGACCGGGGTCAAAATCCGAGTCAGGCGGCGCTGCGACTCGTCACGTTCGGCCCGGTCCACCGCTCCTGCCAGCCGCATCGCCAGCTGGGTTGCCGCCTCCGATTCGAGCGCGAGGTCAGCCAGCGTGTTCTTCATCATCGGATGCTCAATCAGGCATTTGCCGAAGGCCGTGCGATGTTGTGCGTGAAACATCGCAAGATTGAGCGCCTGCCGAAGCACAGCGGCCGACCCGATCGCGAAGTCCAGGCGAGTATAGTCCGCCGACTCCAGGATCGTGCGAACGCCTCGGCCTTCCTCGCCCACCAGAATCGCCCAGGTGCCCGCCAGCTCGGCCTCGCTCGAAGCGTTGGAGCGGTTACCGCACTTGTCCTTGAGGCGCTGGATTAAAAAGCTGTTGCGAGTTCCGTCCGGCCTCCAGCGCGGCACGAAGAAACACGAGATCCCGCTTTCGGTTTGCGCGGTGGTGAAAAAGCCGTCGCTCATTGGCGCGGAAAAGAACCATTTGTGCCCGTTCAGCTCGTAGATTTCAGTATCGGCGTCCCGGCCGATGCGCCGCGCCGTGGTCAAATTCGCGCGCAGGTCCGATCCCCCCTGCTTTTCGGTCATCGCGTAACCAACGGTAACTGCGCGCTTCTCATGTATCGGCTTGAAGGCGGGATCGTAGTCTTGGACCACCAGCTTCTTAAGCCATTCGCCCGAAAGCCAGCGCGACGTCTGAAAGCCGCCGATCGCGGCATAAGCCATCGACGTTGGGCATCCGGTCCCGTTTTCCGCCTGATTCCAGAGATAGCTCAGCACCGCACGCGCCACGTGTCCGCCCGGCCGGTTGGATTGATACGCGAAGCTATGAACCCCGGCGCCAAATGCGATCGCCATCAAGGCGTGATAAGCGGGATGAAATTCGACGAAGTCGAGGCGATTGCCGAAGCGATCGTAGCTGCGCAGCTCGGGTATGTGCTTGTTGGCCAGGCGTACCAGTTCCGCCACACGCTCGCTGGCGACAATGGCGCCGAACTCCGCACAGCGATCGCGAGCCCATCCCGCGCCCTCCCGTTCCAAGGCCTCGACCAGAACCGGGTCCTGAGAGAACGCGTTGTGCCCCACCATCGGAGGCGTCTGATTTAATACGGCGTGGCCGGCATCTACGGTTAGGTTCGACATTTTCAGCTCCTTCCCCGAGACTAAACAGCCCGGATTCCCTGACGAATTGACATGCTAATCACAAGATTGGCAATCCAGACCAGCCTGAGTCACGGGGTTCTCGACCAGCGATATTCATTTGCCATCGCGGAAGTCTCCTCGGCGATCTGTCCTGCATATCAACGGCCGTATACGTCGTCAGAATCAGATATAAATCACACAACGCCGTCGCCTTGCAGCACTTTGACCTCATCCGCGGCGATACCGATTTCGGCCAGCACCTCGACGGTATGCTCTCCCAGAATTGGCGGCCGGATATGCGCCATACCGGCAGCGGCGTCGGATAGTCTCACAGGCGAACCGAGCACCCTTATCGAACCGCGGCCTGGAAATTCGCTTTCGCGCAGCAACCCGCGCGATCCAGTTTCAGGATCGGCGGCAAGTTCCTCGACCGAACGCACCGGCGCGCACGGAACACCTCCGGCGCTCAGCAGCCCCACGATCTCTTCCCGGCTTCGGGTTCGCGACCAATCCGCGATTATCGCGTCAACCTCGTCCGCGATCCTGAGTCTGCTGGCGCGACTCTCATAGCGCGGGTCCGCCAACAGGTCCTCTCTGCCAATCACGCGCGCCGTCACCTGCCAGTGCGATTCCGTCAGGCAAAAGATCGCAACATAGCCGTCGGATGCAGAGTAGACATTGCCCGGACAGATACCCCAGTGGCGGTTGCCGAGTCTGACAGGCTTGCGGCCTTCAAACACCGGAGCGAGCAGACTGGTCATCGCCGGCACACACGTATCGAGCATCGCGACCTCAACCCTCTGCCCCCGCCCAGTGCGCCCGCGATCGAGCAGGGCGGCAAGGATACCGGTTGCCAGATGGCTGCCGGTGCCCATATCGATCAATGTAACCGGAGTTCGCACGCCCGGCCGATCCGGATATCCGGTCGCCTCAGTCATGCCGACCGCCGCTTGCACCGTGAAATCCATCGCCCCCATTCGCGCCCATCGGCTGTCGCTGCCATAGCCCTTTCCCGAGGCATAGATCAGCCGCGGGAAGCGTGGCGCAAGCCGCGCGTAATCGAGTTCCAGCTTTTCCATCACGCCGCCGGCGTAGTTTTCCACCAGGACGTCGGCGGTCTCCAGCAGGCGCATCAGGATTGCGCGGCCGCGCGGATGCTTGAGATTGAGGGTTATCGAACGCTTGCCCGCGTTCAGCATCAGGAAGTTGTAATTCGTGGCATTGACCGATCCCGGCAACTGGCGCAGTGATTCCCCGGTTCCCGGTGGCTCGACCTTGATTACATCGGCACCAAGATAGGCGAGTTGCATAGTGCAGTACGGTGCGGCGTAGACCTGGCCCAGATCGACGACGCGAATTCCCGAAAGTGGCTGGCTCATGCGCACACACTCGCTTGTGTAAATCGCCCGCGATAACGCTACCCGCACTCAGAATCAGGGCGGTTTTGACAGCAACGGTCTCGGCTAAGCGTCAGAGCCAGACCTCTTCCACGTGTATACGCGTGAGCTTGATTTTCTTTATCTTCCACACGCCGTTTTCTTTCACATAGTCCTCGTAATAGTGACCCCATCCCCGGTACTGACAGGTGGGGATAAAGACCCAATCGAACATCGACCAGATACCCTTGGCGGTGGTCGCGCTGGTGAGCTGAATTTCAGGCATGAAGCCCTCATGTATCGATTTCCCGCTCCCAAGAATTCCGCTGACGCCGGCGACCAGCGCCGCGCGCCCTTCACAGCTGATATCGCTTGGCTGATCCGGGCGGCGCCGTATCGAGCGCCCGTAGAACGCCGAAACGTCTTCGGTGAAGCAGTGCTGCCATTCGTCCCACTGCTTCAAGTCCATCAGCCGAAAGTATCGTGCTTTGAGCTGGCGGATTTCTTCCACGTCCTGCAATTGTTGCATGTCCATGCCCGTGCCTCCTGTTCGTCACGCGATCTTGCCCACCCCTTATCATTCACTTCGACGGATTCGAAGAGCTCGAACGTTGCCGACTCGCCAGTGAGAGAATGTGCCAGATGCGACATGGCGTCCGGTGACGCCTTTTTGGAGCACTACCGCGCGGCCTGATACGAGTCCTTTGAGCAGCCGTGCGTTTTGTCGTAGCCTTCAGCTAAACAACTTCGCTCAAGCGAAATGGCAATCTGACAGCCGACAGGGGCAAAGCTGGAAAGGCACTGGAAGAATCTCACCGCTACATCGTTGATCAGGTGTCCAACACACGAGTTACTTTGCCCGGCGGCTACAGGGCTTATTAAGCGGGAGCGGGACTTTGGGAATGGCAATTTAGGAGAGGATCGACCATGGCAGAGTACCTGAAGAAGCAAACGGGAACTGCGACCTCGGAAAGCGCCGAAGCAGCGGTACGGACGACCGTCGAGAGCATCATCGCGGACGTCAAAGCCCGGGGCGACGCGGCCGTCCGCGAGCTTTCCGAGCGGTTCGACAAATGGTCACCGGCGGATTTTCGTCTTTCGCCGCGCGAGGTCGAAGGATTTGTCGCGTCTTTGCCCGCCCAGACGATTACCGATATTCAGTTCGCCCAAAGACAGATTCGCCATTTTGCCGAGGTGCAGAAGGCCGCGCTTCAAGACGTAGAAGTCGAAACACTGCCTGGCGTGCGTCTTGGGCACAAGAACATCCCGGTCGGTAGTGTCGGCTGCTATGTGCCAGGAGGCCGCTATCCGATGGTGGCTTCCGCCCACATGAGCATCGTCACCGCCCGGGTGGCCGGCGTATCACGGATAATAGCGTGCACGCCACCGACCGGCGGACAGCCGCATCCTGAGACCATCGCGGCGATGCATCTCGGCGGTGCCGACGAAATTTACGTGTTGGGCGGAGTTCAGGCGGTTGCCGCCATGGGGCTCGGAACGGAATCCATCGGCGCCGTCGACATGCTGGTCGGCCCTGGTAATGCCTACGTGGCGGAAGCCAAGCGCCAGCTTTTCGGACGCGTCGGAATCGATCTCCTGGCCGGTCCTACGGAGATCCTGGTAATCGCTGATGAAACCGCCGACGTCGAAATGATAGCAACTGACCTGCTGGGACAGGCGGAACATGGACCGACCTCGCCTGCGGTACTCATCACGACCGCGCGTTCGCTCGCTCAGGCGCTACCCGCGGAAATCGACCGCCAGTTGAAGATCCTGCCCACCGCCGATGTAGCCTCAGCAGCCTGGCGCGATTACGGCGAGATTATTTTGGTCAATAGCCGGGAGGAGGCGGCGGCGGAAGCCGACCGCCTGGCATTCGAACATGTAGAGGTGCTGACCGCGGAGCCGCGCTGGTTCCTCAGCCACATGCATAATTATGGGTCTCTATTCCTGGGACCGGAGACCAACGTCTCCTATGGTGACAAGGTGATTGGCACCAATCACACTCTCCCGACCAAGGGAGCGGCCCGATATACCGGTGGGCTCTGGGTCGGCAAGTTCATGAAGACCGTGACTTACCAGCAATGCTCTGCGCAAGCGAGTGTCGAGGTGGGCGAGTACTGCTCCCGCCTGTGTGCGATCGAACGTTTCTGGGGTCACAAGGAGCAGGCGGATCTGCGACTGCGGCGCTACGGCGGCCAAAACGTGGGACTCGGAGCGAAAACGGCGGCGTGAAGCAGCGTTCAGGTGAAACAAGGAGTCAGGTAGATGCACGACATAAAGTTCGGATTATTCTTCAGCACTGGCGATTTCGCCGAGGCGCGGCGAGCGGCGCAACGTGCCGATGCCGACGGTTTCTACTCGGTATCGATGAACGATCACTTCTTCACGCCGTTCGGCGGGCCTCAAACACCACATTTGGAGTGCTTCACGACGCTGAGCTCCGTGGCCGCTATGACCACCAGGGTGCGCGTGGGACCATGCGTCGCGGCGGTAGCCTTTCGTTCGCCTGCGCTGCTGGCCAAGATGGCGACGACGCTCGACCTTCTCAGCGGCGGACGACTGGTTCTCGGCCTGGGCGCCGGATGGCAACGCAGCGAGTACGACGCTCACGGCTACCCGTACCCCTCCAACGCCGAGCGCCTGGCCCAGCTCGCCGAGGCCATCAAGATAATCAAGGCGATGTGGACTCAGGAGGAACCCACATATCACGGGCGCTATTTCTCGATCGAAAAGGCCTACAATAATCCGCGGCCGATGCAAAAACCGCATCCGCCCATCATGCTGGGCGGCTCGGGAAGCGGACTGCTCAAAATCGCGGCGGCCGAAGCCGATATCGTTAATCTCATCCCGCCGATATTCAACGGCAAGGATTTTCCCAACGATCCTCCGGCGGCGGTGAATTTCACCAAGGCCGAGCTCAAGCGGCGAATCGGGATGTTGCAGGACTTCACGAGGAAGGCCGGCCGCAATCCTGACCAGATAGAGATCGGCGGATTGACTATCGTGGTTTTGGCCGGTGGCAAGAGCGAGGCGGACGCCGCCGTACGTGCTACCGCTGCACAGATGGGTTTTCCCGATGAGGAGACCGCGCGCCGCGCTCCTGTGTTCCTGATGGGGACGCCGGATGAGGTGAAGCGTGAACTCAGGTCACGGATCGAAGAGTTCGGAATGACTTATCACATTGTCGTTCCTATGTCTGATGAATCTCACGAACTTTTCGTCAAGAAAGTAATGCCCGAATTTGCGCGCTAAGCCATATCTCCCGGAAACAGGCCGTTGGCGCTGCGCCGATGTGCGGTGGGCAACTACCCGCCCACCGCACATCTTGTGCGCTGAAGTGGGCACTGAGCGGATACTCGCACCGTAACGGTCCTCTCGCGTCGGAGCCCAGCGACTCGTCTAGTTGTCGATGCGCGGTCTTTCCGCCCGCCCCTATCCGCACTTCCGATTCTCGTATCGTGGCTACGGGAAGATTTCTTTTGAGCTTCCCTAGCGGCGGGCTAGGAGCGCAGCGCGGCACGGAGCCACACAATCTAGTACTACTGTGTCATAAAGCTAGCGGTTTGGCGGAAGCTCTGCGATACTCTGGTTCATGGCGGGGCGGCGGGCGCAAGCGGCGGAACGGTTTGATGAGTATCTGGGCTTGCTGGGCGAGGGTATCGGCCACGCCGATCGTGTGGGGCCGTTGCGCGCGTATTTGACCGGGCTGTTGCTGGCCGGCGAGCGCAAGAGCGTCGAGCCGATGGCGGCCAAGGTCGACCCGCAGCACGTGAGCATGCGTCATCAATCGATGCATCACTTTGTCGCCAATGCGCCATGGGATGAGCGCGCGGTAATCGCGGTGGCGCGCGAATATGCCTTGGCGCAGTTGGAGCGCCACGGGCCGGTCGGCGCCTGGGTGGTGGACGACAGTGGCTTTCCCAAGAAGGGCACGCACTCAGTGGGGGTCGCGCGGCAGTACTGCGGACCGATGGGCAAACAGGATAATTGCCAAGTAGCCGTGACGCTGTCGCTGGTTAACCCTTCGATGAGCGTGCCCTGCGCTTATCGGCTCTACCTGCCCAAGGCTTGGAGCGACGATCGTGAACGACGTCACGCCGCCGCCATCCCCGACGAAATTGGTTTCCAAACCAAGCCGGAACTGGCCTTGGCGCAGGTCGATGACCTACTGGCCGCCGACCTGCCGCGAGCACCGGTGGTCGCCGACGCCGGCTACGGCTCGGCGACGGAGTTTCGCGAGGGCCTTACCGCGCGGGGCCTGTCCTACGCGTTGGGCATCATGCGGGAAACCACCGTGTGGTCGCAGGGCGACCGTCCCGTGCCGCCGCCGCGGGCCGGGGGCCGGGGCCGCCCGGCTACACGCTTACGCCGCGATCCCGATCATCAGCCGATTGCCGTCCGCACCCTGGCGCGAAGTTTAGACCGGGGCAGTTGGCAGGCGGTGCGCTGGCGCGAAGGGACCAAGGGGGCGATGCAATCACGGTTCGCGGTTACCCGCGTGCGTCCGGCCCATCGTGATCATCTACGGGTCGTCCCACGCCCGCCGGAACTGCTGTTGATGGAATGGCCTCAAGGGGAGTCCGAACCCACCCGCTATTGGCTTTCCACACTGCCACCCGGCACCGCGCTGGCCGACTTGGTTCGGCTGGCGAAGATCCGCTGGCGCATTGAACGCGACTTCCAAGAACTCAAAGATGAAATCGGCTTGGACCACTACGAA
>JBEKLA010000011.1:0-36478 GCA_050010455.1 Binataceae bacterium (SeqCode) | reverse complement strand
GAGATGCAGGCGCAAAAACTCGTGACCGTGGGCGACGCGCTGCGGGAAATCCCCGGCGTCGAGATTACTCAGGAAGGTTCGCCGGGCTCTCTCACCGGCGTCCAGATTCGCGGCGGGACGTCGGAGCAGACCCTCATCCTGGTGGATGGCGTCGAAGTTAACGATGCCAGCGACGGCGAGTTCGACATGGCCAACCTGACCATCGACAACGTCAACCGCGTCGAGGTGTTGCGCGGCAACGGCGGTGCGCTGTACGGCTCGCACGCGGTGGGCGGCGTGGTCAACATAATCAGCGACGAGGGCAGCGGTCCGCCCAAGTTCAGCCTGATGTCCGAGGGCGGCAATCGCGCCACCGAACGCCAGGTGGTTACCGCCAGCGGATCGGAAGGCAGTCTCAACTACTCGGGAGCGCTGTCATACTTTTCGACCACCGGTTTCCGGCCGATCAACGACAGCTCCGATAATCTGGCCGGCAACATCAGGCTCGACGAGCATCTAAACGACGACACCGTGCTGCGGTTCTTCGCGCGCTACTCGCGATCCAACGTCAGCCTGGTCAATTACTCGATCGCCGACGGCATTCCGATCGATCCCAATGCGCATGAGCGCAACGAGTTCATGCTCTTCAAAGGGGCGCTGGAGCATCGGTTCGGCGAGAATCTGCTGGTGCGATGGAATGCCGCCTACGTGCGCAGCGAGATTCGAGACAACGCGTATCCCTTTCCCGCCAATCCGGCGACCGAGTCAGACGATATCGCCGACGAAAATCGATCGACTACCCTGGACGCGGCCTACAATTGGGGATCCGGGTTCCGCTCGCTCCTCGGTTTCGATTTCAAAGATAGATGGGCGCGCTCTGGCGATAATTCCAACTATCCCCAATACGACTATCAAGCGATCACCGTTTTCCGCCATCGACGGCAAGAATACGCCGGTTACGCGCAGCAGGAAGGCAGCTTTTTCAACGGGCGGCTGCTGGCCACGGCCGGATTCCGCGTCGACGGCAACAGCGATTTCGGCAAAGAGGTGAGCCCGGCATGGTCGGTCGCGATTCCGATCGACGAGATCAATACAACGCTGCGCGGCAGTTACAGCGAGGGCTTCCGCGCGCCGAGCTTCGACGATCTGTACTATCCGGATTACGGCAATCCCAATCTCGGACCCGAGCTTTCGAGCGAATACGATGGTGGTTTCACTCATCGCTTCGGCGAGTTGGCGAGCTTCACCGCAACCTACTTTTCGCGGCGAGTGCATAACCTCATCGTGCCCGTGCCATGTGCGTACAGTGCAACCTGCCCCGACGGCGACCTCGCCGGCAATGTAGGCCGCGCCGACGCTCAAGGGGTCGAGTTGGAACCTGGTCTCGGGCCTTGGCGTGGGTTTCAATTGAGCGGGAACTTCACATTCATCGACGAGACTCATAGTTCCTCCAGTCCCACCGTTCGGCCTTTGCGCGTGCCGAAGAAATCGGCAGCCGGAATACTGCAATACGAACATTCAGGCATGTTCCGTGATGGCGACAAGGTCAGGGCGAACCTGGTCTACACGTTCGTCGGCGACCGCGATGACATCGAACCGTCGGGCACAATCCAGAGCCACGTCGCCTATCACCTCTTCAACGCGGTGCTCTCATATTCGACCGGCATAGCTTGGCGCGAGATCCAGGACGAGGAGTTCTATGTCCGGGTGCAGAACCTGTTCGATCGCAACTATGCACAAATCCTGGGTTTCAAGTCTCCGCCAGTAAATTTCGTCGCCGGAGTGAAATTCGACTTCGGCGCGGCGCCGACGCCATCCGCAAAATGAGTCGAGACCCAAGCCGCGCGGCGCAGATCAGACCCGATTCTTCGTGCTTCTGCGGAGGACGGTCTGCTACGCGACGCGCCGGACGTGATGGTGATGATGTCGCGTCTTCAGGCTGGCCCGATGCACGTGGGCGTGATGGTGCCCGTGGCCGCTGGGTTGCGCGCTCGCGACCTGCACCGGCTGCGAAATCGGCGGAGCTACTTCATCCTTGATTCCGGGAAAGTACTTGTCTTCGTAACGATGGACCTGGAGCGCGGCCAGGAACTCCGCGTAATAGTTTTTCGAAGCGAAGCCAAAGTGCGGACCATTGTATCGTTTGACGATAGCCGAGAGGTCATCGCCGCAAAGCGACTCCGCGCGCTCCATCCCGTAGGTTCCGTGATTGTACGCAGTGATCGCCACCGGCCAGTTTCCCAGTAACTCGTGGTTATAGTTCAGCAACTTGGCTGCTGCCGCGGTCTCGCGCATCGGGTCCAAACGATCGTCGCGCCGGCCCCTGATGGTCATGTACTGGCGTCCGGTGGAGCGGGTGAATTGCCAGATACCGACCGCGCCGGCGCTCGAGCGCGCTCGCGTGTAGAAGCCCGACTCGACGCTGGGCAACAGCGTCAACTCAACCGGCAGCCCGGCGGCCCGGAAAATTCGCTCCATCACCGGTTGATAACCGCGTGCCCGCACCAAAGTCTCGCGAAAACGCTCCTGCAATCCTTGCTGCACGCGCAGATTTTCGGCCGCTGCCGCGTACGCCTCAGGCGATTCACCGCGAAACAATTTGGCGACGTCCTCTTCCACATAGCCGCTCGGCTTCTGGCCCGAGGCTAGCCGCATCAGAATCGCGCGATACTTAAGTTTCAGATAATCGTTGGCCCATTCGACATCTTCCTGAGTCGGCACGCCTTCGCCCGGTAGATGGAAGACCTGGTAGATCTTCGACACATTGTCCCGGTCGTGGACGACAAAATCCCGGTAGGAGTATGCGGCAAAGACGTCGACCCAGAAGCGAACGTTTGGTTCGAGCGAGGCTGGACGCGGGAATAGATCTGCCGCGTCGGCGCGATAGCCAACACTCGCTACCGCCAGCGTCAGAATGATCAAAATCCAGGACGCCTTGAGCATCCTCGATAGCAAGCGCTGCACGTTACTCAACCGCCTCTTCCTAGGAGCTTCAAGTCTGCCCGTGACGGGCACCCCGCCTCCAACGCTCGATGATTATCGCCGACTCTCCTCGGAGTCAAGGAAAATTAGGCATCCTTAAGGAAAGATTGATGTCAAATAGTAACGCGAACCGGTCGTGTTCCTGGTCGGCGTTTTGTGCTGCCGCCGGGTAGTGATCTATTATGAATCGTTCGCTTTGAGGCAAGTAACGGATGGGGTGTGGCCTGACCGTCAACCGTTAACGTTACCCGTTGAGGTCAACGCTTGATATCAACGATTGACAAGTACCGTGTGTTGCGCCACATTCGATACTACGCGCATACGCGGAATTCTCGCATCCGTGCGGGGTTAGGGTTAGATGAGAGAACCGAGGTCCAACGGCAACACATGGCACGTGCCGACGGAGGTTCAGCGTCTTGAAGCCCGGTAGGCCACGTCAGCACTTGGAAGTGTGCCGACGGGAGTCGCAAAACCTTAAAGAACCTCGGCTCACTCATCTTACCGTTTTTTTTTGTTGGCGGAGGGGAAGGGATTTGAACCCTCGATGCTGTTCGCGCAGCATGCCCGTTTCTAAGGCGGGTGGTTTAGGCCGTGCTCGCCCACCCCTCCGTTAACTTTGCATCCTAACCGAAATCGGTCGCACAATCAGTCAATCTCGACTAAATTATTCCAGGCTCGCACAGTGTCCTTTCAAAAAAGTGATGTTTTTGGGACAGAAAATACGAGGGCTGGGAAATAGCCTTAAGGTACGAGGCTTGCGTGAATGGGCTCGCAGACGCTGTATCGTCGTCATGAAAATACCACAACCCAAACGCCAGCCGTTGCACAGTTACAGCTTAAATCTGGGGAGATCTGGGGCAGTCCGGGGCGATGGGGCGTATATCCGTGTGTCAGGGCTTATTTTGGACAGCTTGCAAGCGGTCAAAAAGGCGTCGAATTCGCAACGGTCATCCCTCATGACCCAAAGTACAGTTCTCCTTGGGAAGCCCATTGGGTCCATCCATATACGAGCGGAGTTCTGCTTAACAGCCAAGGATTTGCGGTGATTGCCGCCAAGATCGTCAAAATAGTGTAGGACCTTTATATGCTGCACAGAAAAGTTGACGAAATTCATTGGGTGCCTCAAGCGACGTTGAATCTGCCAATCACCTTTTTTTCAAGAGAAAGAGGCATTAAATTCCACGAAGGCGCCGATGAATTGGATCGTTTTGAAAGTTCCGATTTAATGAACGTCGCAGGACGCGAATTTACGCTTCGGTATTACGCGGGATATCCAGAAGGAACGGTAACGATTTATTTGCCCATAGACCTTGCCGCCCCGGAAGAAGTCGCGATTACTATCACCAGCGTGTTGCAGCGTCTTAAAGTGCCCGAATCTGCGATTCGCTGGCACAGATATTGACGGGCCGGAAGAGATTGCGTTGAACCTTTAGGCCCGATCCGTCGTCGCGGCTCTCGCTTCCCGCATTCCAATCGTTCGTAGCCACGAAGACACGTCTAGGCCCGCCCGCACAGCGGTATCTACGAATAGCCGCTTTTGCTCGCCCGTTAGCCGGACCCGTACAAGCTCTTCTTTCCTCTGCTCTTTGGGTTTTCGCCGTTTCATAGAACCTATTGTAGCCCTGTTGTAGATTAGCGCAAGTCTCTTGACTTGTCGCCCTAATAGGGCTACATTAGAACTATGGCTAGAGGCTACGAAAAAGCGACCGGCGCAAGCGTTCCACCGCCTACGCCGGTCTTCACCTTGACGTGCCGTGTGCGGGCACAATCGAGGCTACCAATTCGATTGTCGCTGCCCGTCTATTGGCCGTCAAGCCAAGGCGAGGACGGCAATGAACATCTTGGCGGTTGAGCAGCAAGCTCGAATTCTCTCGGCTTTGGTTGAAGGTAATTCCATACGCAGCACGTCGCGAATGAACGGGGCTCACGTTGTTACCATTCTGAGCCTGTTGCAGCGTGTCGGCATCGGCTGTGAGCGGCTGTTAGACCGCATGATGCATGGCCTGGCCTGCCAGAAGCTCCAGCTCGACGAAATCTGGGCTTATGTCGGAATGAAGCAAAAGCGTGCGGCGCAGTTCCCAGAACGCAAGAGTGAAATCGGCGACTTCTACACGTGGGTCGCGATTGACGCCGATACGAAGCTGGTTCCTTGCTTTCGCGTAGGGAAACGCTCGTGGAACGAATGCGATGCCTTCGTGTCTGATCTGCGCTCACGGTTGATCGTGCGTCCGCAAATCACGAGCGACGCTTTTCAAGGTTACTACGGGGCGATCATGCGGTCTTTTGGAAACGCCGTTGATTATGCGCAGATAACCAAGGTGTTCGCGTCAGAGCTGAACACCGGGCGCGGGCGCTACTCGCCACCGGTCCTAGTCGAGTCGATGCGCGAAGACCTAATCGGTTCGCCCGACGAAGATCACGTTTCCACGAGCTACATCGAACGCCAAAATTTAACGATGAGGATGGCTATGAGACGGTTTACGCGGCTGACCAACGGTTTCAGTAAAAAGCTCGAAAACCTGAAGGCAGCCGTCGCCTTGCACTTCGCGCACTACAACCTCGTGCGGATTCACGGCACGCTCAGGGTCACGCCCGCAATGGCGGCTGGCGTGAGCGAACGGCTGTGGAGCATGGTAGACTTGGTTCAGGCAGCACTCGCGGAATCAAATTAGATCAGTACCTGCCGCCGTGAGTGCTTGACAGCGTCACGCGGAGGGTCTAAATTGCAATTGAAACTCATTCTCATTTGCGCTAGAGACCCCCATGCGCCCACGAGTCTCACTGCTCGCGATATTGATCGCAACCGGCTTAGCTTCGATCGTTGCTCTGAGCTGTCCGCTCACGGCCTCGGCAGACGATTCGATTCAGGAATTGCGCTTTCATGAGGGCCACTTCGATCCGTCCAGTTTGACTGTCAGCGCCAACGCGCCGCTCAAATTACGAGTCAGGAACACCACCGCCAATCCGATCGAGTTCGAAAGCTTCGAATTGAATCGCGAACGCGTCGTGCCCGCAGGCGGAGTGATAACCGTCTTTCTGCCCGCGCTGACTCCGGGCACCTATCACTTCTTCGATGACTTTCACCATGACGTGCCGCAAGGAACGCTGATCGCAAAGTAGCTGACGCCTCAGGCGTGAAGGAGCCATCTATGCTCGCCACCTTCATAGTCGTATGGCGTGAGTCGCTCGAGGCCACGCTAATCGTCGTAATCCTGCTCGCCTATCTGCGGCGAATCGGACAGGCCGACAAGTATCGCTATATTTACGTCGGAGTCGCCGCCGCACTGGTGGCGTGCGCCGCCTTCGCGCGTCTCTCGGCCTACCTCGAAGGGCTGTTCGAAGGTGCGGGCGAGGAGATTTTTCAGGCCTCGATAATCGCAGTGGCAGTTGTGGTCGTTACCACGATGGTCATCTGGATGCATCGGCAGGCCGGCAGCTTGCGTGCTTCGTTGGAGGGACAGGCCGCGATGGCGCTCGAGCGTGGTCAAGTGATGTCGCTCGCGTTGCTGGCAGCGCTGGCCGTGTTCCGCGAGGGCGCCGAAGCCGTCCTGTTTCTCTGGGGCCTGGCGATGAGCAGCTCGACGTCGACGATGCAGATGGTTGGCGCCGGAGCGGCGGGCGCGCTGGTCGCCGTCGCGATGGGGTATCTGCTATTTCTCGGCGCGGCGCGCATTAATCTGAAACTTTTCTTCGAAGCAACCGCTGCTGCGCTGTTGCTAATCGCGGCCGGGATGCTGGCGCAAGCGGCGAACAAGCTAATCGGAGTGGGCGTCTTGCCGGCGATCGTCGGCCAAGTATGGAACAGCGCCTGGCTGCTCGATGAGCGCGGTCCGCTCGGTTCGGTCGCGGCGATGCTGTTCGGTTATCGTTCGCGGCCGTCGCTGATGGAGGTCGCGGTTTACTTCCTCTACTTCCCGCCGGTGCTCTACCTGATGTGGCATACGTCAAACGACGGCAACGCGCATCGGCCGCGTATCCAGCCCCGCTGATGCGTCGGTGAGTTTTTCGCGGCGCGCGCGTGTGCGATACTCTCAGGCAGCCCAACTAGTGAAGCACACGATTCCGCGCTCGTGGACGAAATCGAAGTAAAGCCGCTCCGGCGTCCGATCAAGGCCGAAGTTCGCGTCCCGGGCTCGAAGAGCATCACCAACCGCGCCTTGCTGATCGCGGCGATGGCGCCGGGACGCTCCGAGCTCGACGGCGCGCTGTTCAGCGACGACACGCGCTACATGATCGGCGCGCTGCGGGCGCTGGGCTTCGCCGTCGACGCCGACCAGGCGCGCGAGCATATCGTTGTCGAGGGCCGCGGCGGCGAGATTCCGGCCCATAGCGCGGATCTGTTCGTCGGCGGCGCGGGCACCGCGATGCGGTTTCTCGCCGGCTTCGTCACGCTCGGGCGCGGCCGGTTCCGGCTCGACGGCAATGCGCGGATGAGGGCGCGGCCGATCGGCGAGCTGATCGACGCTCTCGGCGAACTGGGCATCACCGCCCGCACGGAATTCGGCAACGGATGCCCTCCGGTCGTGATCGATATGTCGGACGGCGGCTTCGAAGGCGGTTCGTGCGCTATCGACGCCAGCCGCTCATCGCAGTTCGTGTCGGCGCTGCTGTTGCCGGCGCCATTGTGGCCCAAAGGTTTGACGCTCAAGGTCAGCGGCGAGGCCGGGAAGCCGTTTATCGATATGACGCTGAGGCTGATGGCGGAGTGGGGCGCGCGCAGCCGTTCAGCGGGAGACACGATCGTCGTCGCCGGCGGGCAAAGCTATGCGCCGCGTCAATTCGCGATCGAGGGCGACGCTTCAAGCGCGAGCTACTTCGCCGCGGCGGCGACGCTGTGCGGCGGCACGGTGCGCTTCGCGAATATCACGGCCGATTCGATCCAGGGCGATGCCGCATTCCTTGAGCTGCTCGAGCGTATGGGCGCGAAACTCACCAAGCGCCGGGGCCTGGTCGAGATAAGCGGCGAGGGAAGATTTTCCGGAATCGACGCCGACATGAGCGCGATGCCGGACGTGGTTCCGACGCTGGCGGCGATCGCGCCGTTCGCGGACTCGCCGACGCGAATCCGCAACGTCGCGTTTATCCGCCATCACGAGAGCGACCGATTGCATGCGCTCGCAACCGAACTCGGCCGGATGGGCGCCATCGTGCAGGAATCGGAAGATGGGCTCGCGATCGAACCCTCGACGCTAAGGCCGGCCGCGATCGAGACTTACGACGATCATCGGATCGCGATGGCGTTCGCGGTGGCCGGACTCAAACTCGGCGGCGTACGCATCACGAATCCGGGATGCGTCGCAAAGACCTACCCTAATTTTTTCAGCGATTTGGCTGCTCTGGGATGAATTAAGCGCGGGCGCCGTGATTCATTTCGGCGGCGCGGAGGCGTGCTCGCGCCAATTCGAGCTCGTGCACGGCCTCGGCATATTCGACCTGGTAGAAGCTCATGTGTTTGAGCCGCTCCTCGGCCGCGTCGAGCTCGCCGGCGGCTTCGCCGCGTTCCAAACTCTCAGCCGGTTGGGCCTCATCCGCCAGCATCGTGAGCACGCCGTCCTTGACCTCGGCCAAACCGCCCGGCACGACGTAATGACGATAGTTGTTGCCATCGAGTTTGATGGTCAAAATGCCCGGGTTAAGCGAAGTGATGAAGTTGATATGCTCGGCGAGCACGCCAAACTCACCGAGCGGGTTCACCGCCGTGACCGACTCGACCTCGCCCTCGAACACGATCCCGGTCGGAGTCACCAGCTTGAAGTGGAAGCTTTGCGCCATAACGCCGCCTGAGTCCGCGTCTACTCCGCTGCCAGCCGCTCGGCCTTTTTCCAGACGTCGTCGATAGTTCCGACCAGGTAGAAGGCCTGCTCGGGCAGATCATCGCACTTGCCTTCGAGGATCTCGCGAAAGCCGCGCACGGTCTCCTTGCGCGGGACGTACGCCCCCGGGGTGTTGGTGAATATTTCGGCGACGTGCATCGGCTGCGACAGGAAGCGCTCGACGCGTCGCGCGCGCGACACCACCAGCTTGTCTTCGGGGGAAAGCTCGTCCATGCCGAGGATCGCGATGATGTCCTGCAAGTCCTTGTAGCGCTGCAGGATAGCCTGCACCTGGCGGGCGACCTCGTAGTGTTCCTGGCCGACGATTTGCGGATCGAGAATCCGCGAGGTTGAGGCCAGCGGATCGACCGACGGATAAATCGCCTTTTCGAACAGCTTGCGCTCGAGGACCGTGGTCGCGTCGAGATGGGCAAACGTGGTCGCAGGCGCGGGGTCGGTCAAGTCGTCGGCGGGGACGTAGATCGCCTGCACCGACGTGATCGCGCCTTTCTTGGTGGTGGTGATTCGCTCCTGCAATTCGCCGACGTCGGTGCCCAGAGTGGGCTGATAGCCGACTGCGCTCGGCATCCGGCCCAGTAGCGCCGAGACCTCAGAGTTGGCCTGCACGAAACGGAAGATGTTGTCGATGAACAGCAGGACGTCCTTGCCTTCCTCGTCGCGGAAATACTCGGCCACGGTGACGCCCGAAAGCGCGACGCGGGCGCGCGCGCCTGGCGGCTCGTTCATCTGGCCGTATACCAGCGCGGTTTTCGCCAATACACCCGATTCCTTGAGTTCGAGATACAGATCATTGCCCTCGCGCGAGCGCTCGCCGACTCCGGCAAAGACCGACACGCCGCCGTGCTGCTTGGCGACGTTGTTGATCAGCTCCATAATGGTGACGGTCTTGCCGACGCCCGCGCCGCCGAACAGCCCGATCTTGCCGCCACGCGAGTAGGGACAAATCAGGTCGATGACCTTAATCCCGGTCTCGAAAATCTCGACCTCGGTAGCCTGCTCGGCGAAGGTGGGCGGCTCGCGATGGATCGGCATCGAGCGATCGCTCGAAATTGGTCCGGCTTCGTCGACCGGCTGGCCGGTCACGTTCATCAGCCGTCCCAGCGTCACCGGTCCCACCGGCACCTTGATCGGACCGCCGGTGTCGGAAACCGGCATGCCGCGGACCAGACCCTCGGTCGAGTCCATCGCGATACAGCGGACGGTGTTCTCGCCCAGATGCTGCGCGACTTCGAGCACCATCTTGCTGTCGCGCTCGCCGAGCGCCGGGTTGGAAACCAGGATCGCGTTCAGGATCGACGGCAGCGCGCCTTCGCGAAACTCGACGTCGACGACGTTGCCCAGGACTTGGGAAATGTGACCGGTAGCTGCGTCATTCATTATTGATACTCATGCAAAGACAGAATTATCTCTAGTTATCCGCGCCATCCGATGCCGGCTGCTATCCTTGCAGCGCTTCGGCGCCGCCCACGATATCCATCAGCTCGCGCGTAATTGTTGCCTGGCGCACGCGGTTCATCTCCAGGCTAAGGCTCGCGATCATATCGCTGGCGTTATTGGTGGCCGCGTCCATCGCGGTCATGCGCGCGCCTTGCTCGCTGGCTTCTGCCTCGAGCAGGGCGCGAAACACAGCGTACTGGACGTAGCTTTGCAGCACGATCGGCATCAGTTCGGCGCGGCTGGGTTCAATCAGATATTCCAGCGGCGGCGCGCTTGCCTGCCGGGCTGTTTGCTCGGGCTCGACGATCGGCAAAATTCGCTCGTAGGCCGGCACTTGAGAGAGCGCGGAGCGGAAGCGGCTGTAAACGATACCCGCTTCGCTGATCTGACCGCTGCGAAACTCTTCGAGCATCCGGCCCGCGATCTCGCGCGCCAAACCAACCGTGGCCAGGCGCGGCGTGTTGTTGACACGCTCGCCCGCGATCGTCTGGCGGGTGCGGCGGAAATGATCGAGGCTCTTGCGCCCGACCGCGAAAAATCCTGGCGCGAGGCCGGCCGCGCGCAATTTGCGCCCAGTCTCCTCGGCGGTTCTCATCAGATTGGCGTTGTAGCTTCCGTTAAGCCCGCGGTCAGAGGCGACCACCGCAATCAGTGCGACCGCGCTCGCGCCTTCCGCCGGCGCCAGCGCCGCGGGCTCGGTTTCGAGCAGCGAGCCAGCCACCCGGGCCAGGGTCTCGGCGTATGGCCGAGCATTCATGAGCGCTTCCTGGGCGCGTCGCAGCTTGGCCGCTGAGACCAGCTTCATCGCCCGCGTGATCTGCTGGGTCGACTTTACCGACGTGATCCGTCGGCGAATTGTCTTGAGCGTTGCCATGGGCCCGGCCCGACCTCAGCTTTAGGCCGCCGTCTTGCCGGCGCCGTCGGCGATCGACGCTGAGAATGCTTGCTTGAATTGATCGAGCGCGCCGGTGAGACGCTTGCGCAGGTCGTCGCTCAACTGGCGCTGGGTGCGGATTTCATCAAGCAAGCCGGCCTGCTTGCCTTCGAAAAACGCATAGAGTTCGCGCTCGAAGCGGGTCACCTGGCGGACTTCGAGATGGTCGAAGTAGCCCTGGGTGGCGGCGAACACGATCAGCACTTCCTTTTCGACCGGCAGCGGTTCGTACTGTCCCTGCTTGAGCATCTCGACCAGACGCTCGCCGCGATGCAACAGGCGCTGGCTGGCGGCGTCGAGATCCGAGCCGAACTGGGCGAACGCCGCCATCTCGCGGTATTGCGCCAAATCGAGCTTGAGGGTTCCGCCGACCTGTTTCATCGCCTTGATGGTCGCCGAGTAACCGACTCGCGAGACCGAAAGACCCGCGTTGACGGCGGGCCGGATACCGGAGTTGAACAGGTCGGTTTCGAGGAAGATCTGGCCGTCGGTAATCGAGATGACGTTGGTCGGAATATAGGCGGAGATGTCACCAGCCTGGGTTTCGATAATCGGCAGCGCGGTCAGCGAGCCGCCGCCGCTCCCCTCGCCCATCTTCGCGGCGCGTTCGAGCAGTCGCGAGTGCAGGTAGAAGACGTCACCGGGATAAGCCTCGCGTCCCGGCGGACGGCGCAGCAACAGCGACAGTTGCCGATAGGCCTGGGCGTGCTTCGAAAGGTCGTCGTAAATCGCCAGCGCGTGCTTGCCGTTGTCGCGATAGTACTCGCCCATCGCGCATCCGGTGTAAGGCGCGATGAACTGAAGCGGTGCCGCCTCGGAGGCGGTGGCCGCGACCACGGTGGTGAACTCCATCGCGCCGAAGCGATTGAACTTCTCGACCACCTGGGCCACGGTCGAGCGCTTCTGGCCGATGGCGACATAGAAGCAGTGCACGTTCTGGCCGCGCTGATTGATGATCGTATCGATCGCGAGCGCGCTCTTGCCGGTCTGGCGGTCGCCGATTATCAGCTCGCGCTGGCCGCGCCCGATCGGGATCATCGAGTCGATCGCCTTGATTCCGGTCTGAAGCGGCTCCTTGACGGGCTGGCGGGAGATGATCCCGGGTGCCTTAATCTCGACCCGGCGTTTCTCGGTGGCCTTGATCGGCCCCTTGTCGTCGATCGGCTGGCCCAGAGAGTTGACTACGCGGCCGAGCAGCGCGTCGCCGACCGGAACCTCGACGATTCGGCCGGTACGTTTGACCTCATCACCCTCGCGGATTGCGCTAGGCTCGCCAAACAGCGCCGCACCGACGTTGTCCTCCTCGAGGTTCAACACCATCCCGTAAATGGAATGGGGGAACTCGAGCAACTCGCCCGCGGCGGCGTTTTGCAGCCCGTAGATGCGCGCGATCCCGTCGCCGCATGACAGCACGCGGCCGGTCTCACGAACGTCGACATGGGCCTCGAAGCCCTTGATTTCTTCCCGCAGGATTTCGCTAATTTCAGACGGTCTGATCTCTGCCATAGAACTGTAGGTCCTCGGACCCGCCTACTCGCTGAGTCGGCGTTGCGCTTCCTGGAGCCTGGCCTCGAGGCTCGCGTCGTAGATTTTGCCTTCAATCTCGGCGATCACGCCGCCGAGCAAACTGCCATCGACCTTGACGGTCGCGATAACCTTCTTGCCCACCAATCCTTCCAATCCGGCGACCACCCTTGCGACCTCGGCGTCGCTCGGCGGGGCGGCGAAGGTAAGCGCGCCGCGCGCTCGTCCGAGCCGCTGATCGAGCAGCGCCTGGTAAGCGTCCGAGATAGCGCCGGCGGCGGCGATTCGCCCGTGATTGGCCAGCACCGCCGCGAACGAGCGCAGCGGAAAGCTGAGTTCAAGCAGCTCGGCGATCCTGGTTATCGCCTGCGCCCGTACCGGCGCGGGTACCTCGGGCGACGTGAGACGCTGTGCGATTTCCGGCGACGTAACCGTGCGCGCCAGGCGTTCGAGTTCCGCTCCCCAAGCTTCCAAACGGTTCTGTTCGGCAGCCAATTCGAGCAACGCCCGCGCGTACCGCTTTGCGACTCGTGCGGAGCTCAAGGTTTCGGTACCTCGCGGCGCAAACGTTCCATGAAATCTTCGGTCAAGCGGCTTTGATCGGTCACGTCCAGATTGTCCACGATAAGCTTGCGAGCTAACTCAGTCGCGACCTGCGCCAACCGAGCCCGAATCTGCCGCCGCGCGCCTTCAGCCACTGCGGCCGCAGTGAGTTCGCTGTCGCGCTTGATCCGATTGACCACCGCTCGTGCCAGCTCACGCATCCGGGTGATCTCGCGAGCGGTTTGGGCACGCATCTCGTCGGCCAGCGCAGTCTTGTCGGCGGCAAGCCTCGCCTGGCGCGCCGCGGCCTGTTCGGCGACTTCCTGAGCGCGACGGGCGTCTTCCTCCATCCGTTTCAAGGTGTCGCGGATAGTGCTCGCCCGATCGCGGAAAAACTTGGCGACAACCGGCGCCGCATAGAAGGCCAATATGAAAACCAACCCGCTGAAATTGAGGGCAAAGAACATCAGGGTCAGCCACGAACCCCCGCCCTCGCCCGCCTCGGCGCAAAACGCCACCGCCGGGCAAAACCCTACGCTCAAAATTGCAGCGATCGCCGCTTTTAGCTTCATCAGTTAGTTAAGCGAGTGAACTTTTGGGCCGCCCCCCTTGAGTGAGCGACCCAGAACGCGCTCGGCCAGTTCGGCCGCCAAGTGTTCGCCGAGGGTGCCGAGTTGCTGCTCGGCCGCGCGCAACTCGCGCTCGATCTCGGCTCGGACCTGCTCTACCGAATGCTTGGCTGCCACACGCGCCTCCTCCATCATTCGCCCGATTTCCTCTTCCGCTTTGCGCCGCTCGAGTTCGCGTTCATCTAACAGCTCGCGCCTGAGTGCGGTCAGTTGGCGCGTGCGTTCGTCATCGGCGGCCTTTCCCTCGTGGATCAGCCGCTCGGCGCGCTCGCTGAGAGCCTTCAGCTTAAGCTCGCGATCCGCCAGCAACTTGAGGAAGGGGTCGAACAAAAGCCGTTTGAAAATAAACCAGAAAACGAGGAAAGAAACAATCAGGGCGCAAAAAGTTCCCCAATCTGGCGGAATCTTAAGCATTTTCCAGTGTCTCCCGCACGGGAACGGTCAGAAGCAACATTTATACAGCGAAACGAGGTCGAGAAGAAGAGCTTAGCTTCAGGCCGGCTTCTGCCCCCCGGAATTCGCGACGCGTTCTTCCTTCGCGAACAGGGTAACCTTGCGCTCATCGCGACTATGGTCAGCCTGCATCGCGCAATGTCCCTCGAATACCGCCCCTTCGTGGACGACCAACACCGGCGTGGTGAGATTACCCAGGACCTTCGCCGAAGGACGGATTTCGATCCGCTTGGTAGCGACGATATCGCCACTCACCTTGCCGGCAACCGCAACTGACGCGGCCTTGATCTGAGCCGTGACCACCGCGCTTTCGCCGATGAACACGCTGTCATTGGCGTCGATCTGCCCGTCAACCTGGCCGTCGATCTTGACCGGTCCTTCGAAGAAAAGCTTGCCGCTGATCTTGCAGCCGTTGTCGAGGTAAGCGCGTCCCTCGGAGTTAGTGGAAAAAGTCTGGGCGCTTGGGGTGGCTGCCTTGGGCGGTACCGTCTCGTCATAGGGCGGCGCAGTCGGCGTGACGGACTGGATCGGCGTGACCGGTTTCGGGGGTTGAATCTTGGGTTTTTCCGGTTCCTTATTGAACAAGGCCATCCTTAGCCGCTCCTTGAATTAAAAGGCGAACGCAAAACGCACAGGTGAACGTCTAGATCCGTCATTCGCCTATAACTCATGCATTCCATGGAGTCAATTCGACCGTGCTAATGATGCGACCATACTGCAATTCTTTGCCATGATTCGCTGTTGTCATGCACAGGCGCGCTTGGGCCGATGTTAGTTTAATTGCTTGGGCTCGGTCGGCTTTTGAGGCAAAATCATGTGAAGCATCAGAGTCCCAAAGAGTCCCGGAAACAACTGCTTAGCTAACGAGGAGGCTAGAAACAATGGCTGCGATTCCAGAGAAATTTGCCGATCTGCTCACCGACGAAAAAAAAGCGTTCGCCAATCTGGCCACTGTGATGAAAGACGGCTCGGCGCAGGTAACGCCAGTGTGGTTCGACTTCAAGGACGGCACCATCCGCCTCAACTCAGCGCGCGGCAGGACCAAGGACCGCAACATGAAGGCGAATCCGCGAGTTGCGCTGGCGATAATGGATCCGGCCAATCCCTATCGCTATATCCAGATTCGCGGCCGCGTAAAGCGCGTCACCGAGGACGGAGCCGTCCCACATATCGATCTGCTGGCCAAGAAATACCTCGGCAAGGACAAGTATCCGTGGAGCCAGCCTGGCGACGTGCGCGTCATTTACGAGGTCGAGCCGCTCTCCTTCTCGACCATGGGCTGAGCCGAGCACGGCCTGTTGTCCTGAATAATCTTTTGTAGGTTCACAAAAGTCGCGCCGGAGGCGGGATAGCGCCGGCGCGATTTTACAAGCGGCGTGATAGGGAATCTGCGGCGCCGTTCGGGTCTGTAATCAGCTCAAGATCCGGCGCTCGCCGGCGGATTCCACAGTGGTTCCGCAAGTGCTCGCGCAGTAAGGGCATACATATTCGTACTTATCGCCCTCTGGAAGCACCAGCAGCAGGCGCTTGCGCACTGGCACCGCAGTCTTGCACTTCGGGCAGGCCAGCAGCGAGGCCTCCATCCGCTCAAACGCCGGTTTCCTTCGTTGATTCATGATCGCCGAGATACAGGTCGAAAGATAATCATGCCGCACGCCGCGGGCAACTCCGCGGCCGCGCCGCTCGCATTGTGTATGTAGGACTGCTCGCTTAAGATCTGCTGAGCCATGGCCCTTGCGACGGCAACATCGAACGGCGCGAGCCCGACCGTCTATCTCGAGACTTACGGCTGCCAGATGAATATCGCCGACTCCGAGTTGGTGAGCGGAGTGCTGCGCGCGGCGGGCTACTCGAGCGCCGCGTCGCCTGAGGACGCCGACGTCATCCTGCTCAACACCTGTGCTATCCGAGACCACGCCGAGGAACGCGTGCTCGGGCGGCTAAGCGCGCTGGCCCAGTTCAAGAGCCGCCGTCCCGAGGTTCGGATCGGCCTGTTGGGATGTATGGCGCAGCACAATCGCGCGCAGCTTATCGATCAGGCGCCCTATCTCGACCTGGTGGCGGGCCCCGATACCTACCGCCGATTGCCCGAGCTTATCCGTAGCGCCCGGTTCGATCCTGCCGTCGACTTGCGGCTCGATCGCGGCGAAACCTACGCGGGCCTGCCGTCATATCGCGAAGGCGGCGTGCGCGCTTACGTCACCGCGATGCGCGGTTGTGACAAGTTCTGCGCCTTCTGCGTGGTGCCGTATGTGCGCGGCCGCGAACGAAGCGTGCCGGCCGCAGACTTGATCCCCGAAATCGCGGAACTAGCCGAGCACGGAGTGAAGGAAGTGGTTCTGCTCGGGCAAACGGTCAACGCCTATCGCGACCGCGACGTCGATTTCGGCAATCTGCTGCGGCGCGTTGCCGCGATAAACGGCATCGAGCGCGTCCGCTTTACGTCGCCTCATCCCAGCGACATGAGCGATTCGGTTATCGAGGCGATGGCGACCGAGCCCAAGGTCCAGCCGTATCTCCATCTGCCCGTGCAATCCGGTTCGGACCGGGTGCTGGCCGCGATGGCGCGCGGATACACAGTGCGTGAGTACCGCGATTTGGTCGCGCGGCTTAGGAAGATGATACCGGGCCTCGCGCTTTCGACGGACATTATCGTCGGCTTTCACGGCGAAGAAGAGTCCGATTTCGAAGCGACTCTCGATCTGATGAAAGAGATTGCCTACGACTCGGCCTTCACATTCAAATACTCCCTGCGCGAGAACACTCGCGCCTACAAGCTCGGTGACACCGTGAGCGAGGTCGAAAAGGCGCGGCGCCTGTCTGCCGTGATTGCTCTTCAGGAGGCGATTTCTCTGGAGCGAAATCGCGCCGCTATCGGGACCGAATGCGCGGTGCTGGTCGAGGGTCCGGCGCGGCGAGGACAAGGGATGCTCGCGGGCAAGACGCCTCAGTTCAAGACCGCGGTTTTTCCCGCGAGAAGCGCAGTAACTCCGGGCGATACGGTGCGTGTGCGGATTGAATCAGCCACCGCCCACTCGATGACCGGTTGCGAGGTGAGGTAACTCGCCGCGTTGGCGTGCTACTTCACTCCGCGAAACGATTGCCTGCTGGCCGCAGGTGCCGCCGGATATCGATTCGCCAGCCACACCAGCAGCGCGAAGATCGCCGCCAAGGAAACGAAGAATGCACCGCCCATCAATGCCCGGTGCCAGCGGCGGGAACGTACGCTGCTGCGTGGACGCAAGTGCTGGGCGCGCCCGGTGTGAGCCACGCGCGACGGGTCGCGCAGGTCCTCCATTATCTCCGCGGCGCTAGCGTAACGATTGCGGGGCTGGCGCTCGATAGCGTGCAGCACGATCTCTTCGAGTCCGGGATCGATATCGGGCACGAATTCGCGCAGTGCCGGCGGATCTTCCGAGGTCTTGGCCTTCATCGCCGCGTATACGTTGGCGCCCGAATACGGCAGATTCCCGGTCAGCATCTCATAAAGGATCATGCCCAGCGCGTAGACATCGGTGCGCGCGTCGCCGCGGCGACCGCTTACCTGTTCGGGCGCCATGTAGTCCGGAGTGCCGACGGTCGTGGACAGGCCCGCCCAGGTCAGCCGGCGCGCCGATTCGTCGAGTGCGATCCCGAAGTCCATGAGTTTGATCTGATCATCGCTCCCGACCAGGATGTTCTCGGGTTTGAGGTCGCGATGGACCACGCGCTGGGCGTGCATGTAGACCATCGCGTCGCCGATCTGGCAGGCGAAGCTCAAGGCACGCTCGGGCTCGAACGGATGATGCTCGCGCATCAGGGCCCGCAGCGACAGTCCCTCAAAATATTCCATCGCCAGATACATCCGGCTCTTACGCACCGGCTTGAGGACTTTGATGATATGCGGATGGTCCAGGCGCTGGCCGATCTCCTCCTCACGGCGGAAGCGCTCGTAAAACACGACGTCGCTCTCGAACTGCAGATAGGGGACCTTGAGCGCGACCGTGGCGCCGCTGAGAGTGTCGGTAGCCTTGAAGATCGACGCCATGCCGCTGCGCGCGATCAACTCGGTCACCTGGTACTGGTCGAGGCGCTCGCCGACGCCAACTTCGCGCACGACTTATCCGCCTACACCGCCCGGGAGTCGGGCGCGGAGTTTAGAGGTCGGAAAATCAAATGGTCAATAGCCGCGCCGCAAGAGCTTGCGCAAACGGGAGCGCCAGCCGCTCGGAACAGGCGCGATGGGTGTGCCGCCATGCATCTTGAAGAAAGCCACTGTCAGGTTGTCGATTGTACGCCGGGCCACGCCTTCATCGATGAGCCGCCGGCAGGCGGCCTCAGCGCCGAGCCCGCGCGTAAGTGTCTCAAGTTCATGATCTTCTATTACACTGTAGAGGCCGTCGCTGCATAGGATGATTCGATCGCCCTGCTGCAGCGGCATCGTAATCCGATCGATAGAAATGATTAGCTCGTGGCCCAGGCATCGATTCAGCGCCGAACGCTCGGGATGATTGCGCGCCTGCTTGGCGCTCATCAGTCCCAGGCGCACTTTCTCTCCGACCAGTGTGTGATCCCGGGTCAGTTGCTGTATGTCTCCGCCGCGCAGCAAATAGAGCCGGCAGTCGCCGACGTGCGCGATGCTCAGCATCCCGCTGTTGACTGTGGCTGCGGTCAGCGTGGTCGCCATCCGGCGCAGTTCCGGCACAGTGATGGCGCGGTTGTAAATCTCGATATTGGCGCGCTGGACGGCACGAAACAGGCGTTTGGCCGGACCCCATTCGGCGGGGCTCTCGCGATAGGCCTCGATTACGGTCTCGACCGCCATGCTGCTGGCGATCTCGCCGCCTTCGTATCCTCCCACCCCGTCGGCGACGGCGAATAGCGCATCGGTCGATCCCTCGACCCACTTGGCGCAGAAATCCTCATTATTGGCGCGGCCGCCGATATCGGTAAGAAGGGCCAGTTCGAACTCGAAGTCCGGTGCAACCGCTTCGCTCGGCTCAGTCATTCGTGCTCGTCCCGCTCAGATAGCCCGATGGTTGCAGCCACGGCGGCTGTCACGCAAGGCGTTCCAAAATGCTGAGGGGCAAATCGCGCGTGTTCGCGCGATTTGCCCCGGATTAAGAGCTACTTGTGCGGCTATCAGGCGGTTTTCACCATCACCATCGTCTCTTTGCCGCGACGACGTGAGCTGCGCACGAAGTACCAGGCGCCGTATGCGCCCCAGACCAGCGACAGAGCTACAGCGATCAGCGGCTCCTTCGCGCTGCCGAGACCTTCGATCGGGCCTATGATGTAGAAGGCCATGCAGGCGAAGTTCGCTAGCGCGCCGAAAATCGGAACCACCATGTGCTTGAACCCGCTGAACTCGTGATGCTCGTAGAAGGCGACCATGCAAACGATGTTGGTCAAGCCGTACAGGATGAAGGTGCCAAAGTTCGACACCAGCGTCACCAGCAGCAGGCCGTTGGGCAAGCTCGATAGCGACGCGTTGGAATTCATCCCGATCGCGTACCAGATGCTATGGGGCAGGGTCGCGATCGTCTTGTCGTCCGGAGCCGAGCCGCCGGCGAAGAAGTAGAGCGCGGCGTAAGCGCCGATGACCGCCGATATCGTCGCCAAGGCCCAGATCGCGCGATGGGGGGTCAGGTTATCGCCGTGCAGCAGTCCAAAGTGCTCCGGCACCTCTTCGTCGCGGCCCATCGCGTAGGTTACGCGCGCGCCGGTATTGATGCAGCTCAGCGTCGTGCCGATCAGGGCGAGGAACACGGTTAAGGCCTCGATCAACATGAAGGCTTGGCCGTGTCCACCGAGCAGTGCGTTACCAACGATCATCATCATGTCGCCAATCGGTGCGGCCGAACCCTTTGCTGCAGCCAGGCTGTAAGCGTCACTCATGAAATAGTTGGCGGCGAAATATTCGATCATGTAACAGAACAGGCCCTGAATCGTGAGCGAGAGCAGGACGCCGCGTGGAATGTCACGCTTCGGATTTAGCGATTCCTCGCCCAGTGTGGTTACCGACTCAAATCCCACCAGCAGCAGGATCGCGATCGTTGCCTGCAGCATCACCCAGTCGAATCGATGCGGCAGGATTACCGACAAAGCACTCAAGTGCGAGGGATTATCACCGGTGAAGCTGTAATTGATGACGTGAGGAATCACGTTGCCTGAAGCGTCGAGCGCAAAGCCCGCCGAGCCGGCCGGATGCGAGACGCGGTAAGCAATCGCCAGCGCCGAGAAGAACAGCAACGCGGCGATCTGGACCCCGTTAATTACTACGTTGACGATCGTCGAACCGGTCACGCCACGGAACGCGATATAGGCAACGAAGTACGAGAAAATAATCGCGATCACCGCCATAAAGACCGGACCAGGAGTGGCGGCATTCATGAAATTGGGGGCGATAGAGCCGATGATATAGCCGACCATGACGCCCATCGTCGCCACCATCACGGCGGGATAGATCCAGTAATACAGGTGCGACGACCATCCCAGGACGAACTTGGCGATTCGCGAAAACTTATAAGCGTGAGTCTTGCTCAGGAACGCTTGCTCGGCGAACAGATACGAACTGCCCGCGCCGGGATACAACTTCGCCAGTTCCGCATACGAAATCGCGGTTGCATACGCGAGCATTAACGCCACAAAGATTCCCGCCCACATCGCCATTCCGGACGGGAAGACATAGCCTGCCTGTATAACGAACGTGATCCACAGGAAGGCGCCAGGTGCGATTAGCGCCATGGCGTTGACCGTTACGCCGGTCAAGCCAAGGCTCGCTTTCATCTTGGGTTGTTCATTCGCTGCCATCGTCTCTCCCTTGCCTTGCTAGGTCTCTATAAACTGGTGTCGGACAAGCCTCGTTTCATTTTGCAACGCCCGTGCCTTACCGCAGGACGCGCCAAATGTGACGTTTATGTCGCTGAGACCGGTGGAAATGCTCGCCGAATAGGCAAATGCCGCTTCGAGAATCAGGCAGCCAGCGCCGCCCCTGATGGCGGCCGCATCGCGAGCCGACGTACTGGCGCGGCCCAATACCGATTGCTATCAGTGATAACTGTCGAGGTAACATGGCAGACCGCCAGCAAATCATTTTAGGTCTCATCCAGATGGCGTGCGCGCCTGATCCCACGCTCAACCTGGAGCAGGCGATCGCGCGGATCGATGAGGCCGCCGGCGAGGGCGCCAACGTCATCTGCCTGCCCGAACTTTTTCGCTCGCGCTACTTCTGCCAATCGGAAGATGGCTCGCTATTCGATCTGGCCGAAACCATCCCCGGCCCGACCACCGAGGCGCTGGGCCGTCTGGCCGCGGCGCGCAAGGTCGTGATCGTCGCGTCGATATTCGAGCGCCGTGCCGCGGGCGTCTATCACAACACTGCCGTGGTGCTCGATACGGACGGCAAGATCATCGGACGCTACCGCAAGATGCATATCCCCGACGACCCGCGTTACTACGAGAAGTTTTATTTCACACCCGGCGACCTCGGCTTCAGCTCTCACCGCACCGCCCACGGGACGCTCGGCGTGTTGGTATGCTGGGATCAGTGGTTTCCCGAGGCTGCCCGACTAACCACGCTCAGCGGCGCGCAAGTACTCCTCTATCCAACGGCGATCGGATGGCATCGCCGCGAAGTTCCCGAAATCCGCCGCCGTCAGCAAGCAGCATGGGAAACCGTGCAGCGCGGCCACGCGATCGCGAACGGGGTCTACGTCGCGGCGGTGAATCGAGTCGGAATCGAGGACGGGCTCGAGTTCTGGGGTAGCACTTTTGTTGCCGATCCCTTCGGTGAAGTGATCGCACGCGCAGCGTCGACGGTCGAGGAAACCCTGATCGTCGAATGCGATCTGGGCAAGATCGACCAGACTCGGCGCGATTGGCCCTTTCTGCGCGACCGCCGCATCGACGCCTACGGTGACCTCACCCGCCGCTTCCTGAACTAATCGGGCTGTGGGTTCTTCGACGATGGCGTCCATTCCTTCCATCCACCGCCAATCGCTCAGCGGCTATCGGATGCCTGCGGAATGGGAACCGCACATCGCGACCTATCTGGTATGGCCACATAACCGCGCCACCTGGCCAGGCAAGTTCGAGCCGGTGCCTCCGGCTTTTGCCCGAATCGCGGCTGCGCTCTCCGAATGTGAGCCCGTGCGTATCCTGGTCAAAGACGCAACGGCAATGGACGAGGTGCGCGCGGCGATAAACAGAGCCGGGGCGCGTATCGAGCGAATCGAACTGCTTTCGATTCCCACCAACGATTCATGGGTTCGCGATCATGGCCCGATATTCGTTAACCGGATCGGCGGGACAGCCGGTCCAGCCCAGATTGCGCTGGATTGGGGCTTCAACTCGTGGGGCGAGAAGTGGGGAGCGTACGATCTGGATGATGTCGTGCCGCGGCGCTTGGCCGAGCGCTTCGGTTTCGAAGTAATCGAGCCGGGAATCATTCTCGAAGGCGGCTCGATCGACGTCAACGGCGACGGTGTGCTCCTCACCACCGAGTCATGCCTGCTGAATCCGAACCGTAATCCAACGCTGAACCGGGCCGAGGTCGAGGATTACCTGCGCACCTATCTTGGCGTCCACACCGTGTTGTGGCTCGGCGAGGGCATCGCGGGCGACGACACCGACGGACACGTCGACGACCTCGCGCGATTCGTCGATAAGAATACGATCGTCACGGTGGTCGAGCACGATCCCGGCGACGAGAACTATCGACCCCTCCAGGACAACCTGAAGCGGCTGCGCGCGATGCGCGATCAAGACGGGCGCGCCTTCAGGATCGAGACGATGCCGATGCCGCGGCGGGTGGAGTTTGAGGGCGCACGCCTGCCCGCGTCATACGCCAATTTCTATATCGCGAACGGCGCGGTGATGGTCCCGACTTTCGATTGCCCGGCCGATCGCGAAGCGATTGCCATTTTGGGGCGGTTGTTCCCTGGCCGTCGTGCGGTTCCGCTTCCGTGCACCGATCTGGTTCTGGGCTTGGGCGCGATCCACTGCCTGACCCAGCAACACCCAGCCCCCCGCAAGGCACCCCCGGTTCATAGCTGAAGTTCTCGGGAAGCCTATCCGCCGGCCGGGGGGCACCAGTGAACGACGTTCTTTCAGCTGCTTTTGTGGTATGTGCGCAGCATAAACGCGTTACCGCGCCCACGTCCACGCGCTCTCGGAGGCAGCCATGACCCAGAAGAATTTCTCGTCGCGATGGTGGTTCGAAGTAATTCGTTGCTGCGGGCGCGCGGGCGCTTCGAGCGGCGAGACGTCAGTGGCATCAGCGAGGCCGTCTATCTCGCTTGCGATGCTGCTGACGGTCGTGCCGGTTTGGTTGGTGCTGATCCCATCCGCGCTGCAAGCTAATACGATAACCGTCAACACCACCGCCGACCCGGGGACTTCCGCACAATGCAGCCTGCGCGCAGCTATCAACAACGCTAACAACAAGACCTCTTCCGCCTTGTCTTCCTGCGCCGCGGGAACCGGCAACGACGCCATAGTTTTCAGCGTCAGCGACACGATCACGCTGGGCAGCACTCTTCCCGCGATCACGAACTTGGGCGGTTCTCTGACGATTGACGGCAGCGGGCACAAAATTACCGTCAGTGGCGATGGTAAGTATCAGGTACTTGCGGTGGACGTGGGCGCCACGCTCAACCTGAATAAGCTGACGATTGCTAACGGCAGTGCAGACTCGGGCGGCGGCATCGATAACGAAGGCACGCTGATCGTCACCAACAGCACTTTCTCGCACAACAGCGGCAGCGGCCAAGGCGGCGGCATCTTCAACCACGGCGGCACGCTGACCGTCACCAACAGCACCTTCTCCTACAACAGCGGCAGCGGCGGCGGCATCACCACCGGAGGCACGGCGACCGTCACTAACAGCTCTTTCTTCAACAACAGCTCCAGCGGCGTCGGCGGCGGCATCAAGGCCTATAGCACGCTGACCGTCGCCAACAGCTCTTTCTTTAACAACAGCGCGGGATTTGGCGGCGGCATCTATAACCACTTTGGCGGCACGCTGACGGTCACTAACAGCATTTTTAACGGCAACAGCGGCAGCGGCCTTGGCGGCGGCGGCATCGGGAACAGCGGCGCGCTGACCGTCACCGACAGCACTTTCGATTTCAACGGCGCGTCCGGTTCTGCGATCGAGAGCGGCGCCGGCGGCGGCATCGATAACTACGGCGGCACGCTGACCGTCACCAACAGCACCTTCTTGGCCAACGGCGCGAGTGGTAGCGGCGGCGGCATCGAAAACTACAAAGGGTCGACCACAGTGAGTAACTCGATTCTATCCAACAACACGCCGGGCGGAAATTGCGGGGTTTTCAAGGCTACAATCGACAATGGCGGTTACAACATTTCCAATGATGGGACCTGCCACTTCGGTTCCTTCACCGCCGCCAATGGCGACACCATCGGCGATGACGTCATGCCGCTGCTCAAAACGCTGGCGAATAACGGCGGGCCGACCGAGACCATCGCCCTTAAACCGAAAAGTCCTGCGATCGACGCGATCCCGATTGACCTGTGCCCGGCCACCGACCAGCGCGGTGCCCCGCGTCCCGATCCTGGAGACACCACCGCCGCCTGTGACATCGGTGCGTTCGAGTCCGGCAACTTGGTTTGGCTAGCGCCGTCCGCACTAGACTTCGGGACGATAAATGTCGGTCAGAGTTCGGCTGCGCAAACCGTTACGCTGTACAATCAAAGTGGAAAGAAGCTTACGATCGAAGGCGCCACGATCAGTGGTCCCGACTTCGTTATGGTTAGTTCCACGTGCTCCTCGGTCCTGGATGCCGGTCAGTCGTGCAACTTCCTGATTAGCTTCGAGCCGCAGAGCTCTGGCACCTTGGACGAGCTGTTTCAGGTCTTCGACAGCGGACCTTACAGCCCGCAGCAGGTGCAGCTGCAAGGCGCCACGCCCAACCGATAGCTGAAGTTCCTGGGTAAGCGATCCTTCGGCTCGGGCGCGCGATGGGGTCGATGTTCTTTGAGCTGCTTTTGTGGGCTTCTTGGTTAAATATGTTTGTACCCGTATTCGTTAATCACGGCGCAATTAACTACTTGATATTCTGCGTAGAATTCTTCACGGCCGCGCTGCTGTGCTCTTCGATGTTCGGGCTGGTCGCGCCAGGCACCAAGAGCCTCCGCCGAGGCGAACTCGACCATCGCCAACATCTCGCCATCTTCGCCAACGTAGTGGCGAAAAGAGATGAAGCCGGGCATCGCGGAAGCGAACTTCAGCAATCGCTCCGCCGTGCTGCCATATTCTTGGCGCTGGGCCGGCGTGAGATCTCGCATCCGGAACCGGAACAGGCTAACTACGCGGTTCGTTTTCTGCTCCTCGGCCATCTCGTCAACTCCTGGCAGACATAAACTTGGAAGTCTGTTTTATCTCTTCAGACATCCGATTCCTTAGCCCCGTGCCGGATCCAGTATCAACCGCTCGCCCGGTTTCAGTATGGGGGCGAGCCACTTCTCACACTCCGTTACAAGCTAAATCGGACGGCTTGCTTCGAGCCACTCCAGCCAACGATCCATGCCCTCACCGGTAACTGCCGAAACCGCAAACGCTTGCGGCTGCGGCATCACGCGCGCGAGCGCGTCGTTGAACATCTGGAGCGTCACACCGCCAAGATGGGGAATCAGATCGATCTTGGTAATCAGCACCGCGTGCGCGTTGCGGAACATCGCCGGGTATTTGAGCGGCTTGTCTTCGCCCTCGGTAACGGAGAGCGCGACGACGTTGAGCGTCTGCCCAAGATCGTAGATTGCCGGGCAGACCAGGTTGCCGACATTCTCGATGACGAAGATGTCGAGGCTGTCGAGGGCAAAGCTGCTCAGCGCGTGATGCACCATCTCCGCGTCGAGATGGCACGCCGAGCCGGTGGTGATCGTGGCGGCCGGGATTCCCGCGGCGCGCAAGCGCGCGGCGTCGCGATCAGTGGCGAGGTCGCCGCTCACCGCGCCCATCCGGCGGCGCGACGCGAGCGCCCGCGCCGCCGCCTCCAGGATCGCGGTCTTGCCCGAACCGGGCGACCCCATCAGGTTGATTGCCAGCACGCCGTGGGCCGCGAAATGCTCGCGGTTATGGTGCGCGATGCGATCGTTACTCGAAAGCAGCCGTTCGCGAATTTCGACCGGCACGATTTCCGCGTCGCCGCATCCGCAATCCTGACACATCACGGGATCTCCATTTCGATTCGTTCCAGGATGATTTCGTCACCCGACAGCAGGCGCGCCGGCATGCCGCATCTCTCACAGCTCAACACCTCACCGCGTTCGAGGGGCTGGCCGCATACCGGACAAGCCCATCGCTCCGCGACGCGCTCGACGCAGAGCTCGGCACCGGCGCAGATAGTTCCTTGGCGAAAATGTTCGTAAGCTTTCGAGAATAACTCCGGCTCGACGCCCGCGGCGGCGCCGATCCGCACCGTGAGGCGATGTACCGCGGTCGCGTTGCGCGCTCGCGCCTCGGCGGCGACGCGTTCCAACAGCGAACAGACTAGCGAATACTCGTGCATCGCGGCGGGCCGCCTACTTACCGCCGAAGCGCGCGGGCTGTTTGGCAAAAAACGCCTCGATTCCGGCGGCGAAGTCGCCGGTGTCGGCGATCCGCGCCAGGCTCTCGAGTTCGCGATCGAGATGATAGTCGAGCCGGTCGACGCCGGCCGCGTCGTTGATTAGGCGCTTGGCCACCGCGTAGGCGCCGGTCGGGCCGTTGGCGAGCCTCCGCGCGATCGCGATCGTCTCGGCCGCGAAATCCGCGGCAGGATAAACTTCATTGATTAGCCCGATTCGCAACGCGCGTTCGGCGTCGATGCGCGGATTCATCAGCACCATCTCCATCGCGCGGCGAAGTCCGATCAGCTTGGGCAGAAAGAAGGTCGAGCTCTCGGCGCCCGTAAGGCCGGTCTTGCCGTACGCCCATTCGAAGCTCGCGCGATCGGAGGCGAGCACCAGATCGCACGCCATCGCGATTCCGAAGCCGCCGGCCGCGGCGACGCCGTCCACGGCGGCGATAAACGGCTTCGGCGCGCGCTTGATCTCGGAGATCGTGCTGTGGATGTACTCGATAATCTGCTTGAACAGCTCGCCGTAGCGGTTGCCGTCGCCGCCGCTCGCTTCGGGCGCGAGATAGCTCAGGTCGGCGTTGTCGCCGCCGTCGCGGATATACTTCAGATCGGCGCCGCTGCAAAAGATTCCGCCGGTGCCGCGAATCACGACGGCGCGTACGCCGTCGTCGCGCGCGAGCTGTAGGCCCGCCTTGCGCAAATCCTGCGCCGTCGCGACATCGAGCGAGTTGAAGCGCTCGGTGCGATCGATCGTGATGATGCCGACTCCGCCGTCACGCTCAACTTTGATGTGCTTCATCGTGGCGTCACCCGATTTGTTCAGCAGATTCGCGGCAGCAGTTCGCCCTCGGGCTCGACAAGCAGGCGCGTTCCGAACCCGGTGTTGACCATAACGAGGCCCGGCCGCTCCGCGACGCAACTGCCGATAATCTCGGCCTGGCGGCCGAGCGGATGCGATCGCAGCGCCGCAAGCACGGCCGCAGCCGTGTCCGGACGCACGCCGAGCACCGCCTTGCCCTCATTGGCTGCGTGCATCGGATCGATCCCGAGCAGCTCGCCGATAGCCTGAACGCTCGCGCTGATTGGAATCCGCAGCCCTTCGAGAACCACGCCGACGCGGCTTTTCTCAGCCATCTCGTGCAGCGTGCTTGCGAGTCCTCCGCGCGTCGGATCCTTCATCGCGACCACGCTGTCGCCGCCGGCCTCGAGCGCGCATCGCACCAATCCGTTGAGCGGAGCGACGTCGGAGAACAGCTCGCCTTCGATTTCGAGCGAATGCCGCCGCGCCATCACCGCAAGTCCGTGATCGCCGACCGTGCCGGTCACGATAATCCGGTCGCCGGGATGAAGTCCGCAGTCGGGCACGACGCGGCGAGTGAAGGCCACGCCGGCGGTATTGAGAACGATCCCGTCGACCTCGCCGCGGCCCATCACTTTGGTGTCGCCGGTGACGATCGCGGTGCCAGCCTCAGCGCACGCGGCGCTGATAGAGGCTTCGATCCGTTCCAGGTCGGCGCGCGGGAAACCCTCCTCGATAATTACGGCGCAGGTGAGCGCGGCGATCTCGGTCGCGCCCATCATCGAGAGGTCGTTCACCGTGCCCGAAACCGCGAGCCGGCCGATATCGCCGCCGGGAAAGAACGGGGGCTTGATCACGTAGGAATCGGTCGTCATGACCAGCCATTGATCGCCGACGCGCAGCGCGGCGCCGTCGTCCATCGCGGCCAGTCCGATACCGCCGTCGGCTGGCGCTTTCGCGTCGCCAATAAACACTTGCCGGATCAGTTCGCGCATCGCGCGCCCGCCGGCGCCATGCTTGAGCATCACCCTGGCTTCGGGCGCGCTCCGATGCGTGCTCACGACTGCCTCAGATCGAGCTGCCCGCCGTACTGATGCCAGATGCGGCAAGTGCCTTCGCTGCTGACCATGCACGCGCCGACCGGATTATCCGGCGTGCACTCTTTGCCGAACAGCGTGCAAGCCGATGGCGACGTGATACCCGCCATGATATCGCCGCAGATGCAACTCTGCGCGAGGCTCGGCGGGGCATAGTCCCACAGCCTGCTCACGTCTATTTTGAACCGCCGGCGCGCGTCGAAGCGCGACCATTCGTCGCGCAGGCGCAGGTTACCATTGGGCACGTGCGCGATTCCGCGCCATCGTCCGCCCACTGGGCGGAAGACTTTCCACAACACTTCCTGCGCGCGGCGATTACCTTCACGCGTGACGCATCGCGGATACATGTTGGCGACTTCGGGGCGGCGATCGCGGATGAGTTCGAGCAATTTTACGAGTCCGGCCAGGATATCGAGCGGCTCGAAGCCGGCCACGACCACCGGGATGCCGTGTCGCTCGACGAAGCGCTCGAAAATCGCGCAACCGGTGATCGTCGCTGCATGGCCCGCCGCGAGAAAACCCTCGACGCGCGTCTGCGGCATCTCGGCTACGATCTCCATCACCGGCGGGATGTACTTGTGCGCCGAAAGAATCGAAAAATCCGCGGGTGGATCGTCGAGGAGCACCGCGGCCGTCGCGACTGCGGTGGTCTCGAAACCGCTGGCGAAGAAGACCAGCTCCTCGTCCAGCTTCGCCGCGAGCTGCGCCGCCTGCGCCACGCTGTACACGACGTCGATCTTCGCGCCCGCGGCCTGCGCGTCGGCAAGCGAGCGTGCGGTGCCGGGCACGCGCAGCATGTCGCCGTACGTGGCGATTCGGACGCCGTCCTCCGCCAGCGCGACCGCCTCGTCAACTTCAGGCATGTCGGTTACGCACACCGGGCATCCCGGCCCCATGATCACTTCGAGCTTGCGCGGGAAGATCGCGCGCAGCCCGAAGCGCGCGATCGCCTGCTCATGGCTGCCGCACACGTGCATTACCGACACCGGATCGCGGCCGATTTCGCGCACCAGTCGCTCGAGCGCCTGCGCCATCACGGCCGCCCGCGCGGGATCGCGAAACTGGAGTTGGTTGGCGCCTGCGTTACTCATTCTTCTTGTCGCCAGCCGCGACGATCTCGCCGCGGACGTCGGCGGCGAGCAGATCTTCATTCGACACTGCCGCGAGCAATTGCTCGTAGAGCGCCAATGTCTCCTCGACCTCGGCGGGTGGGATGCGGCGAATCGCGAAGCCGACGTGATTCAACACGTAGTCTCCCGGCGCGACCGGCTCATCGACGATATCGAGGCGCACATCGCGCCGCACGCCGAAGAAATCGACGGTGGCGATCAATCCGTCAATCGACACAACTTTGCCGGGAACGCCTAGGCACATAAAGTATTTCCTTCGCGCGCATGCGCGTCGGCGACCATCGCCTGTCCGAGCGCGATCCCGCCATCGCCGGGCGGAACGGAACGATGCGTGTAAACATCGAAATTCCGCGCCAACGCGCCGACGATTCCTTCCGCGAGGCACGCATTCTGGAAGCATCCGCCGGTGAGCACGATCGGCACCCGTCCGACGCGAGCCGCCGCCGCGCGCACGACCTCGGCGGCAGCGCGCACCAAAGTATTGTGAAACCGGGCTGCAATAGCGCTCACTGACAGATTCCGCGTCAAATCAAACACAGCTTCGCGCACCGCCGGTCGCAGGTCAACTTGCCACGGCGACGAGTTGCGTTCGATTTCGAAAGGATAGTGCGCAAGTTCGCCCGAATCGGCGGCCCATTCGAGACGCATCGCGACCTCTCCCTCGTAGTTCGCCCGCGAAGCCCCGAGCACGAGCGCGCCGAAGGCGTCAAAGTAACGGCCGACACCGTGCGCAAGCGGCGTGTTGAAGCGCTTTTCTATCATCTGGCGCACAACCGCCAGTTCGCGCGGCGCGATCGCGGCAAAAACCGGGAACTGGTCGAGCGGCGCGACGCACGCGTATGCGTCGTCGAGCATCGCGAGCGCGATCCGCCACACGTTGCGAATCGCGGTGTCGCCGCCCGCCAGCGCTAACGGGCGGAAGGTCGCGAGCCTCGTGAAACCGGCGAAATCCGCGAGCAGGAATTCGCCGCCCCAGGCGTGGCCGTCGCTTCCGTAGCCGGTTCCGTCGAATGCCAGGCCGAGCACGGGGCCGCTGAGCCCGTGCTCCGCCATCGCGCTGGCGACGTGTGCATGATGATGTTGCACGCCAATCGCGGCCATGCCGCTGCGCGAGCGCGCGTACAAGGTCGACAGGTACTCAGGGTGCAAATCGTGGGCGATGATTTCGGGAGTTACGCCGAGGAAGCGCTCCATACGCGCGATCGATTCCTCGAACGATTCGAAGCTGTCGAGATTTTCGAGGTCACCAATATGCGGACCGAGATACGCTTCGTCACCGGCGGCGATGCAGAACGTATTCTTGAGATGCGCGCCGCATGCCAGCACCGGGCGGCGCAACGGCCGCGCGAGCGCTATCGGGCGCGGCACGAAACCGCGCGAACGGCGCATCACGACGGGACTGCCGTCAATCACGCGCACGACCGAGTCGTCGCATCGCGTCACGATCTCGCGGTCGTGCAAGAGAAACAAATCGGCGACCGCGCCGAGCCGCGCGACGGCCTCGTCGTTGCGGTACGCGATCGGTTCCTCGGACAGATTGCCCGACGTTATCACGAGCGGGCGGCCGGCCGCGGCCACTATCAAATGATGAAGCGGCGAGTATGCGAGCATTAGCCCGATCATCGGATTACCGGGCGCGATCTCGCTGGCAAGCTGCGCGTCGGCGCGGCGGCGAACGAGAACGATCGGCCGTTCGCTGGAGAGCAGCATCGCCTTGTCGGCATCCGTGAGATCCGCCAAACGCTGTGCTTCGGCGAGATCGCGCACCATTACGGCAAGCGGCTTTTGCTCGCGCCGCTTGCGCTCGCGAAGACGGCGCACCGCCACCGAACTGGTGGCATCACACGCGAGATGAAATCCGCCGATTCCCTTGATCGCTACGATTCGGCCCTCCGCTATCGTGCGAACGGCGGCGCGAATCGGATCAGGCTCGGCTGCGGCGTGAGGATCGTTGGAATCGAAGATGCTGAGGCTCGGGCCGCATCGTGGGCACGCGTTCGGCTCGGCGTGGAAGCGGCGGTCGGCGGGAGATTCGTACTCGCGCCGGCATTCGGCGCACATCGTGAATCGCGCCATCGTGGTGGTCGGACGGTCATAGGGGATGTCGCTCGTAATCGTGAAGCGCGGGCCGCAATTAGTGCAATTGGTGAACGCGTAGCAATAGCGGCGGTTGGCCGGATCGAAAATCTCGGTGAGGCAGTCGCCGCAAATCGCGATGTCAGGCGGAATCGCAGGCCGGCGCTCCGGGCCGCGCTGGCTCTCGACAATTTCGAATCGTTCGAGCTGCTCGGGCGGAATCGCTTCGCAAACGACGCTCTCGATCCGCGCGGCTGGTGGCGCCGAGTCGCTGAGTATGCGAACGAATCTATCGAGCGCTTGCGCTGAGCCGAAAGCCTCGATCGTGGCGCCGGCCGAGTCGTTCCACACGCGGCCGCAAAGCCGCTCGCGAGTCGCGAGGCGATACACCCACGGGCGAAAGCCGACACCTTGAACAGTGCCGCGAATTTTGATCCGTCGGCCTTGGGCGCCATCTTCAGCCGACGTCATATCGCTGCGTGGCAACGATCCGTCCATCGCTTCAGGTCCCGCTATCGCCGGAATCGCCGCACGAAGAGTCTTCACTTGCGGTGCGGGCGCAGATCGCTTAGCCGCATCCCGACGCTTCTTAGACAACGCGATTCACCAAACGCTCAAGATTCCGCTCGACGACCGCCGACAGGCCGAAGCCAAAGTCCAGACACTCCACGCCAAGCAGAACCGTTTGTTCAGGATAACAATCTAGCAGCCGCGCGGCTTCGAGTAGATCGGCCACCCCAATCTGATGCGGGGAGAGGCGTTGACGCGTTGCGGGCGCGACCTCGTCAACGGAAGGCGGGCATCACCTTTTCGGCGAAGTCACGCCATACTCTTTTCTGATAATCGGCCGCCGGGAGCAAGTTGATCTCCCTGATGCCATTCTTCTCCAGCGCACGTATCCGCTCGATGATCTCTTCCGGCGTGCCGGCCAGGCAGCTTGCACGAATCGCCTCGGGAGTCACGAAGCGCCGCTCCTCGGGCTGAAGATAGGTGCAATGCCCGTCGTGAATCTGACGGAAACGGGCGTTCTCGGGCAGGCTGAACGACGCCACCCGTTTTACATAGTCGTCCCAAATGTTTCTGAAATGGGGAGGAATCAGCTCGTCCTTTCGCCCCAGTTCTTGCCAAACCTCATAGAAGAAGTGCAACTCGCAGGTGACCCACGAGCCCGTTTCGTTGATCGCCCGCTCATCGGTGAGTTTCTCGCCGGGCTGGAGCACGCATCCCGCCGTCAGCAGCGCGGTGTGGAAATCCTTGCCGAGCTCGCGTCCCGCGGCCTTGGCGCCCGCTTTGAGTAAACCCATGCGCTCGTTGATCGGGCCCGCTTCATGCCAGACGTTGACCCAGCCGTCGCCGTAAGCGCCGGCTGCGTCGCAAGCCTTGGGGCCGTTGGCGGCGACGTAGATCGGGATGTGGTTATCCAGGTTGATGAAATATCGGTCACGATGGAGAAACTGGATTTCGCGAGTCCGGCCGCGATAGGTATAGTCAACCGCCTTGCCGTCGAGCAGGTCGCGCACTACGCGCAGATATTCCCTGAACTCCTTGGCGGGCATCGGAAGCTGACCCATCACCCGCATCGCGGTATTGCCGGTCCCGATTCCTAGAAACACACGGCCGGGCGCAAGCTGATTGATAGTGGCGATCGAATGGGCAGTCACCGGCGCGATGCGTGTGCCGGCTACTGCGATTCCGGTCCCGATTTTGATGCGCTTGGTATTGACGGCCGCCAGCGCCAAGGTGGCGTAGCAATCCGACCAAAGCATCTGTGTATCCGGCACCCAGGCCCGGTCGTAGCCGAGTTCTTCGGCGTAGCGAACCAGATCCCATTTGCTGACGTGTGTATCGAGGGTGACGCCGAACTGCATATGATGCTCTCTCTCGTCCGGGGATTTGCGCGCCGTCCGGACCGGGCCCTCGCGCTGGCAGAGTGTGTATCTCTACCGGGATTTCCGTTTTGACGCTTCGGCTCAGTACCGATACGTCAGTTCGGCCTGGTAGTGCAAGCAGTCGGAATTTCTTTACCCCGCATTGTACTCAGCAAGCTAGCCGGCTCTCGAGACTTTCCAATGCAGGCGCGCGCACGCAACGGCGGCCAGTTATCTTCGGGCTTGGGCCGCTGGAGCGAAAGGACGTTAAAGCAGCCTCGGCACTTGATTATGATTCTCTGCGACTTTTCTGCGCTGGCGCTATAGCCACTGAAGCTTCCGGAGTCAGCATCAAGAACGTTAGCGTCTCCTGCAGGTACAAGGAGACGACTTTGTCAGTGTGGCTCAAGTAACCGATAGATACATCCTGACCGAGATAGAGCTCGAAATCGCCGCCTCGCTTAGTCAACACGAAAGCGCCATCGATCGCCGGCGCCCAGATAATCTTATCCTTCACGAGGCCCTCGATGTGTTGGATCACGGGATAACCGTGATCGCTGGCCTCGCTCAGCGCCGTGTATGCGTCCGCACCCAGCAACACGGAATAGGGCCCGTTGACGCCAGCCAATCGCAATTGACTCAGCGCTTCGGCGATAACGCCCGGATAATGCGCAACGTCTTCGGGCAGCGTCATCGGACGGTTGCTCGAGCCTTTGCGGACACCGTCAATCGAGGCGGCCGCGTATCCTTCGAAGATGGCGCGATCTTCAGTGAACGCAAGCTTCTTCGCAGCGTCCTTTAGGGGTTGCCAGTCTGCATCGCTAGCGCCGCGTTCAACATCGTCTATTTCCTGGCGATCCAGCTGGAAGGGGACACGGAGTTCGACCAGCGCCTTCACGCCACGCTGGCGCGCAATGATTCCCTCGGCCGGCGAATCGATGTTGCTCAGGTGGCCAGTGCCAACCGCCGAGAGCGTCAGACCGCCAGGGCCTTTAACGTCGACCACACGCCGTGCGGCAAGATATCGCTTGAGGGTGCGTGCGGCCTCCTGTTCAATCTGTGACCAAGCGCTCTCATTGATCGGGGCCAATTCACGGTAGAGGTTATTCATCGCGGGCTAGTCCTTTCAGGGAGCCGATACCGAGCGAGCCGTCGTTAGCGGCTTCAGCGGAGGGTGACGACTCGATCGAGGTTTCATCGACAGTTGCGGGCGTCGCGGCTTTGGATGCAGCGGTTTCGAGGAACGTCAACGGCGGCACGAAAAAGAGGGCACCGGTAATGGCACGACTGACGTCCAGCAGCCGATCATAATTGCCGGGCGGCCGTCCGATAAACATGTTTTGAAGCATTTGTTCGATCACGCGCGGTGATCGCGCATAGCCGATGAAGTAAGTTCCAAACTCGCCTTTCCCCGGTTGGCCGAAAGCGCCGTTGGCTCGGTAGATCTTTTTTTCGACGCCATCCTCCACGATAGTCGTCAACGCGTTGTGCGCCGAGGTTGGCTTTACTGAATCATCCAACTCCACATCCGATAGCTTGGTACGACCGACGATCTTTTCTTGCGCTTCGGTGGGTAGTGCACCCCACGCGACGAGATCGTGAAGGTACTTTTGGACAATAACGTAAGTGCCTCCGGCGAACGGTTGATCCTCGTCGCCGATAAAAACGGCCTGCATTGCATCGTCCTCGACCGGATTCTCCGTTCCGTCGACGAAGCCGAGCAGGTCTCGGTTGTCGAAATAGCGGAAAGCAGCCACCTCATCGGCGGTCGCAACCGCCTGGCCGAGCCGCGTCATGATCTGCGTCTCGAGCTCGAAGCACAGGTCCTCACGTTCGGCGCGTATATGGAAGAGCAGGTCGCCCGGCGTTGAGACCGCGTGGCGCGGACCGGCGACGATTTCCTGGAAGGAGTGAAGTTCCGCCGGCCGCGGGCTTCTAAACAAGCGATTCCAAGCGTCGGAGCCGATTCCGAGCACACACGAAAGTCGCGCGTCGACATCACGAAATCCGACCGCACGAACTAGTTTGGGCAAATCGGCAAAAACCGATCGCACCGCGTCTTCGCTCGCGGCGTCGGAATTTATCATCAAAACGAGAAAGATCGCAGCCCGCCTGAGCGGCTGGATCACTGGCTGCTGCCCTAGCAGAAGCTTAGCGCCACCATTCGCCTGGGAACTCGGCACGGAGTCATTACAGCATGACAACCGCTTGTTAGAAATAGTTCTCGTACAGCGGGGAAGACAGCCATATTTCTCCGTTGACCTGACGGGCGTTCAACTGGCGCTCATTTCCGGCCGATCGTTATCGGAGCATTACTTGAGTTTCCCGTCCCCCCCTGATCGCCAATCCGCCATTCCCGCCGACGAGCATCTAGCGCGCACCTTCAGAGCTTGTCTGAGTTCTTGGCGGCTTATTTGCAAAGTGATCAAAAGCGGCCAGACCTCATGTTCGATAAACGCACGAGGACTAATTCCTGCTCCGGAAGCTCGCAGCCTCTGCTGATAGTTGGTTGCGGCTCGAATCCTCGCCGAACGGAGTATTGGGTTCGGTGTGACATACGCTGTTCACGAAGCATTGCGCGTGGAGCGAGAACACCAGGCGGATCGCGCCAAGCCAGAAGAATGCCGCCA
>JBEKLA010000010.1:0-37706 GCA_050010455.1 Binataceae bacterium (SeqCode) | reverse complement strand
ATCGCGTTTATCATCGGGCTGCCTTCTCGCTCATCCTCGCCGCCGCGATCATCCGGGGCCCGCGGATGGACCTGATGGTGGAAAAAGCCACCGAGCTCGGCGCGAGCGAATTCTGGCCGCTCATATCCGCGCGCGGCAGAAGCGATCGTCCCGGAATCGAAAGGATCGCGCGATGGCGGCGGCTGGCGATCGCGGCCGCCAAGCAGAGCCTGGCGCCGCGTCCGATGGAGGTCGCTGCGCCACGCAATTTTGATGATTTGGTCGCGGCTTCGTCGCCGGAGCGGCTCTCGATCATCTGTAAAGCGGGCGCGCCGCCGCTGGCTCGGATTCTGCGCGAAGCGAACGCTCGCTGCCTGCTGATCGCGTGCGGCCCGGAGGGCGACTTCGATCCGGCCGAGATCGCAAGGGCCGAGCGGGCCGGCTTTCGATTCGCCGGACTGGGACCCAATCGCCTGCGCAGCGAGACCGCGGCGATCGCGGCGTTGAGTATCGCGGCGGCGACGCTCGATGAAATCATCCAAGGAGCGTGACTAGTGGCCTACAAGTTCGCTTTCATCATGGACCCGCTCGACAATCTCCTCGTCGACAAGGACACGACCTTTGTCTTTATGCTCGAGGCGCTCAAGCGCGGCCATCAGGTGTTCTTTCTCGGACTGCGCGACCTGTACGCTCGCGGCCCTCAGATGCTGGGATGGGCGCGGCGATGCGAGGTGATGCGCGCGCAGCCGTGCTATCGCTTCCTCGACGACGGCGGAGCGTATCCGCTCGAAACCTTCGACGCCATCTTCATGCGCAAGGATCCGCCGGCGAATCTTCCCTACCTGTACACCACGATGCTGCTGAGCCTGGTCGATCGGCGACGCACCTTTGTTCTGAATGATCCGGCGGGACTGCGCGAAGCCAACGAAAAGCTCTACACGTTGAATTTCCCGTCAGTGATTCCGCCTACGCTGGTGACCGACCGCATCGATCGGCTGAAACTGTTCATGATGGAACAGGGCGGCGAGATGGTGGTCAAGCCGCTCGACGGCCACGGCGGCGAAGGAGTGTTCGTGGTGGCGAAGGACGACCGCAATCTCCACGCGATACTCGAAACCGCAACCGAGTTCGAGACACGATTCACCATGGCGCAGCGCTATATCCGGGAAGTCCGCGCCGGCGACAAGCGCCTGATCGTGCTCGACGGCGAGCCGCTCGGAGGCACGCTGCGGGTGCCGCGCCCCGACGAGCATCGCGGCAACATCCACGTCGGCGGGATGTGCGTCAAAGCGCCGATCACCGCGCGCGACCAAGAGATCTGCCGCGTGCTCAGGCCGCGCCTCGCGCACGACGGCCTCTATTTCGTGGGACTCGACATAATCGGCGACTACCTGACCGAGGTGAACGTCACCAGTCCGACCGGCGTGCAGGAAATCGATCGTCTCGACGGCGTCGAACTCGAAGCGCGCGTGATTGATTTCGTCGAATCGCGCGTGGCGCGGCTAGAGCGCTGAGCGCAGGCGCGGCGCGGCTCTTGCTTTTCTGTCGCAAGAGCCGCGCCGCGCCATTTGCGTAGACTACGACTACGGCCTCAACTCGAACAGGGCCGAAAACGGATCGCGAATCGGCAGTCTGCGAAATGACAGGAAGCCGGCGCGCGCCGCCAGTTCGCGCACCTTCGGTTCTCCCATCAGCGCGCCAAACCCGGCGCCCCCCTGCGCCAGCGACGTAGTCAGACAGTAGAGCGTGCTCGCCCCGTACATCAACTTGCCGAGCGGATTGATGTTCTCGTTGACGTTGGGCGACACATTCATTTCGAGCAACAGATAGGTTCCGTCGCTGGTGAGCGCGTTTCTGATCGAGGTCATCAGGCCGAGCGGGTCTCCCGCGTCGTGCACGACATCGAAGGTCGAGATGAAGTCGAACTCGTGCGCGGGCAGTTGCGTGCAATCGACAACCTCGAACCTGACCCGCTCCGCGACTCCGGCGGCTTTCGCGTTGGCGCGCGCCCGCTCGACCGATCCCGCATGGGCGTCAAAGCCGGATATGCGCGCGTTCGGAAACGCCTGGGCGAGCGCGATCACCGCGCGTCCGCTGCCGCATCCGACGTCGAGCGCCGCGCCGCCGTTCTTAAGCTTCTCTTCGACTTGCGGCATCGTTGGCAGCCATCGCCGAATAAGCTGATGCTCGTACATCGCGGCCGACGTGCGCTCCATCGCTTCGAACAATTCCGTCGGATATGCGCTTTGCGGCACACCCTTGCCGGTCCGGAACGCTTCGGCGACCTGCGGCGCCATGCTGGCCAGCGGCACACTCTGCTGGATGAAACCGCACAGGAAGAACGGATTGTTCTCGTCGGCCAGGACGGCGGCGTGCTCGGGCGGCAGAAAGTACGTGGCGGCCGCCGGATCATAATCGACGTAGCGGGCCGCGGTCATCGCGCCCAGCCACTCGCGAAGATAGCGCGCGTTCAGTCCGGTCCGACGCGCGAGTTCCTCGACCGTGACCGGCGCGCCCGCCGCCGCCATCGCTTTGAAGATTCCCAGCTTGTCGCCGATATAGTTGAGCGCGCCCGTAAGCGTGGTTGCGATATCGGAAAGGATCTGCATCGCGAAGGCCCGCACCTTTTCGCGGTCCGCCTCGGTCTTGTTCGCCATCACTCGCCCTCCGTCGATCGCGCTTCCGATTTGAGGACCTTACAACTATCAAAACGGTCGCGCGGAACAATCGCGCGAAGGCAGATTCAACCAGGCGGCAGTGTCAGTTCGAGAGCCGCACTGTGGGAGCGACGCCGCTCGATACCGGAGCTGGAATCGCTGGGCCTTGCGCCGCGATCCATCCGGCGCGTCCGGGAATCTCGGCGCGAATCACTTCGCAGATCGGAAGCTCTGCCGATTCCAGCCGTGCGGCGACCGCGTCCAACCGCACGAAGCTCGCGCCGCGACTCTTGAGCGCGCGGACCATCTCGGCAAAATTATCGAGCTGCCCCATGCCCTCGACTTCGGCATGAACCGTATGCACGTTTAGCGAATCGTCCTTGAACTGTTCGAGGTAGTATCGATGCACCGACGCCGCGTCCTTCAGACCCGTGCGGCCCATCACTTCGTCCAGAGTCGGCAGAGTCGTAGGAATCTCAGGCGCGGCCAGCACTCGCCCCTCAAGCAGACATCGAAACGGCTCGCGCCCTCGCGTATCGCTGCGATAGCTGAGCCCCATGCCGTCGAGCAGCCTGAGTGAGGTCGCATTTTCGCGCCACCCCGGTGCCGCGAAACCGCGCGCCGGTTCGCCGAAGATCGCGCGGTAGACCTCGAACGCATTCTCCAGCTCGGCGCGAATACCATCCTCGCCCAGGCGATCGATTCCGTCCTGCCATCGGACGTGATCGTAGCCGTGGACGCCGACCTCGAACCCGCGATGCTTGAGGTCGCGGACTATCGACGGAAACGCGAGCGCGATCGGCCGCGCCGGCAGCACGGTGCCGGAGAGTATGGTGCGCAGGCCATACATCCCGACCGCGTTGGTGCGGAACATCTTGCCGACAAAACCGCGATTACGAAACGCGCGCGTGATCGCCTTGCCCGAATTGTCCGGCCCCATCGCGATAAAAAAGCTCGCGGCGACGCCTTCCGCTTCGAGCATCCGCGCCAGGCGCGGCACGCCCTCCTTGAGCCCCTGATGGGTATCGACGTCGATTTTGAGCGCGACTTCCACGCTATTCCATGCCGGCGGTCGGTTGCGTCCCGCCGCTCAGCGCAAGGCGTCCTAGGCGCCCTGCTCCTGCCGGAACCATTCGATCGTGAGCGCGAGCCCGTCGCGCAACGAGACCTTGGGCGTTACGCCCAGCAACTGGCGCATCTTGGTGTTGTCCGGCACGCGACGCGGGATGTCCTCGTAGCTGTTGCCGTAAACTTCCTGCTGCGACACGAACTTGATCCTGGAACGGCTCGGGCCGTAAAGCTCGAGCATCAGCTTGGCGAATTCGAGCACCGAAGTCTCGATATCAACGCCGATATTGATCGCTTGACCGTCGGCGGCAGGATTCAGGCCCGCCTCGACCGTCGCGGCGATCGCGTCGGTGACGTAAGTGAAGCATCGCGTCTGGCTGCCGTCGCCGATCACGGTGAGATCCGTACCGCGCAACAATTGGCCCATGAAGATCGTGAACAGGCGGCCGACGTCGAGCTTGTCCAGCCGTGGTCCGTAAACGTTGAAGTAGCGCACCACCGTCACCGGCAAGCCGAGCTTGTGGTAGGCGAAGCAGAAATGCTCGCCGACGGCCTTCGATGTCGAGTAACACCATCGATCGACCGTGGTGGCACCAAGTACGCGATCGTCGTCTTCCTTCCACGGGACCTTGGGATTGCGCCCGTAGACTTCCGAGGTCGAACTCAACACCAGCCGCTTGCCGTACTTGTACGCGGCCTTGAGCAGATTCTGAGTGCCGTTCACGTTGACGTTGAGGGTCTCGTACGGATCGGCTACGTAGTGCTCGACTCCGACCACTGCCGCCAGATGGTAAATAAGATCGACCTTGGCCGCGAGGCCGTCGATCAGTTCGAGGTTGAAGACGCTGTCGTGCACGTAATGGAAGCGCGGATTGCTCAGCAGATGGCGGACCTTCGCGATCGCTCCGGTGTCGAGCACGAAAACTTCATCGCCGCGCGCGATAAACGCGTCGCACAGATGGGACCCGAGAAAACCGGCGCCGCCGGTGATTAATACTCGCATGCGATTTTCCTAACCGAGTTTCGGCGCGCCCGCAATTGCTCCCGCTTCGAGCACGTCGCGCGCGCATCCTTCTTCGTGGTTTTCCAACTGGGCGCGCGCGATTCGCACGCTGCCCGCTCCTGCCGCGATTTCGATCGACCCGTCAGCGGCGGTATCGATTATCGTTCCAGGTTCGCCGCGCACGCCGTCCTCGTGCGCGATACGAGCCTGCCATACGTATAGCTTGCGCCCCGACGCGAAGCAGAAAGCCCCCGGATATGGATGAGTCACAGCGCGGACCAGATTAAAGATCCGCCGCGCCGGCCAGTTCCAATCGATCCGGCCGTCGTCGGGGCGGCGGCGGCCACAATAATTGCCCTGCGAAAGATCCTGCCGATGGCGCGGCGCGCGGCCGGCCACGATCAGCGGATGGTATTCGCGGACCAGCTCGGCGCCGAGCGGCACCAGCTTGTGATAGAGCGTAAGCGCCGTGTCGCTGTCTTCGATCGCGACGGCGCGCTGCGCGACGATATCGCCGGCGTCGGCACGAGCGACCATATGATGGAGGGTCACGCCGGTTTCGCGTTCGCCGTTGACCAGCACCCAGTTCACTGGCGCGCGGCCTCGATACCGGGGCAGCATCGACGGATGCAGATTCAACGCGGCGATCGAAGCCAGGTTCAGAAGATCCTCGGACAACAAGTTGCGATAGCTGAACGAATAGAAGACCGCCGGTTTGAGCGCGGCGACTCGCGCGATCCAGGCCGAATCGATAGTTTCGGGCGTAAACGCCGGGACGCCGCGCGACGCCGCCAGGGCCGCGCACGAACGCCACCAGATTTCCTCGCCGGGATTGTCGCGATGGGTGAAGAGAGCGGCGATCGGCGCGCCGATCTCTAGCAGCACCTCCATACAGGCATAGCCCATCTCATGATAGGCGAACAGCACGCAGGGCGCGGAGGCGATCGCAGGCTCAGTCAATCGCCGCTACCCGCGCGACGGCTCGCGGCTTTCGGGGTTGGCGCCATGAACCGCGCGCACGATGTAAGTGGGGCGGTGGCGCACTTCCTCGTAGATGCGGCCGACGTACTCGCCAATCAGGCCGAGCGCGACGAACAGCACCGCCACGAACAGAAACAGGACCGCAAACAGCGTCCACAGCGCGCCCTCTTGCTGCGGTCCGTAGATTATCCGATGGGCGATCAGGAAGAGGGCGAACGCCGCGTCGAGAATGGCGATCGCGATTCCGGTGACGCTCAGGATCTGAATCGGCAGCAGTGAAAAGCCGGTGATCAGATTCAGACTCAGCTTGGCGAGGTCAAACAGCCGGTATTTTGATTCGCCGCCGGCGCGCGCTTCGTGTCCGACCCGAATCTCGGCGACGCGCTTGGCGAAACTATTGGCCAGCGCCGGGATGAAGGCGGCCTTCTCGTCGCATTCGACCACGGTCTGGACGATATGGCGGCGGTAGGCGCGCAGCATACATCCGTAATCATGCATCGGCACGCCGACGATTAACGAGGTCAGCTTGTTATGCAGTATCGAGGCGGCGCGGCGATAGGTCTGGTCCTGGCGCTCTTCCCGCCATCCGCCAACCACGTCGTTGCCGGCGTCGATCGCTTGCAACAGCCGCGGAATTTCCTCCGGCGGATTCTGCAGGTCGGCGTCGAGCGTCACCACCACCTCGCCGCGGCAGTCGCGGAAGCCGGCCAGGATCGCCGAGTGCTGGCCGAAATTGCGCGCCAGCTCGACCACTCGCACGCGGCTGTCACGATCCGCGATCTGGCGCAGCATCGCCAGCGAGTCGTCGCTCGAACCGTCGTCAACGAACACCACCTCGTAGTCGCGATCGCCGCCGGCAATCACGGCGCTTAGGCGGCGCCATAACGCTTCGAGGTTGGCCGCCTCGTTATACACCGGGATCACGATCGAAACCGTGCGTGCCGAAACCGGTTCGGTCTCGCGGAGGACGGGTATTTTGCTCAGCGCCGTCAATTACGTTTAGCCAGCCCTAATAGCGCACGCCCATAGGAGTGCCGCGTGCTGTCGCGATCCAAGGATCACCAATCATTGTGGCAAAGCGATAGGGCAAGTTAAAGACGAGCAGAACCCGCGAACCTTCCGGCGCAGTTTGCGCGGAATCGCGCGCCGCATGAATCAGGAAGAGTGCGTATCCTTGATTCTTGGATCGCCGAAGCGAAGAATTTAATTGGCCCGTTCGACGCGCCTGCACCATGCGGTTCCGGCGATTTGCGAGTGAGCCTTATGGTGTTGTTGAGGGAGCCGGGATGGCGTCGTCGAGGTGCCGATAGATGAGCGCAAGCAGGATTCAACTTTCAATCTGGCCTACCATTCTTAGCGCTTTACTGTTTGCCGGCTGCGTCACCAACGATTCGGAAACCCGGCCGTTTTTCCGCCAGGAAATTGGCTACCAGAGCCATGGCCGCAAGACCTGGTTCGACCGTCTGGTCGAAGTCGATCCCGGCGGATTCAAGGTCGAGCTGACGCCGGATTACTGGCGCGAGCCGCCCGAACGGATTGCGGTGCTGCCTTTCACCGATCGGGGCAGCGCGCAGTACGTGGTTGACAAGATTCCGTTCAGCTTCCGCGACAAGGAAGAGCGCGCGGATTGGGCCTGGACCGACGCTAATCGTCTGCGGCGTTCGCTGGTCGGCTACATGGCCCAGCGCGAATTCGTCCCAATTAACGTTATCCAGATCGACGCGGTGCTGGCCGACCACGGCATCAATAACGAGGAGCAACTGATGCGGGTCGAGCCCCAACGCTTTCGGGAGTGGCTGGGCGCCGACGCCGTGGTCTATGGAGAGGTCTCCCACTACGAAGCTTACTACGCGTTTCTGGTCGCGGCCTGGCAAGTGAGCGGTAAGCTGCGTATGGTCTCTACCCACGACGGCAAAGAACTGATATCGGCGCACGGCAGCCGCTTCGATGTCGACCTGCGTCCCGCGCTCACCGTCGAGGATATCGCGATAAACTCCGCACTCGCTCTGCTCCAATTACGCGACGTAGTACTGGCACGTTCGGAGGACGAGGTATCCCGCGAGATCATGCTGCGAGTACCGGAATCCGAGGTCCTGCGAAAGCGGCTGATCGAAGAAGCTCGCGGACACTATATCGAAGCTCAAAAGGCGGGAACGTCGTCAGCCATGAAGGATCATCCGGCGCGAGCCGTCGACCCGCCTCAAGCAGCAGACCCGCCCCAAAAGCCTCACGCGCCGTAAACGCCGGCCGCGCTTTTCGACTATCGGCGCCCGAACCGAATCGCCGATGAGCGATTGACGGCGGCAGCGGCCCTCTGGACACTGGGCGTCTATGGCTCGACGCGGCCGAAATCTTCGGGTGGGATTGTGCGCCCTGATTGCTTGCCTGCTCTACCTTCCCGGCTTGGGCCGCCCCGCGTTATGGGAGCCCGACGAGGGGCGTTACGCGGAAATCGCGCGTGAGATGGTGCAGAGCGGCGATTACATCACGCCGCGCGACGATTGGGTCCGCTATTTCGAAAAACCTCCGCTGATGTACTGGGCTGGGGCCTTGGCGATCAGGCTGTTCGGCGCCAACGAGTTCGCCGTGCGTTTACCGGCTGCGTTGTTCAGTATCGGTCAGGTGGCGATAACCTGCGCGCTCGGCGAAGAGATGTTCGGGGCGGCGGCCGGCCTGGCGGCTGCCGCAAGCTTGGCGCTTAGTCCCTTGTTCTTCGGCTTCGGTCGCTTTCTCACTCTCGATCCCGCACTCGCGTTCTTCGTCGAAGCGGCTCTGGGATGTTTCTATATGGCGGCGCGGGCGGCGCCTCGTTTCGATTTCAGACCAAGCCGCGGATGGCTCTATCTCGCGGCGGCGATGGCCGCGCTCGGCACTCTCACCAAGGGTCCCGTAGCTCTGGTGATAAGCGGTGGTATCGCTCTGGCATATGCGGTCATCGAAGGACGCCGCCGCGACTTGATTCAGATACCGTGGCGCGGATGCGTGTTGCTCTACGCCGTTATCACTGCGCCGTGGTTTGTGTTGGTGTCGTGGCGTAATCCCGATTTTCTTCGATTCTTTTTCGTCCACGAACATTTCCAGCGCTACGTCAGCAGCACCGAACACGCGTGGGGGCCGTATTTCTTTATCCCGATAACGCTCGCCGGGATGTGGCCATGGATATATTTCGTCCCGCGCGCGATCGCGCAATTGCGTCGGCCGGATCGAGAAGGCGAAGCTTCGATTGATCGATCGGCGCTGGCTTTTCTCCTGATCTGGTTCGGCTTCGTTCTAGTCTTCTTCTCTATTCCGCGCTCCAAGCTCGGCTCGTATATCCTGCCCGGATTGCCGCCGCTCGCGATTCTGGCCGGCTATGGGATGTGCAGCCTTGGCCAGGCGGGCGCGAAGGCGCGGCAGGTAATGAAGACGTTCGCGATGTTCAACGTCGGACTGGCCGCGGTTGCGATTCCAATCCTGCTGGTGATCGCCGGGCGCCATAGGATGTCCGCGTTGGGTATCGATGGCGCGATAGCACTCGGCGCCCTGGCGTGCGGGGCGATCGCGGCTTGGGCGATCATGGACAATCGCCAGCGTCTCCCCTATGCAATCGCGGTGATGGCTGCCGGGAGCGTCCTCGTGTGCGCCATCCAGACCAAAGCGCGTGAGGACGCCGCGGCATTTTTTACGTACCGAGGCTTGGCGCATGCGATTTCGCCTGAAATCTCCCGAGACTGCGTCCTCGCCTCGTACCATCATCATGTGCAATCTATGCCTTTCTACACCGGGAGCCGCGAGGTCCTGGTGGCTCATCGCGGCGAGCTGGCACCAGGCGCAACGACGCCCGACGCTCGGGGCAGCTTTATCGATAGCGATAGTGAGCTGATCGAACTCTGGGCGTCCGGCCGCTGCGTAGTTCTGATCGTCAACCAAAAGGACCTTGCTGGCCTGGCCGTCAAACTGGCCCCCCGCCCGGTATTGTTGGCGCGCGAAGGTAAGAAGCTTCTGCTTTCGAATCGTGCGAGGACTGATTAGTTACCGGCCGGCCACAGTTATCGCGCCGACCGGCGGGCTATCGTCCTAACTTGAGAGATTGATTGTCCACTAGATATAGTGGCAGGTGTTTATGAAACGGATTCTGTGGGCGATGGCAGTCGTGATGATTGCTGGAGTTTATGCCTGCGCACCGCTTCATCAGGCGAGCGCGCAAGACGCGATGGCGCAGGGCAGACTCGATGACGCTGGCACAGAAATCCAGAAGGCAATTGCCGATGACCCATCCAACTTGCAGCTTAAGCATCTTGCCGCCGAAATTTTCACCCGTCGCGGCACGTCTTACTATAAGAACGGCGAGATGATTGCGGCTGAGGACGACTTCCGGCGCGCGGTCGATTACGAACCCACCTACGCCGCGGCTTACGACTATTTGGGGTTGATTGCGTTTTCCAAACACGACTGGCTAAACGCGATCAATTATGGCGATAAATACGCTGGCATCAGCGGTGAGAAGGCGCCGCTTTACGTCCAGCAGGCAAGAGAGCAAGAGCGTATCGTGCAGGCAGGTGGTAAATCGCTGCTGAGCAGCGAGAGGCGCGATCGTAGGAAGGCGCCTTCCCAGACGGGCAGCAACGATTTTTAGGCCTCCCGCCTGGCACTTTTGGGCGTCGCGCAAAGTCGAGGTGCGAAACTTGGCCGGTAAGGATGCGGACGTGTCGGGGAAAGTGATAGGCACAGGCCCCGGAAACCGCGGGCCCAGCTTGGGTGAGATTCTGGCGTCGGCGCGGGAACGCCGTCAACTTTCCGCGGCGGAGGCGGCAGCTCAGGCCCGCGTACCGACCAACTACGTAAAAATGCTCGAAGCGAACGATTACAGCCCAATCGCAGACCAGCTCTACCTGGTTCCGTTCCTGCGCAAGTACGCATCCTTCCTCGGCCTGGACGCGGACGATGTCGCGATGCGGTTCGTCCAGGAAACGCAAATTGCCGAGAGCTACCCGATCCGGATTCCAGAGCCTGAGCAAGCTTCCCCGGTCAGCCGCAGCGGCTGGCTCACCAGCGTCGCGGTCGCGTTAATCGTTTTGCTCGCGCTTTACTTGGCCGGGGTAGGTCGCCATCACGTGCCTGATCATGACAGCGGCGAACCTCCGGCTCCAGCTAAGCCAATCCCGTAGTTTCGGCGCAGTAGCGATGCGCTCAGTCCACGGGCTGCGTTCCTGTGCCCTTCGGCCGAGCCCAGAGTCTCCTCCCAGAGTCTCCTCGTAGACCACTGTTCGCCAACCTCGAAACCTCAGGTAAGCCTTGCTTTGCGCCCCGATACACATAACAGCGCAATACAGAAACACTGGCAGTTGCAAAAGGTGAAGCCGGGGCCGCAAATTGAGACACTATCGCCAGTCTCCTAACGACGAAAATGTCTTTGTTCTAGGCAAAAAACGACCGCGCGCTCGTGGCACAGATAATGCTTTACTTGTGTTTCAGAAAACGAGGAGGTCCGTTAATGGATAAGCTGCTTAAACTCTATGTTCGCGCGCGTGAAGATGCTGGTCAGTCGATGACTGAATACGCCCTGATCATGGCTGCGATCGCCGTCGTGGCGATGGTCGCTTACAGCGCGTTGGGAACTAAGGTCAGCACCTTGGTAACCAACGTCACCAACGCTCTGTAAGAGCGACTGGATCAGTGGCTGGGGCCTTCCACGCAAGCGCGCAAGGTCCCGGGTCGCGCACAAGGTCCCGGGTGAGGATTTGAGGCTGGTAGGCGGCAGCACCGAGGCCGCCTACCAACTAGCCCCGACGGCCTGTCTTGGCTGAATCGATCAAGCCGGTGAATAACGTGGATTCAATTCAACATTGCGTGAAACCCACGTTGGCTGGCTACGCTTGCCCGGCGAGCGAACTGTCCCAAATCGGTCCCAATAGACTCGACTTGGGGCAGTCCCTGATCGAGTTCACAATCACGGTTGTAGTAGCGCTGATCGTCCTAACCGTTACGATTCAATTCGCAATCATTGGCGATGCGGCGCTTGCAGTAAGCCAGTTGGCTTCAGCCGGCGCGCGCTATGCTGCGTTTCATCCCCGCGAAGACGATTCAACTATCTTCAGATACATGAGAACCGTTGCCTCGCCCGCCATCAGCGAACGCGACGGCGCCAACATCAAGATTACCCTTGCTCCCACTGCGAATTCGCGGAAAATCGGTTCCTTAGTGCAGGTCAGCGTTGTTTACAACTTAAGAAATAAGTTGTTCCTACCTAACCCTTTTTTGGGAATCAATTTTCCTACCACTCTTTCCGGAATCCAAACAACGATGATAAACGATAAAAGCTAGAAATCGATTATCACCTAGGTCTGAGGGGATGGCGGAACGGGGGCAGTAGGCGTTAGCTAAATGAAAAAGCCCATCATGTTTTTCGTGCTGGCCGGGTTCGCCGCGGTCTTGGCGTCGATGGTGGTGTATTCGGCGCTTCAGCGTAAGGAAGCCGAGGTAGAGCAGGCCAAGGTCAAGACGGTTGAAGTGGCGGTGGCTGCACACGACCTGGCATTAGGCACTAAGATTGATGCTGGAGCAGTGCGGATGGTGCGTTGGCCGCGAGACGCGATGCCCCCGGGCGCAAGCACGGATTCAAAGGCGTTCGCGGGCGATGTGGTGAAGGTAGCCTTCGTCGAAAATGAGCCACTGGTGGCTTCCAAGCTGTTCTTGGGAGCAAAGACTTCCGGTGTGCTGCCGTTGTTGATTCCGCCCGGAATGAGAGCGATGTCGGTCCCGGTTGACGAAGTCGGCGACATCGCCGGTTTCGTGTTACCCCAGGCGCGAGTGGACGTTCTCGTAGCGCTCGCTGGCGGCGGTACACAAGGAAACCGCGCGAAGATTGTGCTGGAAAACGTACAGGTCCTGGCGGTAGCACAGACTATCGAGCAGAGTCAGGACGAACCGAAAATCGTCAGAGTCGTGACGCTGGTGGTGACGCCGGAGCAGGCCGAGCAGCTTACGCTGGCTACCCACGAAGGCACCTTGCGGCTCGCGATGCGCAACTACACCGATAATAAGATCGTGCTGACCCCCGGCGTCGATGTAGCCGGAGTCCTCCGCGCCTACAGCGCAGTAATGGAGCCGGAACCGGCACCGCTGCACAATGCTGCCCTGCAGTCCAAGCAACCACCTACGGTCGAGGTCGAGGTGATGCGCAACGGGCTGACTCGGGAGGCGATTGACTTCGTTAACAATTCCAGCCGCGTCCACAACAACGACGCCCCTGCTCTCCCTCCTCCAACCCTGCCCCCACCTCCTCCGCTGCAGAAGGGGGCGTCGGCCCTGGAGCCTGACAGCAAAGACAAAGCTGTCGCGGCGACTTTCGCGCCTGCAACGCCGCCTGGTGTCACATGGGGTCCGTCGACGAAGACAATCGACGTGCCTTAAAGGTGGGCTTGAGCCAAAGCGAGGGAATCGCTAATGAAATTAAGTCTTGGTTTCGCACGCATGAAGACGGTAGCTGTGGCGGTGGCGGTGGTCGCGATGTCGGTGGCGACTCCGGCGGCACGCGGCGCGATTAACGATCAGCGAGAGGTTAAACTCGGCACCGGCGACTCCTACATCATAAACGGTATCGACACGAGTAGCACTCCAGAGGTGCGTTTCGGCGATAATCCCAACGCCTTTAAAGTGGGAGGACCGTCTCCAAGCGAACTCTTGGTTTCCGCATTGCATCCGGGCACGGGTACAGTTCGAGTCAAGGTTGCAGGCAAATCCGAAACCTACGCGATCACGGTCGCGGCGCTGGATCCCTCCGTGGTTTCGGCAACCAAAGCTAACGACAGCGTGAACTCAGGCGAGCGCACGGCCCAAGCCGCTCCAAGTACGGCGTCGGCACTGGACCCGGGAGCTGGTCCGGCCAAAGCTGCGGGCACCGGGACTGCAGCCGCGAGCACGCCCGCGAACATGAATCCAATGCTCCCGAGTCAGCCAGCGTCTGCGGAGAAGTACACAAAGAACCCACCAGCCTCGGAAGCAGTGGACAGCCTTGAACGGGAATCAGCGGTTAATGGCCGTCATTATCTGTCGCCGGACGCGATTTCGATGATGACGGGAACTTCGCGGGTGTACGACTTCGTGGCGCCTTTGCGACGCGTATCTATCGCCGACAGCAAAATCGCCGATATCCAAGTGATCAATCCTCATCAGTTGATGCTGGTGGGACACAACCCGGGTTTCACCACACTGGTGGTGTGGGATACGCAGGGCCACTACCAAGAACGCCAGGTGCGAATCGAAAAAGAAGGCCATCAGCAAGTCGTGCTCAACGTCATAGTGGCCGAGATCGATCGCAATAAACTTGAGCAGCAAGGTATCGACTACTCGATTGTGTTTCCCAAGGCCTTAGTCTCTTTTGCCAGCCTGGCGGGCAACGTCGCCACCCCTTTTAACGCTCAAACTTCTCTAAACACCACTGGCCCGGGCGGCGTTTCCAACGGCGCCATCCCGCCTCCCGGCGGCAACCCCTTCCCGCTAACGTTATCGACCAATATCACCTACGCGTTGACCGCTCAGAACTCGAACGTCTGGGCCAACAGCTTCTTCCAGTTTGTCGAGGATCATCAACTGGGTAGGATTTTGGCCGAGCCGCGGCTGTTGGCCAACTCGGGCGAGGAGGCCAAATTCCTGTCCGGTGGCGAGATTCCAATCGTGATGGCAACCGCGCTCAGCAGCTCCATCACGTTCAAGCAGTACGGCACGTCGGTAGAATTTCTGCCCACGGTGGTCGGCAGGCACGATATAGAGCTGGTAGTGAAGCCGGAGGTATCGTCGCCTGATTATTCCCAGGGTGTCTCGGAGTACGGCTTTACGATTCCGGCATTTGTCACCCGGCGGGCCGAAACCGCGGTGCGGATGAAAGAGAATCAAACTTTGCTCATCGCCGGCCTGATAGGGGACACGGTCACGTCTCACATAAATAAGGTTCCGTATCTGGGTGACATCCCTTGGGCCGGTGCTCTGTTCAAGAACACTTATTATGAACAGGACAAGACCGAGCTAGTGATCAGCGTAACTCCCCAGATTGTACAGCCGATTCCAGTTAACGGACAGGTTGTGCTGCCAACCGAGCGCCCGCCGATGAGCCCGGAAGATGTGCGGACCAAACCGCTCGACGTTCCCGACGTAACCCGGGAACGGCTACAATGAGGCAGCCTTTGAGAGAGAGGGACTCTTTGTGTTAGCCGAGAAGCCCGACGACAAGCGCAATTCACTCAAGGTCGTAGTAGTGGGCGAGAACGACCAGCAGCGGGTGGAGATCCGCTCCGCGCTGGCCGAGCTGGGAGACCTGGAGCTTGATATCGCCGAGGCCGGACCACAATCGGCGGCGACGCTTAACGGCGGAACCGAGGTTGCGATGGTGGTGGTGGAGAGTAGTGAGGACGCCAGCCTGGAGTTTATCCAGACTCAGGCGCAGTCCTCTCCGCGACCTGCACTATTCGCCCTCTTGGCGGAGCGCTCGTCGAATCTGATGCGCCGGGCTTTGCGCGCCGGCGCGGACGAGGTGTTGTTCCTCCCCATGGATCATGGGGACGTAACTCGCGCGCTGCTCAAAATCAGCGAAGCGCGGCGGCGGGTTGAGCGTCCTGGACGCGGCCAAATCTGCGCCCTGGTCAGCGTCACCGGAGGTGTTGGCGTCACCACTCTGGCCACAGGCTTGGGCCTCGGTCTTCGCTATCACTGCCAAAAGCAGGTGGCTGCCATCGACTTGGACTTCCAGTCCAGCGACCTCTCGGTGATGCTGAACCTTGAGCCCGAACATACCATTGTTGATATCGCCGATTCGAGCAAAAAGCTTGATTCGGTTCGCCTGGAATCCGCGCTTACCAAACATTCTTCAGGCCTCTATCTGCTGGCCGCGCCTAAACGAATCGAGGACGGCGAGGCGGTGTCAGCCGATCAGGTAGGAGCAGCGCTCGACCTGATGCGGCAGTTGTTCGACTTCGTGGTGGTCGATTGCGGACGCAATCTCAACGAGATCACGGTCGCGGTATGGGAGCGCTCCGACCATCTATACTACGTCATCAACCAGTCGATAGCGTCGGTGCGCTGTGCCTGGAGATTTCTTGACCTGTTTGGGCGGTTGGGCATCAGCGGCGTCGAACCCGGGTTCTTGCTCAATTTTTACAACTCCCATCTGCCGGTGAGCGAAGATCAAATCTACCACACGCTGGCGCGGCCGATTTATGCGCGGATGCCGCGTGACGACAAGGCACTGGAACAGGCGCAAACCAAGGCTCAGGATCTGTGGAAAGTCGCACCCAACTCCCCACTAAGCAAGGGCCTTGAGGAGTTGGTGCGCAAACTCGGCGGAACTTCCGAGAAATCCGTGCAACGGGGCAGCCGACTGTTCTCCTGGCTGTTCTCGAACGCAACCGCACAGTCGCAGGGCTGATAATATGGGATTAACGGATCGAATCCAGCAGCACAGTCAGAATGGCATCGGCGCTGGCCCGCATCCGTCGATGGCTACCACCAGGCAACAGAAGCGGACAGTCAATGACAGTTTTCGAGAGCTCAAGCTAGCAGTCCACAATCGGCTGCTCGAAACCATCGACGTTGCCAAGCTCGAGAGTCTCGACCCGCTTCTGGTATCCACCAAGTTAACCGCCGCCATCAGCGCCATACTCGAAGAAGAAGACCGCCTGTTGACCCCTGCCGACCGGGCCCGCCTGGTCGAGGAAATAAAGAACGAGATGCTGGGGCTAGGGCCGCTCGAACCGCTGCTCTGGGACGACGAGATCAGCGATATCTTGATCAACGGCCACAGCCAGGTCTACATCGAAAAGCACGGCAAGCTCGAAAAAACCGACGTCACCTTCCAGGACGACCAGCACCTGCTGCATATAATTGAACGGATCGTCTCGCGGGTCGGGCGCCGAGTCGATGAATCCTCACCAATGGTGGACGCCCGTCTGCCCGACGGTTCGCGCGTCAACGCCATCATTCCCCCCCTCGCGCTCGACGGGCCGGCGATGTCAATCCGGCGCTTCGGCAGGGACCCCTATACCATCGACGATCTGCTCAGCAACGGCAGCATCACCCCCGAGATGGTCGAGTTCCTACGCGCCATCGTGCGCGCACGCCTCAACATCATAGTTTCTGGCGGCACCGGCTCGGGCAAGACCACGCTGCTGAACTGCCTCAGCAGCTTCGTCCCGGCCGACGAGCGCATCGTTACTATCGAGGACTCAGCCGAGCTGACGCTTCAGCAGCCGCACGTGGTCAGGCTCGAAACCAGGCCGAGCAATCTCGAAGGCAGGGGTGAGATCACTCAGCGCGATTTGGTCAAGAACTGCCTGCGTATGCGGCCCGACCGGATCATCGTCGGCGAGGTTCGCAGTTCGGAAGTTATCGACATGCTACAGGCTATGTCGACTGGCCACGACGGATCACTCTCCACGGTCCATGCTAACAGCCCTCGCGAGACCGTCGGCCGTCTGGAAATGATGATGCTGCTTTCGGGAGTCGCGCTGCCCGAGAAGGCGATGCGCCAGCAGATTGCCGCCGCAGTGAACATAATCGTTGCCACCAGCCGGCTTTCGGACGGTACTCGTAAGGTGATGAAGATCACCGAGATTACCGGCATGGAAGGCGATGCGGTGATGATGCAGGATCTATTCGAGTTCGTGCGCACCGGCACCAGCCAGAGCGGCAAGGTCATCGGTCATTTCCGCTCCACCGGGATTCGCTCGTACTATAGCCAACGGCTCGATGCCGCCGGTCTGAGGCTCGACCCAAAGATGTTCCGCACCAAGGTCGACTAACGATGAACTTTGCGGGCCTCAGCATCCCTGTTGAACTGATTATCCCGTGCTTCGTGTTTGCGCTGGTATTTGCGCTCGGACTGTTGCTTCTCATTCCCCTCGGCCGGGGAGGAGAACTCGATCAGACTCGCGAGCTTTTGCGCCGCATGGCCCGGCCGATCGGCAGTGAAAATGAGGATGTCGCCATCTTGCGCGAGAATCGGCGCGACAAGAATCAGTTCCTGGATGCTTTGCTTTCGCGCTTTAACCTGCTGCAAAGACTTGAGCAATACATGTGGCAGGCTGGACTCTATATGAGGGTCTCCGAGGTATTGCTGATCATGCTGCTTCTGTTCGGTGCCGGTTTGGCAGCCGGAGCAGCGTGGTTGGGCGACCCCATTTCGGCCCTCGGATGCGGTGGCGCTCTTAGTATTCTGCCGCTGCTTTATATCCGCTTTCGTGGCAACCGCCGCCTGAAAATTTTTGCGCAGCAACTGCCCGAAGTCCTCGACCTGCTCAAGTCCTCGTTGGAGGCAGGCCACTCCCTGCTCCGTGGCCTGCAAGTGGTCGTCGATGAATTTCCCGATCCGGCCTCGGGCGAAATTCGTATGGTGCTCGAGCAGGCGCGGCTCGGCGTACCGTTACCACGCGCTCTCGAAGACATGCTCAAGCGCGTGCCCGAGGAGAGCCTGCGGTTTCTGGTGGTAGCGGTCAAGATCCAGGCCGACGTTGGCAGCAGCCTGGCAAACATAATCGGCCGCCTATCCGAAACTTTGCGCAATCGGCAACGGGTGCAGCTGCAGATTCAGGCGCTGACCGCGCAGTCCCGCATGAGCGGTATGGTCGTCGCCGTTTTACCCGTCATAGTTCTGGGCGCATTCAGTATGATCCAGCCGGGATATGCCCATCCGCTGTTTTACGATCCGTTTGGTGTCAAGCTGCTCAAGGTAGCGATTGGGCTCGATGTTATGGCGTTCTTGACCATCCGGCGGATTTTGCGGATGGATTACTAGACCCGAAATCGGGTTAAGGCGCTATGATCGCAACGCCACTTTTAATCGCCACTTCCATCTTTCTGTTTCTAGCCGCGATCGGATACACGCTCTATCGGGGCACGTACGGAACTCGCACTGCACTGGACGATCAGCTCAACGATCTCGCGATCAAAGTGCGAATAAGCGACGGCGCTTTCGAGAATATGGAAGAGAGCGGGACGCAAGGCTTGGGGCCCATGCTGGTGCAGTGGGCCGTACGTCGGCTGCCCGCCCCTAAGCTCGACACACCGACTGGCGAAAAACTGGCAATGACCCTCGTTCACGCCGGCTTCACCAAACCAGGGGCTGTCAGGATCTTGCAGGTCGTCCGGCTGGTTTCGATCGTAGTCGGAGTTTTGCTCGGCCTCGTGGTCAACCTCATTGTGGGAGGCCCGTTCGCTTTTGGGTTTGCTTGCGCTTTTTGCGGGGGAGCCTTGGGCAGCGTCGCGCCCAGCTATTATCTGGGCAGCCGCGCACGCAAACGCCAGACCAAGATCGGTCGCGAGCTCTCCGACGTCCTCGATCTGCTGATAACTTGCATCGAGTCGGGCCTGGGTATCTTCGAAGCGCTGAGAACGGTCGGCCGTGAAGGCCAGCGCCAGGGACAGGTGCTGGGCACCGAACTCCTGGTTCTGTCGGCCGAGATCGGCGCCGGATCGTCGCTGGCTTTCGCGCTGCGGGCCCTGGCGGAGCGTACCGGGGTCGATGATGTTAAGCAGGTTGCAGCGATTCTGATCCAGAGCGAAAAGCTCGGCGCCCAGATGGCGCCCGCGTTGCGTGCTTGCTCAGATTCGATGCGTACCAAGCGTCGCCTACGAGCCGAAGAGGCCGCCCAGAAGAGCACCATCAAGATGCTATTCCCGCTGGTGATGTTCGTGTTGCCCGCGATGCTAATCGTCGTCGTCGGCCCGGCGATGATCAGAATTCTCCATACCTTGGCGGGTAACGCTCCGTAGCCGCGGCTATTGCGGCACCGAACTATTCTTGCGCGGCTTTTAATGTAGCAGCGCGTTCGCGATTCTCTCGGCGATCAGTTTCCTGGTTTCTCGCGGGTCTTCGTCCGGATGAATGACCGCAACCACCACCAGCTCGCCATGCCCCTCACTTAGCACGGAGCGTGCGACGACCGCTCTATCGTAGAAGTCGCCGGAGTCGTCGTTCTCGGACGGCAGATATTTTTTGGGACTGTATTGCGGACGAATACCCGGCATCTGGGAATATCCGCTCATGCGGTCGAATTGCTGGGCTGCGGATTCAGTCGCGCTCCTGGCCTGCACAGCGGCTTCGGCCGCGTACGGATCGATACGCGAGCTGCCGGTATCTTCGAGCGCCGGAGCCTTGGCGCCCGCCGCCTTTAGCAGCTCGGCTACCACCGGATCGCCGGGAGCGATATCGGCAAGCGAGACACCGGGCCGCAGCGTTTGCTGATTGACCGTCACCGTAAGCGTCAACGGCTTGGTTTCGGTCGCCGCCGTTCGCCGGGCTGCGGCGAGATCTTCGCTCAAGACACGCTGGACCGTCGGATCGGTCGAGACCACCACCAGCGGCGTATTCGCCGACACGTCGAGCTTGCCCTTGCTGCGAATCTCGGAGGCAAAGGCCGTCGCCGCCACGCTCATTCCCGCGATCAGTGCGATCACCGCCGGCAGTTTCACCATCGGACGATCGTAAGATTGGCCGATCACGCTTTGCAAGACGGGTACTTGGCCAGCCATCGTGCGGACGGGCACCGCGACGCCGGGATTAAGGCTGCCGCTCCTACTCTGCTCAAGTCTCTCTGAATGCGAAGCGCGGATCGGCGGCTCGGATATACACTTCCGGCAATCCCAGTTCCTTGCGCACCATGTTAGTGCCCTGAACCAACGCTACGCATTTGTAGAATGCGATCCGGCGCGACAGTCCCTCGCGGCCGAAGCCGCAATCCGCGGTGATAATCAGACGCTCTGGCGGCACATACTCAAGCGCTTTGCGAATCAGGTCGGCGATCATCTGCGGCGGCTCGACCGTGGTGACGGTGTGATTGATCACGCCGATACCGATCTTCTTGTCGGTCTTGTGATGCTTGAGCAGTGGCAGGTCGCGGCCCTGATTGCTCGAGCATTCGAGCGTCACGACGTCGGCGTTGAGTTGCAGCAGATGCGGCAGCGAGCGTTCGTAGCTCGGCCGCTCCCAGTAGAAGCTCTGCTGATTGGGATTGCCCCAGCAGGTGTGCGCCCAAATCTCGGTGTTGACGCCCTCCACCTCGCGATTGAACGCCTTGGTGAAGAACTCGAGATCCTTGTCGGTCGCGGGTGGAGTGGCGCAGCACGCGAAGTGATGCGGCGGCTCCTCGACCTGGATCAGCGGACATCCGGCGGCGGCTACTTCCTTCAACTCCTCGTTGAGCGCGGCGGCGATGTCCATCACCATGTCCTGATCGTTCTTGTAATGTTCGTTCCACAGCATCATCGGCAGGCAGGTTGCGCTGATCGCGCCGAACTTGACCGGCTTGTCGGTCATCTTCTGCGCCGTCTTCCAGATCGCGGCGTAATGCAGCGGGCCACGGGTTATTTTGCCGACGACGGCCGGCGGATGATACGCCTCCTGCACCTCGTAAAGGATATGTCCCGGTTTGAAATCCGCGTACTCCAGAAAATGCGAGGTATCGCGAAAACCGGAGACGCCGTTCAGCCGCTCGATCGCATAGAAGAACCACGAGCGCCCGCCGACTTCGAGGTCGAAGCGCGCGTCGCCGTCGGTCAGGATATCGAGCCCTGCCCTCTCCTGCTCGTTGACGTAACACGCGACGGCGTCCATGTACTGCTCGCGATAGAGCGAGTCGCCCATCGCGACCTTGAACGGCCGTCCGCGCAAACTTTCTGTATACCACGACGGCCGCGGAAACGACCCGACCATCGCCGTCGGAAGCTTCTTATTCTTGGTGGCGTTGAACATAGGACACCTCCCGCGGCGGCAATGTTACACCAAGCCGATCCAACGTCAACCTATGAGGCCTTCCGGCACTGGTTCACTTTTGAACTTGGCGGCTTTCCTTGAACAACTCCGGGATGACGACGCTTTGGCCAGCATTAACAAGGCTGCAGCTAACCAGGCGATAATCCTGCCGGTGCTGGCCAGATTAGGCTGGAACACTTACAACATCCCTTGGCTGATTATACCTCTTTCTGGTTCTTTCTGAGACATTCCACTCCTTCCGACCGGCCGCACACCTCGACACTTGTCATTCCGAGCGCAGCGAGGAATCCCGGCTTCCACCCAAGAGTTTTTTCGGGATTCCTCACTTCGTTCGGAATGACAGCCCTGCGACCAGTTCGTTGCTCGGCGTCAAAAAATTCACAAACTCTCAGTGCGCCAGCGCGACGAAGGCCTTGAGTAGATCGATCGTCGTCACGATTCCCACCAGTTGCCCGCCCTCGACCACCGGCAATCCACCGACCTTGTGGTCAATCATGAGCCGCGCCGCGTCCCAGATCGACGTGTCGGGCCTGACCGTCATCACTTCCTTGGTCATCGCCACCACCACCTTCGTATCTTCGAGGTGCCCGGCGTGCTCGCGAATATCGCGGTCGGTGATGATCCCAACCAGCGTCCCCTCGTCCAGCACCGGCAGCGAGCGGAACCGCCCCTCGCGCATCTTCGCCTGGGCCTGCGCCAACGTGTCGTTGGGAGTCGCGACGACCGGATCTAACGTCATCCGCGCGCCGACCAGCCCCTTCTTCCCTTCCGCGCGGCGAACGGTGAGCACCGGACACGGCGAATCGCGCAACACTCGTTCGGTGACGCTACCCATCAGCATGCGCGAGATTCCGGTGCGGCCGTGCGTCGCCATTACAACCACGTCCGCCTCCAAGGCCTCCGCGGCCACGACGATGACCTTCGCGGGATCGCCAAGCCGAACGATGATGCGATGGTCAACACCCTTGAGGCGATCGGCCGCGATTTCTTCGAGCCTTTCCTTGGCTTCGGCCTCTTGCGCGCGATAGAGCTCGACCTCGGCGGGAACCTCGCCCGGAGCTATCACCAGGCTTACGACGTGCATCAAGAGAACCGTGGCCGAGGCTTGCCGCGCAAGATTCGCAGCGACGTCGAGCGCCGCCAGCGAGTTCTCACCGAAGTCCACTGGACTGAGAATTTTCTTGAAAGGAAGTGCCATAGAACTCGTCTCCCGCGGTTCTGTTTTCGATGGTTTGAATCATACCAGAATATTCGATTCCTCGTCTCCAGGACCACTAGCGTTAACAGCGTGTTATAATTTACTACTCACAGATCGGGTGGTTTCGCGGGCTTGCCAAAACACCGTTCGACCCGATATGAACGCCTGAGGCAACCCGCGCGACAGGAGGGGAATACGATGGCGTCGATCGACCTGGACCTGTGTTACATGACGGCAAGCGAAGCGCTGGCGCAGTTCAAGGCCAAGAAGCTCTCCCCGGTCGAACTCTTGAAAGCGTTGATCGCGCGCACGAAGGAGGTCAATCCCAAGATCAACGCGGTCACCTACACATTCTTCGATCGCGCGCTCGAACAAGCCAAAAAGGCGGAGGCCCGGTACATGAAGGGCCGGCCCCGCCCGCTCGAAGGCATCCCGGTCGGCATTAAAGACTTCCATTCGGTAAAAGGCGAAATCACCACGCTGGGCTCGAAGACGCTGAAGGACTCCCGCTCCAACAACACCGCGCCGACGATCGAGCGGTTGCTCGCCGCCGGATGTATCATGCATTTCCGCACCACGACGCCCGAGTTCGCTCATGGCGGCACGACGCACAGCCCGCTGTGGGGCGTCACACGCAATCCGTGGAATCTCGAATACGGCCCCGGCGGCTCATCGGGCGGCGCGGGAGCCGCGCTTGCGGCCGGGATGACTACGATCGCCGACGGCACCGACGGCGGCGGTTCGATCCGCATACCCGCGTCAGCCAACGGCATCTTTGGTTACAAGCCGCCGTTCGGCCGCAATCCGCTCGACCGCGAGCATCCACTCGAAATGATCGCTCATTACGGCCCGTTGGCTCGCAGCGTCGCCGACGCGGCGCTGATGCAGAACGTGACGTCGGGACCGCATCCGGCCGACATGTGCTCGCTGCGCGACAAGGTCGTGATTCCGGAGACGCTCGAGGGCATCAAAGGATGGAAGGTCGCGCTATCGATCGACCTCGGTTACTTCGAGGTCGATACCGAGGTACAGAAGAACACGCGCGAGGCGGCCAAGGTGTTCAAGAGTCTGGGATGCAAGGTCGAGGAAGTCAACGTCGGATGGGATTTCGCCACTCTCGACGCCTGGAGCACATACTGGGACGGATTGTTCGCAAGCTTATGCGCCGATCTGCTGCCGCGATGGCGGTTTGAGATGGATCCGTTCGTAGTCAAGATTCTTGAACGCGGTATGAGCCTGGGGGCCGTGCGGTTCTACCGATGTAATCAGGTGCGTGCGGACATGTACACGAAGCTCGCGCCGATTCTCGACCAATACAACATCCTGATCTGCCCTACCCTCGCGGTGCCTGCCGTCAAAGCGGAGCATAACAACGACGATCCCAACTTTACGATCAACGGCAAGAAGGTTCCGGCGCACATCCAATGGGCGATGACCTATCCGTTCAACCTCGTGAGCCAGTGCCCGGTGGCAACCGTGCCGAGCGGATTTTCGAGTTCAGGCGTGCCGACCGGCTTGCAGATTATCGCCAAGACCTTCGACGATCTGACCGTGTTCCGCGCCGCCGCCGCCTTCGAGGCCGCCAAGCCGTGGCGTAGCCTGCGCCCTCAGCTTTAGGAAGCCGTTCGTTTCGCGACGGAATCTCAGGCCCTCATCGCAGCCTGGATTCGGCGGCGTAAATCGGCATGGCGATAGCGTCAGCCGGCCTCTCTGCCCCATATCAACCATAATCGGCGCATCGCATCCCCCCCCCGCGGAATTTCCCCGATTCGGACGCAGGCGTCAACCCAAAAAAGCAACGCGGCTACCAAGTGTATTTCGACGTTACCCGCACGGCATGAAAAAGTCTTTGAAAGCTAGTAATCAACCTTCCTTCTGATCTGTTATTATCAGCGACGTTTTTGCGATGTCGGTGACGGAAGGCTGCGCCAGGGTATCGAAAATTACGCGTTCCGAGCGCCGGAGGAGGATCAGCGATGGAAGACCGTCCGCAGGTAGCGAAAGTCGAAGAACTCGCCAGAGTCTACCACGAGGTCGCTGAGCGCGCGGCGAGAATCCTGAGTGATTTCGCGAAAAAGGGCCCGCAATCTGCAGCCCTCAGCGACGAGATCGGCCTCGCCAAGGCGTACATGGAGCTTTACGGCCGCATGCTCGCCGATCCGATGGCGTTCGCCACGCATGCGATCAACATGTGGATGGATTACGCGCGGCTGTGGCAGTCGAGCTTGATGAGGATGTTAGGCCAAAAGCCTGGGCCGGTTGCCGCGCCGTCCGCAAGCGACTTCCGTTTCAAAGGCGAGGAGTGGACCAACAATTTCCTGTTCGACTTGATTAAGCAGTCCTACCTGATCGCTTCGAGCCACATCCAGCAGGCCGTATCCGACGTCGACGGGCTGTCCGAGGAATCGCAAAAGAAGGTGGCGTTCTTTACACGGCTGTACGTGGAGGCGCTCTCGCCGTCGAACTTCGTGATGACTAATCCGCAGGTGCTACGCGAAACGCTGTCAACGGGCGGCCAGAATCTGCTCAAGGGACTCAACAACCTGCTCGCCGATATCGAGAAGGGCGAGGGACAGCTGCGTATCAGCATGACCGACGAAGCCGGCTTCCAACTCGGCAAGAATATCGCCACCACGCCGGGCAAAGTGGTTTTCCAGACCGAACTTATTCAGCTCATCCAGTATCAGCCGGCGACGCAGGAGGTTTACCGGCGTCCGCTGCTGATCATCCCGCCCTGGATCAATAAGTATTACATCCTCGACCTGCGGGAAAAAAATAGTTTCATCAAGTGGGCTGTGGAGCGAGGCCACAGCGTATTCGTAGTCTCCTGGGTGAACCCTGATCGAAGGCTCGCCGCCAAGGGCTTCGACGATTACATGCTGGATGGTTCGATCGCCGCGATCGATGCGGTCCAAAAAGCCACGGGCGAGTCAAAAATCAATCTCATCGGCTACTGCCTGGGCGGCACGCTGCTCGGCTGCACGCTCGCGTATCTCGCCGCCAAGGGAGACGAGCGGGTTGCCTGCGCCACCTTCTTCGTGAGCCTGCTGGATTTTTCGCAACCCGGCGAACTGGGCGTATTCATCGACGAGGAGCAAGTCACCAACCTCGAGAAGAAGATGAACGAGCGCGGCTTTCTCGAAGGCTCGGAGATGGCCTCGACGTTCAACCTGCTGCGCGCCAACGACTTGATATGGTCATTCGTCATTAACAATTACCTGATGGGCAAGGATCCGTTTCCATTCGACCTGCTGTACTGGAATTCGGACTCGACGCGGATGCCGGCGAAGATGCACAGCTTCTACCTGCGCAACATGTACATAAAGAATCTGCTGGCGGTACCGGGCGGGATCGAGCTGGCCGGCGTGCCGCTCGATCTGTCCAAGGTGAAGCTGCCCGCGTACTTCATCTCGACCGCCGAGGATCATATCGCGCCGTGGAAGACGACTTACAAAGGCGCCACCTACCTGGGCGGGCCGGTGCGCTTCGTGCTTGGCGGCTCGGGCCACGTCGCGGGCATCGTCAATCCGCCCACCGCGAACAAATATCACTACTGGACCAATGAAGCGTTGCCGCCGACGGCCGAGCAATGGTTCGAGGGTGCGCAGCAGCATCCGGGTTCGTGGTGGAACGATTGGCAGGCGTGGATCGAGCTGCAAAACGGCGGCGAAAAAGTGCCTACGCGAGTGCCGGGAGATCGTGAGTTGAAGGTTATCGAGGACGCGCCTGGCAGCTACGCGATGCTGCATCTCGGGACGGCGGGAACGCGTCCTGCTTAGTGCATACGATCGAGCTCAGGCAATCTGCCTGCGATCGATCACTCGTCGCGCCTTGAATTCGGTTTTGGGCAGAGTGCCTGATGCTACCAGTTCGACCCTTGGACGCAGTTCGCATCGGCGCACTACCTCGGTGGCGATCCGAGCGCGCAAGGTCTCGACGTCGGTGTCGGCCAGATGCGCCCTGGCCTCCGCGACGATAGTGAAACTGTCCATGGCGCCGTCGGTGTCGAGCACGATTTGGAATTCGTCGCCAAGCGCGTCGAACCCACGCACCAGTTCCTCGATCACGCTGGGAAACAAGGTCAGGCCGCGGATGTTGAGCATGTCGTCGGCGCGCCCGTAAAAGCCGCCGCGCGCTCGCGCCAGCGTGCGCCCGCAAACGCATCGGCCGCGGTCGAGAACCGTGAAATCGCCGATCAGAAAACGCAACTGCGGCGAACCCTCCGAATTGAGATTGGTCACAACGGTAAGCCCCGGCGTGCCTTCGGCAACGGGCTCGAGGGTCTTGGGATCGACCGTTTCCCAGATTTGCAAATCTTCCTGGACGTGAGTCGAAACCGGATCGCTCTTTAGTCCCTCTTCGCAAGTAAAAGCCCATCCGCCTGGCACCGCTTCGGTGCATCCGTAGACATCGTGCAACCGCGCGTCCCACGTCTGTTCGAGGCGGCGTCTGGTCGACGGGATTCCTGAGGCCGGCTCGCCTCCGCAAATCAACTTCTTGATCGAGCTGCGCGCCGGATCGAGTTCGAGCCTGCGCATCGTGTCCGCAAGATGCAGCGCGTAAGACGGCGTCGCCGCGAGCAGGTTCGGCCGATAAGTCTCGATCATCTGCGCCCTGCGTTCGCTGGCGACTCCGCCCGGTACAACCGCTACCTTCATCAGATTGAAGGCGTAATGAATCGACCAGAAGAAAACGTGCGGATTATAGTTGGTGCAGGTAAGCGCGGAGTCGCCGGCCCGCACGCCCATCGCATACAGAGCGCGCGCGCTGGTCAGCGCCCACAACTCGCGATCGAGGGCTGTGTAACGGAACGAGCGTGGCGTCGCCGTCGTTCCGGACGACGAAAACACCATCCAACCGCGTTCGCGCCAGATACGATCGTCGATTGGCGTGTAGGTTCCCCAGGGCGGATAGGCCTCGACGTTATCGGCCATCTCGCTCTTGGTCGTCACCGGAAACTTAACCAGATCGTCGACCGATCTGAAGTCCGCCGGCCTGAGCTTCGCGGCGCGGAATTTGGCTCGATAAAAAGGGCTGTGGTCGTAGAGATGAGGAATCAGCGCGCTCAGCTTTTCGCTTTGGATATCCCGCAGCCGCGCACGCGAAGCGGTCTCGAACGCCGGCGCCCAATAGCGCTTGCTACCGGGCTGTTCCATGCCGCGGGTGAACTTTCGCAGCGTCGCGGTCCAGCGCTCGCGCGAATCGAGCCGTCGCGTCCCGGTCTGCTTTCGGGTCACCATGCGCGGAGCGTAGTGCGCCATGCTCCGGCCCGCAAGCGTCCGGGGCGTATTGGTCTGGCAACGTGAAAAAGGGTAATCGCTCGCCGACCGCCGGGACGGTGGGAAAATCCGGTCCCGGTTCGGGGATGAGCAGAGGCAAAGCCATCGAATATCTTCCACCGCGAATCTTCCAGCTAGCCGCGGGCTGCCGCGCGTTCTAGACTGACTGTGGAAGACGTCTGGCGAGAGCGCCGAATCATTCCAAAAAAGGGAGCGATGATGGAAATCAAGCGAAGCGGCTCACGGCCTTCCCTAAAAGGAGCGCCCGAAAATTTTACCGGGTCCGTGCGAATCGATCCCATCTCCGAGCCACCCGATCCGGCTCGCCTTTACAGCGCGTTGGTGACGTTCGAACCCGGCGCGCGCACGGCGTGGCATACGCATCCGCTCGGGCAAACCCTGGTCGTCACCTTCGGATGCGGCTGGACGCAGTGTTGGGGCGAACCCAAAGAGGAAATCCGCCCCGGCGACGTGATCTGGTGTCCACCCGGCAAGAAGCATTGGCACGGCGCTACAGCGACCACCGCGATGTCGCATATCGCGATCGTGGAAAAGCTCAACGGCAAGGCCGTCGATTGGATGGAGAAGGTCGGCGACGAACAATATCTGGGCTGAACGGCCGCCTGATTATCCGCCGAAGGAGAAAAAGCGATGCACAAGCGCAAGCTGGGACGGAGCAATCTCGAAGTCTCGGCGATCGGTTTCGGCTGTATGGGACTGAGCTCTAACTACGGCCCGGCAGTCGATAAGCAGCATGGAATTACGCTTATCCGGTCGGCCGTCGAGCGCGGGATCACATTCTTCGACAGCGCCGAAGTCTACGGCCCGTTCGGCAATGAAGAGCTTGTGGGCGAAGCCCTTGCTCCCTTCCGTGGGCAGGTCGTGATCGCAACCAAGTTTGGCTTCGATCTCGATCCGGAGACCGGCAAGCAGCGCGGCCTCGACAGTCGGCCAGAGCACGTCAAGCAGGTCGCCGAGGCTTCGCTCAAGCGGCTCGGAGTCGATGCTATCGACCTTTTCTATCAGCACCGAGTCGATCCGAACGTGCCGATCGAGGACGTCGCAGGCGCGGTGAAGGACCTGATCAAGGAAGGCAAGGTCAAACACTTTGGTCTGTCCGAAGCCGGTGTAAATACGATCCGGCGCGCCCATGCCGTCCAGCCGCTCGCCGCCGTTCAGAGTGAATATTCGCTGTGGTGGCGGGAGCCCGAAATGGAGGTCGTGCCGACGCTCGAAGAACTAGGTATCGGCTTCGTTGCGTATAGCCCGCTCGGCAGGGGATTTCTCACCGGCAAGATTAGCGAAAGCACGACATTTAGCGGTTCCGATATCCGCAATATCATTCCTCGCTTCACGCCCGACGCACGCAAGGCGAATCAGGCCTTGGTCGATCTGGTTGCCAGGATCGCCGAGCGGAAGAAGGCGACTCCCGCCCAGATCGCACTGGCCTGGCTGCTGGCGCAGAAACCGTGGATCGTGCCAATCCCAGGCACGACGAAGCTGGAACGCCTGTATGAAAACCTTGGAGCGGTGACAGTCGAACTTTCCTCGGACGACCTTGGTGAGATTGAAAGCGCGGCTTCAAGGATCACAGTGCAAGGGGCTCGGTACCCGGAACATCTGCAGCGTATGGTCGGTCGCTGAGACATCGTGGCAGCGTCGACAAGGATACCTGCCGCCTAGTCACACGACGCGACAGCGAATCACGAGTCCTTATCTCCACCGACGCGGATAACGTTAGCGGGATTGGGCTGCTCGTCGGGAGGCGCCTGGCTGTAATCGCCGAACGGAGCGTCTCGCATCGCAACAACTGCGGGCACGCCCTCGCGCCCGGCCTTTTCTATGAAGCGTAGGGCGTCCGGTGTATTGCGCATCAGGCCGTCAAGGATCGGCCCCAGCGTTTGCGTGGCGGCGAGCCCCATGTTCTCGTAAAGCTGGTTGACGACCAGCTTCATCGCGGCGAGTTGCGAGGCCGGCACGGAGGCCAACTGTCGCGCGGCGCGACGCACCTCGACCTCAAGCCGCTCGAACGGCACCGCCTGATTGATAAGGCCGACCTCCGCGGCCTTGACCCCGGAAAGCGGCTTGCCGGTGAGTGCGTATTCCTTGGCTTTGGTCAGTCCGAGACGGTACAGCCACATGCCGCTTAAATAGCAACCCCACATCCGTGCGTAAGGTGCGCCAATTCGCGCATCCCTCGCTGGCTATCACGAGGTCCGCGCACAGCGCCATATCACTCCCGCCCCCCACACACCATCCATGGACTTGCGCGATCACGGGCTTGGGCGAACGCCACATGCTCATAAACTTCGGCACTGGCGCGAGACTGGGCGCGGTAGCGAAGACGAAATCCTTGCCCGGATCCCACTTGCCGCCGGTGGTAATAAGTTCGTCCCAGTGATGAAAGCCTCCGCCGAAATCGAAGCCGGCACAAAAAGCTCGGCCGGCGCCTCGCAGCACGATCACCTTGACGTCGGCATCGTCCACAGCGCGATGAACCGCAGCCTCTATTTCGTCGGGCATCGGGGGAACAATCGTATTGAGACGATCCGGCCGGTTGAGTGTAATCGTCGCAATTCTGTCTTCGACTTCGTAGAGCAAAGTTTCGTACTTCATGTGGTCCCTCGCGCGAGCGTTAGGATGGCTGGGCGCGTTTTGCCCCGCTGTTGCGCCAGGAAAGACTTCATCGTCTTGATCTGTCTCAAGCCGTGCTGAGCGAAAGAGTGCCCGCGAAGCGCGAGAGCCGTCGCAACGCCCCGGTCTCAGATCACAAAAGCGACATACTGCACGTTCGAGGATTGTGCAAACCGCCGCTGCGCTTTTGTTGCTGTATCTCGATGGCTCTTCGCCGAGCGCGTGCTTGGGCGGTTTAGCGGCGTAGATAGAAAACGGAGAAGTGGGCGGCGACGGCACTGTTGCGGTTGAACCGAACGCGATAAGTGCTTAGAGAATAAGGTTCGGAGGAGGAAGGGGCCCGGTGGCCCCACCGGTCTTCAAAACGTGTTCGGCAGGTTTTCCTACGTCATGTCAGGTTACGCTGTTAGCAAACTCGCGCGTTTTTCGGCGGTCGAGATCACGCTGGGTTACGCTGTAGAAGCTAAGAGTGGGCACTGAGTGGGCACTCGCCGACCCTCTTTGCGTTTCAATTTCTCGTAGGATTCGGTGATAGAAGTGGCCCCTCCCCGCAACCGAGCTTGCAATTGCGCAGATATATTATCGCCGTGCTTACGTCGACTTCGAACGCGCTTGCGGTTTTGAGTCGGGTTCGATTGGTGCAGCATCAAGCGTTGCCGAGAACGGGAAGTTTTAAGCGAGCGACGAGCTCGGAGCGAACACGCCGCGGCGATATATCTGATTCTCGCGATGGTTTAGCCTCTCTTTTTCAGAACAGCGTCAAGCGCGGATTCAATGGTTAAGTCCGACATGAACCCGACCGCGGCGAGGGAATGGCTCCGTTCGAGCACGACGTTGAATACTTGGTGGCAAGGTTAACGCGGGTCGTTGGCGCTGCGGTGTCGGTTCGCTTGTTTGAAAACGCTCCACTAATTGCCGGGACCGGGCCACGACGTAAGTGGACGGCCTACGAACCGCCGACACCCGGAACGCCGGTGGTGGTCTTTACGGACTTGGGCATCGCCTATCCCACCCCGAACGTAGTGGACGACTGGCTCGTGTTCAGCCGCCTTCTCCGACGAGCGGCCTGTCCGCTCGTCGCATTAGTACCTTGGCCGAAACAGCGGCACCCCAGACGACTGTCAGCGGAATTCCCTACGATCGTCTGGGACCGCAGCACGACTTTGGCATCGCTTCGACGCGTGAACCCGCGAGGCAGAAACCCGTGACTTCCGGCGGTGCCGCCGAGATCCTGCGCGAGCTCGAACGCGCCAATCCTGACGCGGCGGCCCTCGCTCGGTTTGCTGCGCTCGCCGCCACAGTTGAGCCGGAACTCCTACGCGCGCTCCGGCTGTCCCTTCTTCCCGGTGCGGATGTCTCAGCCGAGGGCGATCTTTGGTTCAGCGACCTTGTGCAAATTCGGGGTCCCTCGAGCATTTGGTTACATTCGAACGCGCTTCCTGAGCTGCGGCATTGGCCGGATGCCGACGACGAGCGCATATCTCGGGCTGCGGCCATCATTGCCTACATGCACGAGAGGTCTGACCCGCTCGTTCTTATTGAAGAGCGACTGATCGTGAGCGTTCTTCGCGGCGATTTCGCAATTGTCGACAAGGAACTTTTTGCGGTAACAGCGGCAATACTCAACCAACCGCGACGCGCCCAGAATCTTTCTTCGTGGGCCCTGCGCGTCCTTCCTCGGCTGCCAAGCGCTGCGCGTAACGGCTCCGCGTTCTGGACGTTGGTGGTTGCAGCGCAATCTCGAGTCGAAGGCGGGAACGGTGTAATCGGTTTCGCGCCGGATCCCCCGGTGTTTGATGCGATATTCCCTGGGGCGGTCTCAACGACAAGCGTCGCGCTGGAAGTCGAGCGCTACGGCGACGTGCTGCGGATGCGCATTACCAAAGCACGTCAGGAGTTTCCAGTTGAGGTTCCAGCGACGCGACCGGTCCTGCTGCGAGTTTCCTCTGACCTTCCGCCGGACGTGGTCTCCGTCTCTGCTGACGGCTGGACCTCTACTCCGGTTCGGGGTGGCGTGGTCGAAGTGCGTGCGATGGACGGCCGGGCGTATCGATTTGCTTCGGCCGGACCGATAGTGTCGCCCCCCCCTGAGTCAGGCATCGGCGCGGACTATAGAGCGGTCGCTCAAATCACCGTCGGATCCGCTCGACTCTGCGGTTACCTGATTGCGCCGAGTGTGGTGGTCACGGTTGGCGAACAGGATGTCATAAATTTCGCGAGCGTGGCGTATGTCAGAGTCGATGGCCGGGAATACGTCGGCAGGCCCAAGTTTATCGATTTTAAGATAGCCACCGCCGTTCTCGACTTAGACGGCCCGATCCTTGGCGTCGTGCCGTTTAATCTTGACCAAACCCCCGGGGAGCAGCCCGGTCAGCTTGTCCAGGTCCTCTCCCCGGACGGCGCGGTCTTGGAGGGCAAAGTGACCGGTATCGAATTCGTGGAGGGCACACGGAGGCTCGTCGTCGAGACGAGCTTGCCTGCGCAGCTCGCCATGGCCGGGACGCCGATCCTATCGAATGGGCTCATCATCGGGCACATCGAGGCGAGACGCGAGAACACCCTGCGCGTTGTGCCGTCTTCGCTGGTTCTGACGGCCGTCAACAAAGCCGACGCGGTTCTCCCCCGTGAACCGGACGATCAGGATGCATGGGCGATCGTCATTGGAGTCAGTCGCTATAGCGACCCCAACCTGCCTTTGATACTCGATGCGGAACGTACGGCATCGAAATTTGCTTCCTGGCTAACATCTTTTCGACGGCTACCGCGCTCACAGGTCGCACTCTTGCTCTCACCCTCATTGTCTGAGATTTCGGAACAGTTCGAGCGACTGGCAGTCGCCTCGGGGCACCCGTTCGGACGTCAGCTCTTTGTGTATTTCTCCGGACACGTGAGACGGTCTCAAGATTCGTCTTTCGTGCTCGCAGCTGACTCGAGACCAGACAATCTCATGGCAATAGATCTACGTCGGTGGGTAAGCGCGCTCTTTGACAGGGGAATTTTCCAAGAGGCCGTCATTTTCATTGTCGGCGGGTCTGACGAAATTGACCCTCCAAGTGACTCTCCCTATCCCTATCACACAAGGGAGCCAACCTGGGCGGTCATGCAGTCGGCTGCAAACCCACTCCGACTGTTGATGATCGAGTGCCGGGAGAGCACCTCGTTCACTTCTTCCCCGAACACGCCTTCTTTCGACGAGATCCTCCTGGAGGGACTCTCGGGTGGCGTCGGGGATGCAAATGGTAACGTAACCTCCGACGAGTTTGGCAGGTTCATGATGGAGCGCACTAAGGAGCTGGGCCTGTCGCAAGTGGTAAGTTATCAAATGATCGACAAGCCGTTCGTGCTGGTTCCCGCCGATCGGATCAGTAACCAGCCGCCCGACTCGCCACCTCAAACCGATACCGAGGACCAAGTCAGGCACGAGCGCGCGAAGGCTGTCATCGAGACTATCTTCCCCGCAGAAGCGTTGACCCTCGTGGCAACCTCTTATCGAGGCTGCGAATTTAATCTCTCCAATGCGCACAGCCGTAAAATCGTTTACGACGAAATAGTACGGTGCCTCAACGCCTTCAGTGCGACGCGGGGCAAGTGGGAACTCACTTGGGGACCGGCAGGATATCGCCCTGGGATTACAGGTACTGACATCTCGGCGATGTACGCCGTTCGCAGCATCGGTGAGACCTCGGCTTCCAATCTCGCGATCGTGATCCGCGGCACCAACTTTTTTTCCCCGCTCGACTGGCTGAGCAATCTGTTGATCGATACGAGACCGTGGGAATATGGCGGCGCGACCAGCGATGTCAAAATTTCTCACAGTACCTGGCTCGGTCTTCGAATTCTTCATCGGCTGCAATCGGGACCTGTTCCGGCGCCGCCCGCCGAGCAAACTCCGGTCGAGCAGGTGCAAGCAGCGGAAACCGCAGCCGAGGCAGCGGTAGCTTACGACTTCCTGAAGAAGGTGATTCAGGGAAGCGCGCCGTTTGATATCGCGACGTATCTGACGCAAATCAGAGAGCAAATCACCGCGATCGCTAGGGGCTCATCGTCTCTGGGCCACGACCAAGGCCTGCAGCAAGCCATATTAGATGCGCAGCAGCCACCCGCAACAGGCGGCACCTTGCTCGAATTTCTAAAGAACTTTGTCGCCAACACCGCGGCACCAGTGAATATTCATGTCATAGGTCACAGCAAGAGTGGCGCGCTGGCGCCCGCGCTTGCGTTATGGCTGGCCGATACTCAAGGCGGAGCCGTCGCCGACTCCGCACGATGGGATCCCGGCAGCAAAGCGAATCTGCATGTTTATTCGTTTTCTGCACCGACCCCCGGCAACGCTGGCTTCGCTGCGCTTATCAACCGGAGAATCGCGTCCGCTTATCGGCTCGAAAACACCTACGACATTGTTCCTCATGTATGGAATCCCAACGAAGTTAGAGAAATCCCCGACCTTTATGGTGATCAGCTCACGTCACTGAGGATTCCGGCGGATGCGCTCGCTCTGACGCTTCAACTACCCGCCTATCAGCACGAAGTCCCATCGATGCCATGGACGGGCGCCGCCGTGCCGCAATCCAACTTCCTACAGCGCGCCGGCGTCGAGCATCTCGATTCCTATTTGAAGGAGTTCGGCCTCTACGACGCCGACACTTTGAGTATACTCGCGCTCTTCGCGCCGATCGCTTGATCGATTACGAACAACTGGTGCTTAAGCGAGGCTATTTGGCGCCATCCCAGCTGGGAAATCGGTCACTTTTCAGGTTTGAAGTCGCGCATTATCACGCTGTGGAGATCAGAGTTGGCACTGAGCGGTCAGTCGTTCTATCTCCGACGGTGAATCCCACCAGCCCACCGCCGCTTGTGAGCGCCGAGATTTTCCTGCACCCCGCGACAAATGACCCAATGTGGTTCGGTCCAGGGCGATCCTCATGAACAGCACAAGAGAAGACGAGCCTTCTACAGCTCCTGGTCCAAATGAACACGTCGACGGCCTCGCCTGTGGCTTCTCGCTTTGGTCGCAAGCTTGAGGGTAGGAATGTGCTCGACCGTCTTGCCGAGATGCTACAATCCTTCGAGCTTCAGGAAATGCATCCGCCTGATGAGTCTCCCGCGACAACACTGACCCCGTCGACTGCGACGGCGCAGGCGGAAATAAGGGCATCGGCGGTGAAGGTGCACATCTCGCGACCCCTGCCCAGCTCCCACACCTTCAGGGTGTCGTCTGATGAAGAAGCCGAAATCGCCAGCTTGCCGTCGGGCGTCACCATCACCGGACTGACTCCGCTCAACGTGCGCAGTTCGCGCCCGCTGGCCAACGTGCTCGACAAGCTACCCCAGCCCCTGCAGCCCCGCGCCAAACGTGCGCTGCACGAGATGATGTACGCCGAGCGGCGGTCGGATTGCAAGGCCACCAGAGTGAGCTTCGAAGCGGAATATCAGGCCAAATATCCCAATTGCCGATAGCGCTAGCGGCGCGATATGCTGCCTCATTGCTAGTGTGATGTTCCGGAGATTCGATGAATAAAAAATGCTTGAAAACCCGGTGGTGTTTACCCAATTCAATTAAACGAATTTACGGAACAGCACACTAGCTAAGCGCGGTGGGGAGGAACTATGGTGGTGTTGCGGGCACCCTCGTGTCGGGTTGCAAAACTGTTTCGCGCCAATATGAGGGCGCGCCGTTCGCTGCTACGGATCGCGCCGATGGCGCTGATGATGCTCTGCGCCGCGTGCAGCGTTCCGGCGACGATCAACACGAAACCTTTCGATCAATTTTCCAACGCCGCACAGCAGCTCGATCTCGGTGCCGATCAGGCATTCGCCAACGGCGTCACTTTCACCGAGGCGGGATTCGTGGCTCAGGCAGCTGCCGATCCGAACTTCCCAATTCCCAGTCTACTGGTGACGCGAACGAGTGAAGGATTCGCGACTATCGGGCAGCAACCGACCTTCATGGAAATCCGTAAGGCTGCGACCACGCTTTCCAGCGCGAACAAATTGCTGGTCGAGTATGCGGGGTCGCTTCAGCAATTGGCCTCTCCGGGTCTCGTGAGCGAAGCCACCTTTGACCAACTGGCAAAGGACCTTGATACCAGCAGCACGAAGGTGATTTCCGATTTGAAAGCAACGGCGAATACACCAAGCGCCCAGGAAATCGGATTGTTTTCCGCCGCAGCGGCGGAAGCGGCCCGCCTCTATATCGAGCACAAGCGGCAGGAAGACCTGGTCAAGGTTATCCAGTTGAACCAACCCGCTATCGATAGCTTTTCGCGATGGTGTCAGGGGGGAGTCGAACATCTGGAGACTGACTTTTACACCGCCTACAGCAATCAGATGAATACTCTATCGACGCAGCTTGGAGGATTGGGAAAGGCGAATGCAAAGAACGTGGCCGCGCGACGCGCGCTGATTCAGCAAATGGTGCAACTGGACGGCTACTTCCTCGACAGTGAGAGCACTCTTTCCGCGCTCGACAATTCCTACAAGGCGGTGCCGAAAGCTCATAAGAACCTAGAGACGGCCATTCAGAGCCCGACGACTGCTCTTGGTGACATTCAGGTCCTATATGACGAAGCGCGACAAGTGCAGACCCTGAGCAAGCAGTTAGAGAGTAACAGTGCAAAGACTGCGACGCCTGTCAGCGCCGCAAAAGCGAAGTAGGCAAACGGCCATGTCAAACGGAACTGCGAGTGGAATCAGCGACCACGGTGACAAGCTGCAATTGCTCAATAACCTGAGCAGCTCCATAAATGGGACCGTCTACCTGAAGATGTGGTGCGACCAGAATCAGGATCAAACCAACTCGAATAACTATGCGTTGCGCTTGAATCGGCTCAATGCGTTATACACCACGCTCTCCAATGCGTTATGGAAGGATTGGATAGGTGACGCGGCGACCGTGAAGAAGAACATGCAGGCCGCTACCCGTAACGTCAACCAGAGCGTCAAGAATATCCAGTCCAACGTCAACACCGCGCAGAATATCGTCAAGGCGCTTGGCTACTTGGATCAAGCAGTCGCGATTGCCGCGAAATTAGCGCCTTAACACCTAGGGGGTAGGTAGATGCAGTGGGTAATCGTCACTTTCCCCGACTCGCGCGACGTGTATATCGATGGTGTTCAGTCGGGGCGGACGAACGAGCCGTCGGCTGTAGGTGACGGCACGCATCTTTTC
>JBEKLA010000009.1:0-39903 GCA_050010455.1 Binataceae bacterium (SeqCode) | reverse complement strand
TTGCAGACTGCTGGTGATCCGCCCCGCGCATCCCACATCCTCCTCACACCGCGATCGCCCACTACTCTACATGATAATCGAATGAGAAACGCTCGTTTTTCCGCATCCTGCTAGTGCGTCACTAACCAGCATCACTGGGCTACAATCGATCAATATATAATCGTAACGTTTTCTCAGATGACCAAGGAGTGCCTGCATCCGCCCGGAGCCGAGCAGATCGGTCGAATTCAGCGAACTCGCCCCGGCGCTGATGAATGATAAGTTGTTCACAGAGGTCGACTGAATCACTTCTTCGATCGTGCTTTGGCCGCTTAGCGCCTCGGTCAAACCGGTTCCGTTGGGCATGTTGAGAATTTCGTGGCATCGAGGGCGGCGCAGGTCTGCGTCGATTACCAGCACTTTCGCATCCAGATTCGCGAAAGCGATCGCAGCGTTGAGCGCGGTCATCGTTTTGCCCTCCGAAGCCGCTGCGCTGGTAAACAGAACGCTTTGCGGAGGACCGGCGGCGCGCGCGAGCACCAGTGTGGTGCGAAGCGCGCGGTACGCTTCACCCATCATAGACGAACCGGCGACGGGCTGCGCCGAGTATTCAGCTCGGATACGGGTTGCCAGGTAGGCCTGGGGCCCGCGAATATCGTCGAGCACAGCGCGCGCGCCCTCGCCAAATCGCGGCACGATTCCGAGACTGGGCAGATTGAGGTATCGCTCCGCATCTTGCGGATTCTTGAGAGTGTCGTCGAGGTATTCGAGAACGAAGGCCAGACCAAGGCCGCCGGCCAGTCCGACGATAGCGGCCATCATCAGCCCCTGGGCGCGCCGCGGCGACGACGGAGTCAGCGGAGGCTCGGCCTTATCGATTATCGAAACGTTGGATAGGCGAACCGCCGTGGAAATCCCCATTTCTTTCAGACGTTGCAACACACTGTCGTAGAGCTGGCGATTGGTATCTACTTCACGCTGCAGGATTGCGTATTGAACAGAATCATCCTTGAGTCCCAAGGCGAGTCCGCGCTGTTCGTCGAGCTTGGCATGGAGTTCCTTCTCGCGGGCGGACGCCGCCAGATAGGCTGATTGAATGCCGCCAACGACTCGGTCGACTTCGCCAGCCAGGCGCCTGCGGGTCTCATCCACCTGCGCTTCGAGTTGCGCCATCGGCGGATAGCTGGATTTGAACTGCAACGCGAGGCTCGCGTATTGGCCTTGCAGCTGGATCAGATTCTGCTTGAGGGTTTGGATCAGGGTGCTGTTGACCACTTCCGGGATGTAATCATAACTCCGCTCGCGGATGAGCTTGACCTGCGCTTCCAGCGCGATCCGATTGCCCTCGGCCTCGGTCAGTTCTTTGTTCAAGTCGCTCAGCCGATCCACGACGATATTTCCTCTGCCGCTCAGCGCGAGAATGCCTTTCTCGCGGCGGTAGTTGTTCAAAGCGATCTCGGATTTCTCCACCCGCTCTCTCAGCTCGACGAGCTTCTGATCCAGGTATCGTTGAGCCTCGCCGCTCGCGTCGGCATACAAGCCGAGTCCCTGGCGGATGTAGGCCATGCAGTGAGCGTTGGCGATCCGCGCGGACAGTTCCGGATTCGGGCTGCTATAACCGACCTTCACCAGCCGCGTTCCCTGGATTGGAGCCACATCCAAAGCGTTTAGGTACGCGTCGATCAATTCTGGTTTGACGCCGCCCTCCGCATGCTCTGACGATCGACGAACCTTGGCGGCCCCCTCCGGCGATCCGTAGACCTGCGCCGCTGCCCTGCTCCACATTCCCGCGATTAAGCCGGGTTGCGCGGCGGCAGATGCGGCGGGTTCCTCGGAACCGAGGCCCTCCTCTTTGATAACCGACGCGGCTAGGCTGCGGCTCTTCAGTATTCCGTATTGGGTCCTGTAATAGACATCCGCCTCGTCGTTTTCGCTCAGCAAGTCATTGATGGCGAGTACTTTGGGAACGTTGCGCTCGACGAGAATCGTGCTTTGCGCGGTAAAGATTGGCGTCATGGTCAGCATTCTGAGCCCGGCCGCCAACACCACCGCACCGACGGCCGCCAGGATCAGCCACAAATGCTTTCTTATCGTGCGCGCATATTCCCACACATGCGGATTTTCATAGTCACTGGCGCCATACGGCGTTACGTCACTCTCCTCAGGCAAGGGAACGGAACCGCGTCGAATAAAATACTGTGAGGACTCTTTCATTGTGTATTACAGACTCCAGATATCAGGGGATACCCGCGCCTATGCCAAATCGATTAAACAGCATGTAAAAGAAGTAGGGCACGATCGCCGTACGTGAGTAGTCCACTACTATTACGTCGTCCTGCTGCACTGCGAGGTCGGGCTTGCGCCGTTGCACAATCTGGTCGAGATCGCTCTCGAACACGAATTTTTCTCCCCGCTGTCCGCTGCGAATGATCTGCACCGATTGGGTATTGGCCGCGAACAACGGCCCTCCAACCGCAGCCACGGCGCCCAAGACCGTAAGGCCTGGCGTTATTTTCACTGCGCCCGGGTTGCGAACCCATCCTTCCACCATCACGCTTCCGCCGCTGGGCACCACGATAACGTCGCGCGGCCGCACCGGCATGTCGAGGTAATTGATAGAGTCGTTGGCGAGGTTGATATTGCTTAACGAAATGACGACCGGGTTCGGGCTGCCCGGAGCCCGGCCGATAAAGAGACCGTCGTGGAAGGGCCCGCCTGACGACATGGCAAGCGTTTCTTCGGACAAACTCGATTTGTTAATCGTGGCGCGCGGCGATTCGGTCTTGCTCGGCACGCCATCGTTGAACTCGGCTGGAATCAACACGATCCGATCGGCGGCGGCATCGTCGCGCAGGCCGCCAGCCAGCATAATCATGTCGAGTATGGTGTCGGCGCGACCGGTCAGATTATAGTGCCCCGGCTTGTCGACCGCGCCCGTCACTGCTACCTGGCGGCTTCGATACTCTTTTACGAATACCTCCACCTGAGGATCGTACATGTACTTGTTGAGCCGTTGCGCGAGTGCGTCACGGAGCCTGGGCTCCGTCATCCCCTCGACCTGTATCTCACCTACCAGCGGCAGCGCGATGGTATTGTCGCCCGAGACCCGCACCGAGCGGTTCTTCAAGACTTCGATCGACGGCACTGAGATTTGCAAAACATCACCAGGACCGATCGGGTAATCCGAACCGGACAAGTCGCGAGTGCGTTGCTTCCATAGCTCGGCCAGGCGACGGAGATTCGCGGACGCCTCTTCCTGCGAACCGGTCGCAGGAGGATCGGCCGTAACCGGCGAAACGTTCGGCGCTGATTTCTGCGTGCTATCCGCCGCCGGATGCGATGCTGCGCATCCGCCTCCCAGCAGGGATATGATCAGAAGACCGACAGCCACGAAGGCGCAGCGCATGATCCTTGGCACAATGGGCAGGATCACAGAATCACATCGAGGGACTTTGTGCGGGCAGTATGATGATGGAGCGCGACGACCCGGAACCTCCGCCGCCGGTTGCATATCCTGTGATCGCTCCCGCGCCGACGCCGGCTACGCCGCCCATTATCAATCCCGCCGTATCGAGTTCCCGTCCGCTCCAGACAAAGGGCGTTGTTGCGCGCGGTGCCGCCAGCGCGGATGCGGGCGCCGTTTCGGAGACTCGCCAATTGACCGTGAGGCCCTGCTTGGGAACGGCGGCAACCGTCGTAGCCGGCTGGAAGGGCTTCCCCAGCGGGTCCAGCGCCAAATCGTAGGTCTCGGGCGAAATATGCGGAATGTAATATTCGCCTTTGGCACCCGAGGTCGCCTGTCCTGCGACTTCTCCCGTGCGATCACGCATCGCGACGACCTTGATACCGGCGACGCGGTTTCCCGCGGCGTCTATAACCACTCCGCCGATATCGGCGCATAGCGCTGCCGAAGCCGCGCCCGCACCGATCGCTATCGCCACCAGCAACAGCATTATCAGCCTTTGCATAGTGCGCCTCCTGTCGTGCACGCCAGGGGAGCAAGAGAGGCTGGCGACAATGCGTCCGCCGTCCTCAGCCGATCGGCCGGGGCTAGTAAACGAACTATCCCCCTTCGTTCGCATCCGGCGCCCCACAGACGGACCAACGCGGCGGCAAGCTGATCGAAATTCGACCGCTCAACTAACTTGACGCCATAGCAAACGCCCGCGCGCCGCTACGTCAAAACAAGTCCAATCTGTGGGGCTCCCCCCTTTTAGGAGCCTGAAGCAACTAATCGGGTAGCAAATTCGCTTCAATTGCGCAAGAGCATCATAAAAGAGTTTTGCTAAATCTCGGCGGCACTGAGTCCACCCAAGTATCGCGATGCCTGGCCCTCGCGATCGCACAGGCGACTGCAGAAACGAATAGCGTCTGATTGCTTGTATTGCGATAGAAGCAGAATTCGCGATTACTAAAACACTCCAATGTCGTCCGCTTCACGTGCAATGATGCTAACTGAGGAGCCGCGATGAACTTTACTGCCGAGTGCTGGAAGTCGATCGCACCGATTTACGGCGCGATCCTGGATCATCCATTTATCCACGGCCTCGCCGATGGAACGCTCGCGCGAGAGAGTTTTGAATTTTACGTAGTTCAGGACTCGCTCTATCTGCGCGAATTCGCGCGCGCTCTCGCGATCACGGCCGGACGCGCGCCGCGCGACGAATGGATCATCATGTTCAGCGAGCACGCGGCCGGTGCGCTCAAAGTCGAACGCGCGCTTCACGAAACCTTCTTCAAGGATTTCGGTCTGACGGCGGACGCGCTGTTATCGACCCCGATTGCGCCAACGAATCTTGCCTACACCAGCTATCTGATCGCGGTCGCGTACGGCGCACCGTTTCACGAAGCGATCGCGGCGCTGCTCCCGTGCTACTGGATTTACTGGGAGGTCGGAAAGGAACTTGAGCGCAAGGGGTCGCCGAACGAACTCTATCGGCGATGGATCGCGACTTACGCCTCAGAGGAATTCGGCAGTCTGGTAAATGCGGTGATCGCGGCAACTGATCAGACCGCGGAGCGGCTGCGCGTGGACGAACGCGAAGCGATGCGACGGCACTTCGTCGCGACCAGCCGCTACGAGTGGATGTTCTGGGAGATGGGCTATCGGCGCGAACGATGGCCGCTGTAGGGCGCGCGCACTTGTAGGAAAGGCGCGCTCTCTGGCAAGATCATCGCGCGACGCCGGCCGTCTAATCGAGAGATGCCGAGGTGGCGAAACGGCAGACGCAGAGGACTCAAAATCCTCCGTGCGCAAGCACATGCGGGTTCAAGTCCCGCCCTCGGCACCAAACGCGCTTGAGTTTCGATGCGCAAAACTTCATCTATAGTCTGTGGCAATCGCCCATCAGATCCTGAACTTTCTGTTTCCGCCGCGATGCGCCGGATGTGACGAGCGGCTTCCGATCGAGAGCCGCGAGCGGGTGTGCGTGCGATGCCGCGACGGGATCGGATTGCTCGAAGAGCCCGGATGCTATCGATGCGGCGTCCCGGTGCTTGCCTCGATCAGCCAATGCCCGCGATGCCTGGAATCGCCGCCGAGTTTCGGCAAGGCTCGCGCGATCGCAAGCTACGAGGCGCACGCCGACGGCGACAACAACATCCTGGCCTCGATGATACGACGGCACAAATACGGACTCGATCAAACGATGGGCCGCGCGCTGGCCGAGTGCCTCGGAGAACGCATCCCGCTTGCTGATGAGCATTACGACCTGGTGGTGCCCGTGCCGCTGCATCCGAAGCGCTTGCGATGGCGCGGCTTCAATCAGGCGGCGCTGCTAGCCGCCGAGGTGGCACGCAGGCTCGATTGCAAGCTCGACACCATAAGCCTAGTCCGCGTCGTCGCTACGATGCCGCAAACCGCGAACGATTTGGAAGCTCGCCGCCGCAACGTGCGCCGCGCCTTCGCGGTCAGACGCGCGCATCGGATCGCGAATCGACGCGTGCTGCTGGTCGACGACGTCATGACCACCGGCGCCACCGCAAACGAATGCGCTCGTACGCTTCGCGCCGCGGGCGCGCGCTCGGTCGACGTCTTCACGCTGGCGCGAGTGCTATGAGCGCGGCCGGCCGCTTCGAATGGGACGACCGCCATCACGGGCAACGGCCCGGCCATCCCGAATCGTTCGTGATCGAGATGCTGCCGCGCTTGCCCCGCGGACTTGCGCTCGACGTCGCCGCGGGCCGCGGCCGGCACAGCCTGATGCTCGCGCGCGCCGGGATGCGCGTAATCGCGGTGGATCATTCGCGGGTAGGGCTGGCGATCCTCGCGTCGCTAGCGCGCCGCGAGGACCTGGCGGTCTCGCCGGTGGTTGCTGATATGACCGAATTTCCACTGCGAGAAGAGCGCTTCGACGTGATCGTGAATATAAACTTTCTTGAACGTGAACTGTTCCCCAAATTCAAGCGCGCGCTGAAGGTAGGCGGAGCCTTGCTGTTCGGTACTTTCCTGATTGACGAAGCCGCGAATCATCGACACAAGCCCAATCCTCGCTACTTCCTCGAACACGGCGAGTTGCGGCGATTGCTGGAAGGGCTCGACGTCGTCGAGTATCGCGAAGGGTTAAACCCGTATGGCGATCCGGGCGCGGAGCCGCCGATGAAACACGCCTGGCGCGCGGCGGCGCTGGCGTTTCGGCGGGAATAAGCATGGCGCGCGCGCTTACATACAAGGCTGCCGGCGTCGATATCGACCTGAAAGAGCGCCTGGTCCCGATGTTCCGGCGTCTGGCGCAGCCGACGCTGGGCTCGAAGGTGATCGCGGGAATCGGCGGTTTCGGCGCGTTGATCGGAATCGAACGCTTATCGCGGATGCGGTCGCCGGTGCTGGTTGCCGGCACCGACGGAGTCGGCACCAAGCTGCAAATCGCCTTCGCCACCGGCCGTCACGATACGGTCGGGATCGATTGCGTCGCGATGTGCGTCAACGACGTGATTTGCACCGGCGCCAAGCCGCTGTTCTTCCTCGATTACATCGGCACCGGCCGGCTCGATCAGCGGATCGCGCTCGAACTCGTCAAGGGGCTTGCGCGCGGCTGTGCCGACGCCGGCGCCAGCCTGGTGGGCGGCGAGACGGCGCAATTGCCGGGGATGTATCGCGACGGCGAATACGATCTGGTCGGCTTCGCGGTGGGGATTGCCGAGCGCAGTCGGATTCCGTCGCCGCGTCGCCTGCGCGCCGGCGACATCCTGGTCGGACTCGCTTCGAGCGGACTTCATTCCAACGGCTACTCGCTCGCACGCAAGGTACTGCTCGAACGAGGCCATCTTAAGCTCGGCAATCGGATTGCCGGGTTGGGCTGCACACTGGCCGACGAGATGCTGCGGCCGACGCGTATTTACGCCCGGATCGTCGCTGACCTGTTCCGCCGATTCACGGTAAAGGGATTGGCCAACATCACTGGCGGCGGCGTGATCGAGAACGTCCCGCGAGTGCTACCCGCGAATCTGTCCGCGCGAATCGAGCGCGGAAGCTGGCCGATACCGCCAATCTTCGACCTGATTGCGCGCACGGGCAATATCGGCCAGACGGAGATGGATCGCACGTTCAACAATGGCCTCGGGATGGTCGCGATTTTCGGCGCCAGCGAGGCTGATCGCGCGGTGGCTTATTTGCGCCGCCGCCGTCAGCCGGCTTATGTTATAGGCGAGCTGCGCCGCGGCCGTCGCGGAGTCGTTCTCGATTGAGTCGGCGGTCGGCGAACCTCGAAGCGCTTTCAGGAATCAGATTTTGATGGCGGCTGATTCGGTTCTCAATCTTGGCGTCCTGATCTCCGGTCGCGGCAGCAATCTGCAAGCGATAATCGACGCGATCGAGCGAGGTGAGCTCGCCGCGCGGGTCAAGCTCGTAATCTCGAACCGCGCCGACGCTCCCGGCCTCGAACGCGCCCGCAGTCACGGAATCGAGACGCTGGTGATCGAGCATCGCAGGTTTCCCAGCCGCGAGGCCTTCGATACGGAACTGGTATCCGCGCTCGAAGCGCGCGGCGTCGAGCTGGTGATCCTGGCCGGCTTCATGCGATTGCTGTCGCCGGTGATGGTGCGGGCGTTCCCGAACCGAATCATGAATATCCATCCCGCCTTGCTGCCAGCGTTTCCCGGCTTGAACGTTCAGCAGGCAGCGATCGATCACGGCGCCCGATTCTCGGGATGCACCGTCTTTTTCGTCAGCGAAGGCTTGGACGACGGACCGATTATTATCCAGGCCGCGGTGCCGGTTTATCCGGATGATAGCGAGGATCAGTTGTCCGACCGCATCCTGGCCCAGGAGCATCGAATCTACCCGCGCGCGATTCAGCTTTATCAGCAAGGCAGGCTCGAAGTGCGTGGACGCAAGGTCTACGTCAAGGATGAGGGTTCTGGCGCGATCGATGAGGCCCTCATCAATCCGCCGCTGCGCAATCGTTGAAAGACAAGCCATGTCCGAGAAAAGCAGGCCGGAGCAGGGTGCGGTGATAGTATCGGCCTGCCTGCTGGGCCGGCGATGCCGGTTCGACGGGCGCGACAAGCTAACACCTGAACTGGGAGTCGTTCTCGAGGGACGCAGCGTCATCGCGGTCTGTCCTGAAGAGATGGGAGGATTGGGCACTCCCAGGCCTTCATGCCAGCTTCGAGGCGGTGACGGCGGCGGCGTCCTCGACGGGGATGCAACCGTCGTCGACGCCAACAGCGTTAATCGTAGCGTTGAGTTCGTTAAGGGGGCCGAAGCCGCGTTGGCGGAGGCGATCGCGGGGGGCGCCACCGACGCGGTGCTCAAAGACAACAGCCCCTCATGCGGCGTCCACAACGTCTATCGCGACGGCACGCTACTTCCCGGCGAAGGAGTGTTCACCGCCCTGCTGCGGCGTCGAGGAATCGCGATCTACGACGAGAACGTCACGAAGTTGCGTTCGAAGCGCCGGCCGAAGCCATAGCGGCGATCTGACACACGTAGATTAAGAACGACCGCCTTAGTGCTGGCGCTGCTTCGAAAGCATCTCTTGGCCAAAGTGATCTTAGTGATCTTGCAGCGATAAATACTGTGCCGTTGCCTGTCGCCCTGCGCCGACTTACACTCGATCTGTGGCTAAGATCCAAGTTTATACTACCGAGACGTGTCCGTTTTGTGTCAAAGCGAAGGCGCTGCTCAGGAGCAAGGGCGCTGCCTTCGACGAGATCGACGTGACCAACGACCCGGTCGCGCGTGAGCAGATGGTCGAGTTGGCGGGTGGCAGGCGCACCGTGCCGGAGATTTTTATCAACGGCGAGATAATCGGTGGCTACGACGATTTAAGGGCTCTCGATATCGCCGGTGAACTCGATACGCTGTTAACGCAGCCGGACGGATTGATCGCCGTACGGACAACGCCGCGCTAGTTGAGTCCGGCTTCTTGATCCGGGAAGCGGGCGGCTAGCGGACCGAGGGGTCCGACCGGGCCTCTAAAGCGTGCCCTGATCGACCGGCGCAGGACCGTTGTTCGAGCTGGCGCCGCGATTTGTCGCTTCAATCTCAAACTCTGCGCGTTCGCGCACGATCCGCACCCAGCGAGCTTTGAAGCTCGCCGCCGCATCATTGAACCTGACGACCGACATCCGGCTCTCGGCGATACCAAAGCTTGCGATTTGTCGCTTGACCGCCTCAGCCTGACTCAGGCAGAGCTCGTGATTTGCCGCTGACGATACTCCAGTCCCAGAACGCCCTTGGACAACGACTCTGACGTTGATCCCGTGCCTGAGCTTTTGCGCGACCAGATAGCATCGCCCCACTCCCACGTCGGAGAGCCGGTCGGAGTCGTTCACGAACATCATCTCTGAAAACATGACACGCTCGGGCTTCTGTCTATGCCCGCTCGCGGAGGGCTGCGCCGCCGCATCCGGGCGTCCGGGCGTGGTCAAGCCCGGCGCGTTCGGAGCCGCCGACGTGCTGATCAGACAGATTTGGCCCGAACTAGCGGCAATCCCGCTTTGCGCGATCGAAATTCCGCTCCAGGCACACAAACCCATTGCCACCACAGCGATTCCAACTATCGAAATTATTTTGGTCCGCATCAGTATGCCTCCGGAGGATCTTCCCCTGATGCCAGGTTGTCGCCTCGTTCCCGCCTCAACGTACCGCCATCCTGCGGATACCAAATCTTACCGAAGCAGAAACCAACGGCCTGCCAGGATGGCTTCGCGCGCCACACGGCAACCGCGCCGACAATCGACGCCTCTCATCTCAAAAAGATAGCTTCCGGCCCCCCTTGTCCTCATCGCACGCGGCCGATAGAAGGTTGCCACGGAATCGGCCGGGCGAGATGAACCTTGCTGACATCTACCATCAAACTTGCCATGGAAACAAGCCATCTTTTAAACCGACGTTTTAACACAAGCCGCCGACCGCCTTCCCTTTGCGGCGTTGACCCGCTGATGGTACTTCCTTGGTTGTGAACGGTGAGTTCGACAGTGAACGCTTTCCCGGCAACTTTTATCAGGGAACGCTGGTGCGGCTCGACCGAAGTCGCGGCCGGGGCGTAGTGCGTTCAAATAGCGGCAGGGAAGTCCGGTTCCAGTTTCCGTACGTCGAGGTGGTAGGAGCGCCGTTGGGCGGCAGCTTCCCCGGTATCGACCTCCTCCACGAGGGCGATCAGGTCGGCTTCGACTTGGGATGGACCTCTCATGGATTGCGGATAACGAAACTGAAGCCGCAGCCCGCAACGCCCAGGCGATCGTCATCCGATCACTGATTCGGCCGAGCCTCGCTTCCTCTTGGCTACCGTAGGCGCGCTACACCGAGTCGGCACGTTATCGGGTCAGAACCCTAGCTACCGCGGCTTTCCATCCTTCGCGTAGTTTCTCCCGTTGTGCGGGCGCCATCTTAGGATTGAAGACCTTGCCGACTTTGCGCAGGGATGCCAGCTCCTCCGCTGAACGCCACATCCCGATCGCCAAGCCGGCGAGAATTGCCGCACCCAGTGCGGTCGTCTCCGCCATGCGAGCTACTATCACCGGACGCCCGAGCAAATCGGCCTGGAACTGCATCAGGTAGCCGTTGGACGTCGCGCCGCCGTCGGCTCGAAGCTCGTTTAGCCGCTCTCCGGTATCCGACTCCATCGCTGCAACCACGTCGGCCACTTGGTACGCGATACTGTCGAGGGCCGCGCGCACGATATCGGCGCGATTAGTGCCTCGGGTCAGGCCCAGGATCGCGCCGCGCGCGTCGCTATCCCAGTACGGCGCCCCCATCCCGACAAACGCCGGCACCATGTAGACGTCCGAGTGGCGGCTGCGACGCGCGATCGCCGCGCTGTCGGACGCTCGCTTGATAAGAGCGAGCCCGTCGCGCAGCCATTGGATCGCCGCTCCCGCGACAAATATCGAACCCTCGAGCGCGTACGCCGGCTCGCCGTTCGGGCCCAGCGCCGAACTGCTGAGCAGCCGATTTCGCGAGACAATCCGCCGGCTTCCGGTGTTCATCAGCAGGAAGGCGCCCGTGCCGTAGGTGACCTTGCCCTCGCCCGCCGCTACCGCGCCTTGCCCGTACAGCGCCGATTGTTGATCGCCAATCATCGCTCCGATCGGAATCGGCCGGTCGCCGATAGTGCCCGCCGCCGCCTCGGCGATCGGCCCTCGCGAGCTGACCGGCTTCGGCATCATCTCGCGCGGCACGCCCAGCATATCGAGCATCGCGTCGTCCCACTCGCGCCCATCGAGATTGAACATCAGCGTGCGCGAGGCGTTGGTGAAATCGGTCACGTGCGCCGCGCCACGCGAAAGCTTGAACGCGAGCCAGCTATCGATCGTGCCGAAGCATAGCTCGCCCCGACTCGCCCGCATCCGCAGCTGCGGCTCGCGATCCAGCATCCACTTGAGCTTGGTTCCGGAAAAGTATGGATCCAGCAGCAGGCCGGTGCGTTCGGTGACCTCGGGCTCGCGCGCGCGCAGCTCTTCGCAGATAGCGGCGCTGCGCCGGCATTGCCATACGATCGCGCGATGGATCGGGCGGCCGGTCTTGCGCTCCCACACCACGAAGGTCTCGCGCTGATTGGTCAACCCGATCGCGCAAACGTCTCGCGCACTGACACGCGCCGCGCGCAGCGCTTTTTTACTCAGCGTCACCGCCGACCGATAGATTTCCTCGGGGTCGTGTTCGACCCATCCCGGCGCCGGATAGAACTGACGAATCTCCTGATAGGCGCGCGCCTTGACGCGCCCCTTCGAGTCGACCAAGAGTACCGTCGTGCCAGTCGTCCCCTGATCGATAGAGAGTATCAGCTCTGCCATTTGCCAGAAGGTCCGGCGTCGGAGGTAGTGCCTCGGTCGTCTTCGTTAGGACAATCGTCGACGTAGCCCGGCGGCAGTTCATTTCGATGGCCGAAAATTTTAGTTGATCGAGACAGCGGCATCTCAATATACAGAACGTATGCTAATGCTTCTGTCCGGAGAATCCTAATGGACCTTTCCTTCGCCGGACTGGTCAAGGCCGGCCCCGACAACCGCCGCATCTATTGCAACGACGACGGGGTCTTCATCGGACCTGATTGCTACCGTTCAAAGCCCTTTGAGCCAATTATGTTGATTTGCTAAAGTATGTGATGGATTTTTATGGCTAAAACTCAGGTAGCGGCAGTACAACGCCCACCACGGCACGGTGAGGGCGCTGTCATAGAAATGGCCCGTCGGCCGATCACAAGGCCGGACGGCTCCGGCGGGCTTGAATTGAGTCTCGACCTGGCACTGGCGCCAGTGCCAGACAGGCGGTATGTCGCCGAGGTTGGTTCAGTCACTTATGACGGCGGCGTTGTACAACTGCTCTTCGGTCAAAAGAAGATTGGGCTCTCGGGCGGACTGCGTTCGCTGATCGTGATTCAGATGACCACAACGGCAGTTCATAATTTTTTAAGGACGCTTGACAGCGTTGATCCCAACTTTCGGATCTGGTTGGACCTAAACGACGTCCATTCGCAACTCATGAACATACAGGAAGAACCAGACCAGACAGTCACGCTCTTTGCTAACACGGTCGGTTTGGCATCCGCTGGCCGGGAGTCGTGCATAGACTTTTATCACGCATCAGCGTTCAGCCTTCATTATGCTCAACAAAACAAGAAACTGGCGGTTGACCCTGTAGTCCGTGTAATTCTAGGGTCTGGACTTCTGATAGCAATGCTCGATAAGCTCCGCGAACTCGAACCAAGGCTCCCAGTAGACGCCGAGCGAGGACATGGCAATGAATGAATTCAAGCAGTTTCGACGTTTCGCCCCCCGTTTCTGGCAAGAGGACGGGATTGTAACTGGACAGTTCTTGGAAGATGGCGAGGAACGCCCACGACCGCGACGCCTGCGGCAGTCGAGATGGGCGGTTTCGCTAGCGGTGTCTGCGATTGCTTTCAGTTCAGTGATTGTATCGATGCCATTTTCGTTGTCCTATGCAGGCGCCGCAACCCGCAAGGCCACCATCACCGAAGAGGCTGCACAAGGGTACGAGACTTCGATATATACGGAAGTCTCGCCTGATCATTGGGCAAGATTGCGCGACCTAATACGAGGCTTTCCTCGCACTCCGAAGATGGACCGGTTCAAAGATCCGGAGCCGGTACTGTAAGTGTCGAATGCCACATACCTGGTGGGCACCGAGGCCTGAAGAAAAACTTTCACAAGGCGATGTGTTCAAGGAACTCCTTGTTGGTACAGCATCTCGGCCACTGACCCACCTCAAGAAAGATTCTAAGGAGGGAAATCGCGTCTGGACTGAAATTCCGAATTTCGAATCCGACAGTGACGGCTTGGGTTACTACTTGGCACGGGGACGACTTCAGCCGTGTATCGTGCTTACACACGACTGTACGATGGAGAATGATGGCTCACGAACTCGGATTCTTGTTGCACCGCTGTTGCCTTGGAGCAACCTAAATAACGCTGATTCTAAGTACCGAGATGCGGTTCTAAGTCAGCAGCAGCGTTCCTTGCTGCCCCTAACCGATGTGCCCGGACTCGATGGAAATTATTATGCTGATTTGCGGAATATCACGTATTGCGACAGGCGCGCTCTTGAATCAGCCACGAAAGTAGCCTCTATGTCGGTTCTTGGACTAGAGCGTCTGCAGCATCAGATTGCTGATTTCTTTATTCGCTTCGATGTACCGACGGGGCAGCTTGCGCTGAGCCGCAAAGAGGAACAGAACAAAGCCGCTAAAGGCTGACGGACGGAGACGTCGGCGGCGGCGCGGCAGGCCCACCTAGACTCGACGCTAATCGTCGAGGCGTGGCAGTGGGTGCCTTAGGGCGGACTACGCGCTGACCCATTTCTTCTCTATCTCCCGCCGTTCCCCCACGATCCACGATTGTGCTTGCCAGTAGCCCGCACGACGCGTCATCATAGGAGCCTTATTCGTGGCCCGATGCCCGCCTAATAGGCGGACGACCATGGACGATATCATTGGCGGCAAAGAAGATCTGATTCGCTACTTCGAGAGCGGCGCGAAGCCGCGCTCGGCATGGCGGATCGGCACCGAGTACGAGAAAATCGCGGTCTCGGCGCGCGACGGCCGCGCATTACCCTACTCCGGCGTCGGCGGCGTCGAGCATCTGTTGCGCCTGCTGGTCGAACGCTTCAGCTACGAGCCTGAGGAGGAAGAAGGCAGAATCCTTGGTCTCAAGGGCAAGCGCGCGATGATCTCGATCGAGCCCGGCGCCCAGATCGAGCTGTCGGGTGAGCAGTGCGAAACTATCCACTGCGCCAACGAAGAATTCACCGAGCACATCAAGCAGCTAATCGAGGTCGGCAGTGAATTCGACGTCGCATTGCTCGGCCTCGGGATGCAGCCTTTCAGCCGGATCGAAGAAATCGAGCTGATTCCCAAGGCGCGCTATCACATCATGTACGCCTACATGCAGCGCAAGGGGCGGCTCGGGCGGCGGATGATGAAGCAGACCGCCGGCGTCCAGGCCAACCTCGATTACGGCAGCGAAGCCGACGCGATGCGCAAGCTCAGGGTCTCGACCGGCCTGGTGCCGATCCTCTACGCGATCTTCGCCAACTCTCCCGTCAGCGACGGTGGCCTCAACGGCTATCATACTTTCCGCGGCCATATCTGGACCGATACCGATCCGGACCGATGCGGCATGCTGGAGCTCGTTTTCAAGCCGAATGCCGGTTTCGAAGATTACGTCGACTACGCGCTCGACGTACCGATGTACTTTCTGGTTCGCGACCATCATTACATCGATCTGACCGCTCCTCCGGGCCTCACCTTTCGCCAGTTTATCGAGCGCGGCTATAAGAACGAGCGCGCCACGTTCGAGGATTGGACCAATCACCTGACCACGATCTTCACCGAAGTGCGGCTCAAGAAGTATATCGAGGTTCGCTCGGCCGATAGCCAGCCTCCGGCACTGATGCTAACCCTGCCGGCGCTGCTCAAAGGCGTGCTTTACGATGACGACTGCCTCGACGCCGCCTGGGACCTCGTCAAGCGATGGAGCTTCGCCGAGCGCTTGAAGATCAACGACCAGGCGCATCGGGGCGGCCTCGAAGCTCGCGCGGGCAAGGCCAGGCTGAAGGAACTTGCCGTCGAGTTGCTGCAAATCGCGATGGTCGGGCTGGGTCGGCAGAAGGGATTGAATGCCCGCGGCGAGGATGAGAGCATCTACCTAGTGCGGATGCTTGATCTGATCAGTAGTGGCCATAGCCAGGCGAGCCTGACGATCGATCGCTGGAAAGGCCGATGGAACTACGACGTGCGCCGCTTGGTTGAAGACTGCTCCTACCGGGCCGAGGGCTGGTCATAGATGCGTTTCTGGCTGTCCGAGCGATACATCGCGGCACTGAACTTCGTTTTGATCGCCGCTATCGCCTACTTTGCCGCGCTTTCCGCCGACGACCTGATCGCGCGCACGCTGAACGCCAGCTCATCGATCACGCCACCTTCGCAAGCAGCTCGGCGCGAGACTGCCGCGAATCTTTCGCGCGCTTCTTATTCGGTGATCGTCGACCGCGACGTTTTCAACTCCGTCAAGGCTGCGGCGCCAGCACCGGTCGCACCCGTAGCCGCCGACCTGCACATCAAGCTGCTGGGCACGTCGGAGCTGACCTTGGCCAAACCGTTCGCGATAATCGAAGACGAGCGGAACCATCAGCAATCGCTCTATCGCTTGGGCGACGAAATCCCCGACGCCGGGACGCTGGTCGCGGTTGAGAGGAAGCGCGTTCTGATCAATCACGATGGCGAGCTCAGAGCGCTCGAGATTGCCGACGACGGCACCCAGGTGGCGTCTCGATCCGACTCCGAGGGGCCGCGGCCAGAGCCGGGTATCCACGCTTCATCCCCGAATCACTACGCCGTGGATCGCGCCACAGTCGACCACAATCTTCAGAATATGGGCTCGCTTCTCACCCAGATGCGCGCACTGCCCAACGTCGAGAACGGCAAGACCAACGGATTCCGCCTCTCGGAGATTCAGCAGGGCTCGCTGTTTCAGCAGATGGGTCTGCAGGACGGGGATATCGTCAAGAGTGTCGCCGGCCAGACGATCAACGATCCGATGCGCGCGATGGAGTTACTGAGCGTATTGCAAAATCAGCAGTCGATCAGCCTCCAGGTCATCCGCAACGGCCAACCCGTCCAAATCAATTACGATATCCGCTGACGCCTGATTGACTTGAGTTTCCGTTGCCGTCGTTTCAAGTGGATGCGGCGCGGATTCGCGGAGTGGGAACGATTCACTCTTTGGGGCAGTTGTGCCTATTCTTCATTAAGGCTCACGGCGGGATTCGTTGCGGCAGGGGGTTGGGATGAGGACGATCGGGTTGCGTAAACACTCACAATCTTGCGTTCGTTGGTTGGTACTTGGCGCGCTCGCGGCGATGCTGATACTCGCGCCCGCCAGCGGTCTCGCGGGGCGTCGCAAGCATGCCGTCGCGCCTGCCGAAGGCGAAGAGGAGCAAGCCGGCGCCAAGTCCGAGTTGACCGCTCCCTACGCCGAGGCCTGCGTCATGGAGCCGACCAGCGGCACGGTTATTTTTTCCAAAGACATGCACAAGCCGTGGCCGACGGCGTCGCTCGCGAAGATGATGGTGATGCTGATCGTCGCCGAAAAGCTCCACGACGGGAGTCTCAAGCTCACCGATCAGATCTCGACATCGCGCGAGGCCGCCAGGATGGGCGGCTCGCAGGTCTACCTCAAGGAAGGTGAGACCTTCTCGCTCGACGATATGATGAAAGCCGTCGTCGTGCATTCGGCCAACGACGCCTCGCTGGCGGTCGCCGAATACGTGGGCGGCTCGGCCGAAGCCTTCGTCGTGATGATGAACCAGCGCGCGCACGCTCTGGGAATGGCCGACACCCGCTACTATTCGGTACATGGATTGCCGCCCGAACACGGGCAGCAGGCGGACGTGGCCAGCGCCTACGATTCCGCTATCCTTGCGCGCGAGCTGATCAAATATCCCGACGTGCTGCGATGGTCCGCGATCGATACCAGCGGTTTCCGCAACGGCACCTTCGAGCTGCGCAACACCAATCACCTGGTCCGGACGTTTCGCGGATGTGACGGACTCAAGACCGGCTTCTATTACAAAGCCGGCTTCAATGTCGTCGCGACCGCCAAACGCAACGGGCTCAGGCTGATCGCGGTCGTGCTCGGCTCGCCGCGCAAGAATCAGAACTTCAGCGAAGCCGCGACGATGCTCTCCCAAGGTTTTCTGAATTACTACATGGACCCGATCGGCAAGAAGGGAAGCCCGATCAGCCAGCCGCTCACGATAAGCGGTGGCGCGGTCGCGAGCCTCAAACCGGTCTGGGGCGATGATCTCGCGGTATTCGCGCGTCACGGCGGCGAAAAGGAAGCGATCAAATTGCGCTTCGACCTGCCTCAATCTGTCGCCGCGCCGATCAAGAGCGGTCAGCGCGTAGGCACGGGCGAAGTGATCGTTGACGGCAAGCCCGCCGGCAGCGCGCCGCTGATCGCGCCCGCGGATATTCAGCGCGGATCGCTCTTCTCTCGTATCGTGGGTAAACTGTAGTTTACGTGGAACCTGCAACGCCCAACGCCGCCGCGACGCCATTGATTAAAAAAGCCGGGATCGTCGTCGCGTTGCTCCTCGCGGGCTTTGTCTTGATTAATCTCGGCCTGCATTTCGGTCAGATACATCACAACCGCCTCCCGTTCGATATCGATCGCGAGTTTCCGCCCGATAAACCATTCGTCTCCGGCGAAATCTACGCCTCGACGCTGGCGGCGATTATGGATCACGAGCTGCATAGCAGTTTCGGATGGCGTCCCAACGATTTCTTCCTGTGGGGGCCGCACGTGATGGCGGACAACAACTCCAACCGCCAGCTCGGCATCATCATGGCGGTGCGCGAGACGACGCGCGTGTTCAAGGACCATCTCACCAAGATCTCATCCAACATTTACGACCAGGATCTGGTGATCGCCGATACCGACTTTCGCAACGACGCCGAGCGATGGTGGTTGCCGTCGGCGGAATCCAAATACAAAGACGGGGTCCGCCACCTGCGCGCCTACGTCGCGGGCCTGCACGCGACGCCGCCTACGTCCATCGAGCTCAACCAGCGCAATGTCGAGCTGGTCCGTTTGATCCAATCCTGGAGCGATATGCTGGGTGACGCCCACGCCAATCTCTATCGCACCCGCCAGGACGACGGCTCACCCGTACATTCATGGCAAGTCGACGATTATTTTTATCACGCCCAGGGATACGCCCACGTGATGTACTACATGATGCAAGCGGTAAGGCGTGAGTACTACGTGCCGCTCAAGAACAAACCCGTTCTCGCCGTGCTGTTTAACGAGACGATCGACCCGCTGGGCAAGGCCGCGATGATGAAGCCGCTAATCGTGCTCGACGGCTCGCCCGACGGTCTCTTCGCCAACCATCGCAAGAATCTCGACGCCTACGTCTCCGAAGCGCGCCAGAAGATGTACTCCATCCGCGAAGAACTCGAGCGCTGATCCGCCCCGCCCGCGTTAAGCGCGTCGGCTGTTTCCTTCCGGGCGGAGCGCCGCTAGAAGAACCGGCACAGCAGCAGGCCGCCGCCGGCGTTCAGAAGATCGATCAGCGCGGGCGCCCAGCTCTCTGGCACGCCAGATGCGCGCGCCAACGCGGCTATGGCCCACGAGGCCTCGTCTCGCGACCCCAGGCTCGGCGTGAAACGGGCCAACGGATGCGGTGGCGGATAGGTCACCAATTCATGCGGTTCGTCGGGTTCGAACTTGGCCTTTTCGCGCGCCAGCTCTATCGCCTGCGATAACCCGCCGATGTTATCGATCAGTCCGTTGGTCTTGGCCGCGGCTCCGCTCCATATCCGTCCGCGAGCCAAGTTCTCGGCCCGTTCGGGATCGAGTCTACGCCCCTCGGCGACCTTCGCCGTGAAGTTGCCGTACAGCTCGCCCATCACTCGATCGAGCTGCGCGAGTTCCGCCTCGCTCATCGCGCGCGACCACGACAGCGCGTCGCTCACGTCGGCGCTCTTGGCAAACTCGAATTTGACCCCCAGCCGCGCGAACAGATTGCCAAGATTGAACTTGGTATAAACCACGCCGATCGATCCCGTCACCGTGCCCGGCTCAGCGACGATCGCCTCCGCCCCCATCGCGACGTAATAGCCGCCCGAGCCTGCCACGTCGCCCATCGAAACCACCACCGGCTTGCCCTTGCGCTGGGCCTCGTGCACCGCTCGCCACACCAGTTCCGAACCGACCGCCGACCCTCCGGGCGAGTTCACTCGAAACACGATCGCGCGCACCCGCTTGTCGACCACCGCTCGCGCGATCTCGCGCGCGGTTTCTTCGCCGCTTAGGAATTCGCCGGCCCGCGGCGCCTCGCCCGCGATTACCGGCCCGACACCGTAAACCAACGCGATACGAGCGCGACGCCCGACATCGTCCTCATAGTCCAGATGGCGGATATAGTGCGGCAGGCTGACGATCTTCGCGCCCTCGCCGTCCGGATCGAACTCGTCCCGTACATCCTCGGCGTACCCCAGGCGATCGATCAGACCTTTTTCGCAAGCCTCGCGCGCACTCATGAAGCCGCTGTTGAGCAATTCGCGCGCGCGTCCCGGATCGAGCTTGCGCGATCGCGCGACGCCGCCGGCGAGAATATCCTGCCACTCGCCGACCATCGCCTCGACGCTCTCGCGCAGCGCCGGCGACATCTCTTCGCGCGTGAAAGTCTCTGCGGCGCCCTTGTACTCTTTCCACTGCAGGACCTGCGCCTGAACCTCCAGCTTGTCGAGCGCCTGTTTCAGGAACAGGTTGCCGGCCGATACCCCGAGCATCATGATGGCCACGTCGGGATTGGCGACGATCTCGCCCGCACCGCAGGCGACCAGATATTCACGTGGCGTTAAGCTGTCACCGGCGACCACCGCGATTACACGCTTGCCCGCGCTTGCGATTCGCGCCAGCAGATCGTGAAGTTCGTGGGCGGTGGCGTAACCGACCTCCAGACCCGCGATTTCAACCATCACGGCCTTGATCTGGTAATCGCTCGCGGCGGCCTCAAGCGCCTGACGAAAATGATGGAGCGTAAACAGGCCGCGTCCCATCAGGTACTGAAGCGGCGACGTTACCGCGTACTCGCGGATGCTGCCCGCAAGCCGGAGATGAAGCAATCCGTCGCGCGGGACCGTCGCCGGACGCACCACTATCGCGACGTAGGCGGCAACCAGCATCGCAACGATCAGAATCACCGCCGCTCCCGTCACTCGCATCCCGAGGTCGAAGCCGATCGCGCCGAGCGCCACCAGCACCGCGGCTATAATCGCCAACCAGATTTCGCGGGTCATCGCACCTCCCCTGTCGGACCGCTTCTTCTAAGGCGAAGCTCTAACCTTTATACATTACCCTTGTATGCGAAGGCCGATTTCGATTGCGACCGCGACTCTGGTAGCCGCGTCGGCGCTGCTAGCGTCGCGGTTCGCAACGATATCGGCAGCCCAGGCCAACCCGCCGGCGCCATCCGCGCAGGCTGGCGCGGCTTTCACCGCGAAGGTTCCGGTCATCGCCACGATTCGGATGCCTGCGGGTTACACCTCTGAAGGATGGCCGCCGCTTTGGTTCGAGGGCGGCGAGCTCGCGGTGATCGGACGCCAGTCCGGACGCATCATCGTGCTCGGTTACAACGGCGCGGATTTCCAGCAACAACGTATCCTCGCACCCGATCCCGATTATCACAACAGTGTCATTTTGGACCTCGCGGAAAATGGTACGCAAACGATGCTTGCAGCCGCGATCGGCAATCTCGAAGACGGCCATATCGACGTGACCCTCCGCGACGTAAGCGAGGATCAGCCGACTCGTCAGCTCGCCCATATGGAAGGACGCTTCAGCGCCGCCGGACTGAGCTGGATCGACTCGACAACTCTGGCGCTTGAACTTGTTTCGCAACCGTCGAGCCCTCAAGCGACGCCGACTTCCACTCCGGAGGCTTCGCCAACGCCAACCCCCGCGCCTCCGGCGGCCGCAGGCGGTATCTATGCGCTGAGCCTCAATCCCGGTTCGACGCCGAGAAAAATTAATCTCCATTGCGCGCAGCCGATCAATTTCACGCGTACCGTATGGAGCCCGAACGGACGTTACGCGATAGCCGACAGCGACCCGCTGCGTCCGATCCTGATCGACCGGGTTTCCCTGCAATGCGAAACCTTCAAGATTCCGGCCGGCCAGCGCTTTCATCTGATCGGGTGGAACCAGGATAGCAATCGCTTTCTTTACGCGATCGCGCCGGACAACTACGTCAACGGATTACCGGGATTCTTCGAATACGATCTTGATGCGGGCCAAAGCCGGGTGATCGCGGCACCGGCAGCCGCCGCGACCTATCTTCGAGGCGGCCGAATCGCCGCGCTCGGCAATCGAAACCTCAACGCCCGGCTCATCGCCAAGACTCCCGACGCGATATTGCCCGCCGAGATCGCCCTGATCGATCCGAGCCAGTCGCAGATTGTGATCGCGCCTTTGGGGTTCAACCTACCGGCCGCGGCGCTGCTAAAGGGCGCGATAGCTTATTCTCGGATCGCCGATGAACTCGCGATCCAACTATTCTTTCCGAACCCCAACGGCGATATTCCCGTGCTCGTCTCTTTCTTTCCCGCAACGCAAAAGGCGCTCGCGATCGCGGCGGCGAAGGCGGGATCAACTTTGAGCGTGAGCTGGTCGCCGCGCGGCAATCTTCTGGCGGTGCTGGACGCGTCCGCCGCGCCGCCGATACTGACGGTGCTATCGCTGCCAGTTCCCGGCGCTCAAAGCGGCTCGGGCAGCCTGCGCTCCCAGTAATCCGCAGCGGCTTTCAACGATGCCGCCGCGCGCGCGAAGCTGTCGCACACCACCAGCCCGCGCGCTCGCGCAAGCTCCTTGGCGCGCGCCACGGTCGCCTCGATATGGGCTGGATGGAGCACGACGGCGAACGCCTTGCGCGCCCGCCGATTGAATTCCTGAAACTTGTCCAGCAGCGCGGTCAGTTCATCTTCGTGCGCCGCCCATCGTGCGCCGCGAAGCCCGGTCGCAATTTCCACCACGATCGCGTCGATCACCGGATCGCGGTCGAGGATATCCAGGATCCGGGCGAGATTGCTCTGGCCCGAATCCAGGCCGATCGTGCCGCCGGCGTCGAGCGGATTGCGATAGCTGCCGCCGATGATATTGAAAAAGTCTTTCAGCTCTTCGTAAGAGGCGTCCGACAGCCGCGGCACTTCCAATCCGGCTGCGGCAAACGCGTCGGTGATACTGACCGATTGCCCGCCGGTCATCGCCACCAGCCCCACGCGCCTGCCCTGCACGCGCCGCCCGCGCGCGAAAAGCTCGACCGCGTCAATCAGCGCGTCCAGATTCTCGGCCTCGACCGCTCCGCTCTGACGTACAGCGGTGCGCCATACCGTTGCCGAGGTCGCGAGCGACCCGGTATGGGAAAAAGTCGCGCGCGCGCCGGCCTCGGTCGCGCCGCCCTTCCAGATCACCACAGGCAACCGGCTGGCGGCGCGCTTGACGCTGTCAAAAAAGCGCCGCCCGTCGCGCACGCCCTCGATATACATCCCGATGATGCGGGTGGCGGGATCGTCCGCCATCACGTCGACAAAGTCCGCCGCTTCGAGCACGATCGCGTTGCCGATCGACGCCGCCTTGTTGACGCTGATTCCGCGCGCCGCCGCCTGCATCGTGAAGTTGATCGCGTGAGTGCCGCTCTGCGAGATGAAACAAACGTCGCCGCTACCGCCGACTTTCTGATTGGGGAAACTGCACAGCCCGATCGCGGGATTGTATAGCCCCATGCAATTCGGTCCGACCAGCGCGATCTCGGTTTTCGTCGCGATCGCCTTCATCTCGGCCTCAAGCTTGATCCCAATCTCTTCAGCGGTCTCGGCAAATCCCGAGGTGAAGAACGTCGCGCATCGCACCCCCTTGGCGATACAGTCGTTCAGTATTCGCGGCGCCACCGGACGCGGCACCGCGACGATCGCGTAATCGATCTCGTCTGGTATCTCGGCGAGGCTCTTGTAATTCGTGACGCCCATCGCCTCGATCCCTGTGATCTCGTTCGGATCGATCTGCACCGAATAGAGCTTGCGCGTCAGATGAGCCTGCGCGCGAAGCCAGAGGTAATCGCCGGCGCGCTTGTCGCCGATCACGACAACCACGCGTGGGTCGAATCCGCTCTTCAGATTCCGCTGCCGAGCGCCGCGCCGCGCGCCAGCGCTATCGCCGGTTTCCTCCTTCGGCGCAAGCGCGACGCGGGCGTCAAGGACCATCAGTCCGTCCGGATAGATCGCGACCGGATTCAGATCCATTTCCTTGATCTGCGGAAAGCGCTCGGCCATCTGCGAGAGGCTGACCAGCAGCGACGCCAGGCCGTCGATATCGGCCGCCGGCGCGCCGCGCACGCCGCGGAGAATAGCGGCGCCCTTGAGCTCGCCGATCATCGCGCGCGCGTCATCCAAACCGAACGGCGCCAGGCGCATCGCGGTGTCGTTCAGAATCTCGACCAGCGTCCCGCCGACGCCGACCACGACCAGCGGCCCGAAGCGATCGTCACGGACAATTCCGGCGAGCATCTCGACGCCTGCCGCCGCCATCTTCTGCACGCTCGCTCCGTCGAAGCGTGCGTCCGGGCGATATTTGGCAAGGTTGGCGCGGATCGCCGCGAACGCGTCGCGCACCTGCGATTCGGAGGCCAGGTTCAGCACCACTCCGCCGACGTCGCTTTTATGAACCGCTTGCGGCGACAGCACCTTCATCACGAGCGGGAAACCGATTCGCGCGGCGGCCTTCGAGGCCTCATCGGCGCTGGACGCCGCCGTCGGCATCGCGGTCGCGATACCGGCCGCCTCCAGAATGCGCTTGGACTCGATTTCGGTGAGTTCGAGGCGGCCTGCGCTCCGCGCCTCGGCGATCAGATGTTGGATTGGTTCCACGCTTGAGCGATATACCAGAGCGCGAAATCGAAATGAAAGGCGTGCACGCGCCCCGTTCGCCGGCTGCGTGCGCTAGCGCACCGCCTCGATCGCGCTCTCGAGCGTAAAGCGGCCCTCGTATAGCGCGCGCCCGCTGATTGCTCCTACCACGCCATCGCTGAAATGCGCCTTAAGCGCGCGAAGGTCATCGAGCGACGCGACTCCGCCCGAGGCGATTACCGGGATACTTGCGGCGCGCGCCAGCGCGGCGAACTTGTCGACGTCCGCGCCAGTCTGAGTGCCATCGCGGGAAATATCGGTGTAGATGATTGCCGCCACTGCGGCGCGTCGAAAACGCTCGGCGGCGGCCGCGACTGTAAGCGCGCTGGTCTCGACCCATCCCTTGATCGCCAGCATCCCGTCGCGCGCGTCGATCGAGCCGAACACGCGTCCGCTGAACTCGCGGCACGCCTCGCGCAGCAGCTCTGGATCCAAAAACGCGATCGAACCCAACGCCACCCGATCGGCGCCCGCCGCGAGCGCCGCGCGGATCGCCGCGATCGTTCTGAGCCCGCCGCTCACGTCGATCGCGCATCCAACGGCGCCGCGAATCGCACGAATCCCGTCCAGGTTGCGCGGCTCGCCCGCGACCGCGCCGTCGAGGTCCACGACGTGAATCATCCGCGCGCCCTGCGCTTCGAACTGGCGCGCCGTCGCGGCTGGATCGCTGCCATAGATGGTTGTGCGCGCCATCTCCCCGCGCAGCAGCCGCACCACCTGGCCGCCTTTGAGGTCGATCGACGGGATTACGGTGAAGCTCTCGAACAACGATTGCATGCTTCGAACGTATGGCCGCGGCCCGGAGCGCGATTGGCGACTCGATACGGGGTTACGAAAGCGTACCCTTGGTCGAAAGCGCCCCCTGGGCGCGCGGCTCGACTGCGGTCGCCTGGTCCATCGCGCGCGCCAGCGCCTTGAAAGCCGCCTCGATAATATGATGCGGGTTCCGTCCGCTGTGCAGGTTCAGATGCAGATTCATGCCGGCCTCGTCGCTGAGCGCCTTCATGAAGTCGTGCACCAGCTCGGTCTGAAAACCGCCGACCCGCTCCTGCTTGATCGGCACGTTATAAGCCAGATACGAACGCCCGCTGATATCGACCACCGCCGTGCACAGCGCCTCGTCGAGCGGGATCGTCGCGCTGCCGAAGCGCTTGATTCCCGAGCGATCGCCGAGCGCCTGCTTGAAGGCGCGGCCGAGCACGATACCAACGTCCTCGACCGTGTGATGATCGTCGATTTCGACGTCGCCGCTTGCGCGAACCGTCAGATCGAAAAACCCGTGGCGCGCAAAGCTTTGCAGCATGTGGTCGAGGAACGGCACTCCGGTCGCGATTTCGCCGCGGCCGACACCGTCGAGATTGAGCGTGATCCCAACCGTAGTCTCGCGCGTCTTGCGCTCAACCTCGGCGCGGCGCGGCGGTGCGACGGCGGGAACCACGGAGTCCGCCGACGCCATCGCTACGTCGCCGTCGCTCAGGCCGCGGTTCTTCTCCGATCCCGACACGCTCGACTTCTGCTTGCTTGCGCTTCGGCTAATTCGATTTTCCGTCACCGCGGGAGTTCCTCCTCCGCCGCTCGCCGGCGCCCTGGTTGAGCCTCAACTCGATCGCGCGGGCATGAGCCTCGAAGCCTTCCATCCGGGCCAGCCGCGCAACCGACGGCCCGAGCCGGCGGACCGCATCCGTCGTGGCCTGGATTATACTGCTTCGCTTGACGAAATCGTAGGCACCCAGCGGCGAGGAAAAACGCGCCGCTCCTCCCGTCGGCAGCACGTGATTCGGCCCGGCAACATAGTCGCCGAGCGCCGCCGAGCTCATCGAACCTAAGAAGACCGCTCCCGCCGATTTGACCGCGCCGATCCAGCGCTCGGGATGCCTGATCTCCAGCTCCAGATGCTCGGGCGCGATCCGATTCGCGATCGCGAAAGCCTCCTCCAGGTCACGGACGACGATCAATCCCCCGCGCTTGGTGAGCACTTTTCTCACCGACTCCGCACGCGGCAGATCGAGCAGCGCCTGGTCGAGCGCCACTGCGACGGCCTCTGCCAGCCGGCGCGACGGGGTCAACAACACCGCCGCTTCGTCGCCGGAACCGTGCTCGGCCTGCGCGATAAGGTCCGCAGCGACCCACTCGGCACGCGCGCTATCGTCGGCGATTACCACCACCTCGCTGGGCCCGGCGATCTTGTCGATATCGACGACGCCGTAAACCATCCGCTTGGCCGCCTGTACGTACGCGTTGCCGGGGCCGACGATTTTATCGACCGGGCGGATCGTCTCGGTGCCGTACGCGAGCGCCGCCACCGCTTGCGCGCCGCCGATTCGATAGACCTCGTCCACGCCCGCGATCGCGGCAGCAGCCAGCACCGATCCGCGCTCGCCGTCGGGCGACGACGGCGACACCATCACGATCTCACGCACTCCCGCGACCCGCGCCGGAATCGCATTCATCAGCACCGAAGACGGATACGCTCCGTGGCCGCCGGGCACATAGATTCCGGCGCGTTCCAGCGGCCGAACTACTTGCCCAAGCCGCATCCCGAGCCGATCGCGATAGCTGAACGACTGGTCCATCGTGCGGACATGAAAATCGCGAATCCGACGAGCCGCCAGTTCGAGCGCTCGCCGCTCTTCGGGCTTGAGCGCATCGCGCGCCGCCTTGAGTTCCGACGCGCTGACCCGAAGCGTGGTCGTGGTAAGTCTCACCTGATCGTGGCGGGCGGTGAACTCGATCACCGCACGGTCGCCGCGGCGCTTGACCGCATTCAGGATATTCGCGACGGCGGCCTCGACGCCCGCGCCGCCGGCGTCGCCGCGCGCGCGGATAAAGTTCAACAAACGCTTGAACTCGGCCGAGCCCGAGCGCACAGTCTTGAGTTTCATCGGCTCAAGCTTCACGCGGCGCTCGCCTCCTTGACGCGTTCGATCCGTGCACCCAGCGCGGCGAGCTTGCGGTCGAGTTCTTCGTAGCCGCGGTCCAGATGATAAACGCGGCTGATCTCGGTGGCGCCTTCCGCCGCCAAACCCGCGATCACCAGGCTCATGCTCGCGCGCAGGTCGGTAGCCATCACCGGCGCCCCGCTAAGCTTGGGCACGCCGTGTATAACCGCGGTCGGACCTTTCATCGCGATATCCGCGCCCATTCGGATCAGTTCGAGCGCGTGCATAAAGCGATTCTCGAAGATCGTCTCGGTGATCACCGAGGTGCCACGCGAAACCGCCAGCAGCGCCATCATCTGCGCCTGAAGGTCGGTCGGAAATCCGGGATACGGCAGCGTCCGCAGCTCGACCGGCCGAATCGCGCCGGCGCGCGAAATTCGCAGCCCCTCCGCTTTCGGCTCGATAACGGCGCCGGTTTCTTCGAGCTTCGCGACTACCGCGTTCAGATGCTCGAGCGGCGCCCCATGAATCAACAAATCTCCACCGGTGATCGCCGTCGCGACCATCAGCGATCCGGCCTCGATTCGGTCGGCGATAACCGTGTGCTCGGCGCCGTGCAGCCGCGCAACCCCCTCGATCTCGATCACGTGAGAGCCCGCGCCCGTGATTTGCGCGCCCATCGCGTTCAGCATCAGTGCCAAGTCCTGCACTTCGGGCTCGCGCGCGGCGTTTTCGATTAGCGTGTGGCCACGCGCCAGCACCGCCGCCATCATGATGTTCTCGGTGGCGCCGACCGAAGGCGTATCGAGCCACAGCCGCGCGCCCGTCAGCCGGTCCGCGCGCGCCTCGACGTATCCGTTGCGGAGCTGGATACGCGCGCCCAGCGCGCGAATTCCGCTGATATGCAGGTTGACGGGCCGCGCGCCGATCGCACATCCGCCCGGCGTCGAAACTCGCGCCCGTCCCGCACGCGCGAGCAGCGGCCCCAGCACGATGAACGAAGCGCGCATCGTCTTAACCAGATCGTAAGGCGCTTCGTGCGACGTAACAGTCGCGGCGCGCAGTTCGAGCGCGTGCTCGTCGGTCCAACGGCTCTCGACTCCGAGCCGGCCCAGCAGCGCGAGCGCGGTATGGACGTCGCGCAGCCGCGGCACGTTGCGAATAACGACCGGCTGATCGGTAAGCAGCGCGGCCGCGAGAATCGGCAGCGACGCGTTCTTGCTGCCGCTCAGCGCGACCTCGCCTCTAAGCGGCGCGCCTCCGTGAATTACTATCTTGTCCATCCCGGCCCAGTGAGTTTACGCGAAGTGCGCGCGCACCACACGCTCGCATCCGGCGAGGTCGTTAATCGCGACGGTTTCGACGCCTCCGGCCGCGCGACACAGCGCCGCCACTGGATCCGCCTGCCCGGCTCCGACCTCGACCAGCAACTCGCCACCAGGCATAAGATAGCGGCGAACCTCGGCGCAAATCCGGCGATAAAAATCCAGTCCGTCGATTCCGCCCGCCAGCGCCTCGCGCGGCTCGAACCTCGCGATTTCGGGCGCCAGTCGCTCGATTTCGCGATTTTCTATATAGGGCGGGTTCGAGACCACCAGGCCGAATCGGCCGTCCGACGGCGCGAGCGCCGCCCAGCAATCGCCGAGGCGGAATTCGATCCGTTCGTCGAGCTCAAGACGAATCGCGTTGCGCCGCGCCACTTCGAGCGCCCGCTCCGACACGTCGGTCGCAACGATTCGCGATCGCGGCGACCCGGCTGCGATCGCGAACGCAATCGCTCCAGACCCGGTGCCCAGATCGAGAATCGGGCGCTCCGGCGATCGCGACGCCGCCTCAATCGCCGCCGCGACCAAGACCTCGGTTTCGGGACGCGGGATCAGCACATCGCGATTGACTTCGAGTTCGAGCGAGAAGAATTCCTTGCGCCCCACGATATAGGCAAGCGGCTCGCGCGCGGCGCGTCGCGCGATTACCTCCTGGTAGCGACGCAGGGCGGCTCGCGAAAGCTCGACCGCGCCGGCGACGATCTTAATCCGGTCGCAATCCAACGCCGCCGCCATCAGCAGTTCAGCGTCCAGCCACGCGCTATCGATTCCGGCCTCGGTCAGCGCCTCGGCTCCTCGTTCGAGCGCGATGCGAAGCGGCGACTGCGAAGCCTGCGAAAACTCGGTTTTCATTTCACTGTGCCGCGAAGGATGCGCGGCGAAGGTATGCATGCGGCCCGATCAATTCTCGGCCGACAACGGCGCGCCCAACGCTTGCGCCTGCTCGCGAGTCGAGAGCGCGTCGATTATCGGATCGAGGCCGCCGTCGAGCACCCGGTCCAACTGATGGAGGGTCAGATTAACGCGATGGTCGGTAACACGCGATTGGGGAAAATTGTAGGTCCGAATCCGCTCGGAGCGATCGCCGCTGCCCACCATCGAGCGGCGGCTCTCGGCGATCTTAGCGTCCTGCTCTTCGTGCGCGCGCTCGAGCAAGCGCGCCCGCAGGACCTTGAGCGCGCGCGCCTTGTTCTTATGCTGGGATTTTTCGTCGCGGCATACGATCACCATCCCGGTCGGGATATGCGTGATCCGCACCGCCGAGTCAGTAGTGTTGACGCTCTGGCCGCCAGGACCCGACGCCCGCATCACATCGATCCGCAGGTCCTTCTCTTCGTTGATATTGACCTCGACCTCGTCCGCCTCGGGCAGCACCGCGACGGTCACCGCCGAGGTATGAATCCGTCCCGACGCTTCGGTTGCAGGCACGCGCTGCACGCGATGCACCCCGCCCTCGAACTTGAGCCGGCTGTAGGCACCGCGCCCGTTGATCGACGCGATAGCCTCCTTGAGCCCGCCGAGTCCGGTGGTGCTGAGGCTGAGCGGCTCGACCTTCCATCCGTGAGTCTCGGCGTAACGCGTGTACATCCGAAAGAGATCGTTGGCAAACAGCGAGGCTTCCTCGCCGCCAGTGCCGGCGCGAATCTCAAGAATTACGTTTCTATCGTCGTTAGGATCGCGTGGCGCGAGCAATCTTCTGAGCTCGGCTTCCAGCTCGGCCTCTCGCTGGCGTAGCACCGGCAGCTCTTCCTTGGCGAGTTCGCGCCACTCGGCATCGTGCCCCTCGAGCGCGGCCTTGTACTGGGCGATCTCATCCAAAATCCGGCGGTAGTCGCGGATACGGTCGACGACCGTCTGAAGCTGGGCTCGTTCCTTCGCCAGCCGGGCATATTCGCGGGTGTTGGGGAGCAGCGACGGATCACCGAGCTGATGCTCGATCTCTGCGAACCGCTCCTCGATCCCTTTCAGCTTGTCGAGCATTCTAAACCGGATGACGTACGCGAGCCGGGAAGTTTCATCAGAATCACAGCGGCGCGGGCAGCCACTGCGATGGTTGTGCGCCGAGCCGAGGCCGCAGCTTGCGCGATCGCTATTTCATCCCGTACTTGCGCTTGAAGCGCTCCACGCGGCCGGCGGTATCGACCAAACGCTGCTGGCCGGTGTAAAACGGATGGCACTTGGAGCAAACCTCAACGTGCAGTGCGGTAAGCGTCGAACGGGTCTCGAAGGTGTTGCCACAAGCGCAGGTGACTACGCAGCGGCGATATTGTGGGTGAATCTGGAGTTTCATCGGATTAATTGTGCTTTAAACTCGATCCTAATCTAATTACGGCGATGCTTTAGTGCAAATCAAGATACCAACCTATCTGACCGCTTACAATCCACGATCCCGCAGGGGCCGCGACGGTATAAATCATGATGTAAAGGCCGTTTTTCTCGCCGCAGCGCTAGTGTTTTCGCTGGCGGCGATGGCTGGGTGCGCGTCGCATGCCGCGCAAACCGAATCCGCCCAGCCGGCTCCGGCGGAGGCGTCGCCGCAAGCTGGCGCCGGCCTTTCGCCGCATACCGCGCAAAGCGGCCCGAGCGCCGAGGCGCCCAGTTCCGCCTCCGTGGAAGCGAACTTGAATCGGCTTTTTTTCGAACGTCCAGGGGGAGAACAACTTACCGGAACTGCGGCTTCGCCCGGCGGAGAAAAGCTGCTCAACGACAAGGCCGTGCACTTCGTCCAGTTCACGCGCCCTCTGCTTCATCGTTTGTATGTCGCTACCCAAGAACTCGAACAGCAGAGATTGGTGAAGAGCGGCGTGCCGGATAACCTGCGGCCGGTGATTATCGAGGCAATCATGGACAAGGACGGCCAGTTGACCGAACTGGTGCTCCAGAAGCTTTCGGGTTCCGGCGCCGTCGACAAATTGATGATACAGGCGTGCAAGCAAGGGCTGTGGATGCGTAACCCGCCGCCCGAGGCGCGCGCGGCGGACGGAAATTATCGCCTGCGAATCGAGGCCAGTATCCGAAACTATATGCGCCCAACCGAGTTCAGCGATTGGCAACTCGAAACCCATCTCGGGCTGGCCTTGGAATGATTGTGGAACTCGCCGCCATCAAATCGCCGCCCCGCGATGCCGCTTACCTCGACAGCCGCGTTTGCTAGGATCATCCGCTGTGCGATCGTCGCTCCAACTCAACAAGCCGCTACCGGGGCTTTCGGTCCCCCTGGTCACGATCCTCGACCGTCGCGGCGAGGTCGTCGAAGATAGCCAGCGCGAATTGGTGCGCTTCGCCCTGCAGGACGGCCGCGGCGCCGATATCCTGTTTGCTGCCGGGACGACCGGCGAATGGGACCGGATCGATGTCCGGCGCCAGCAGCAAGTTTCGCGCATAACTGTCGAGGAATCTCGCCGCGCGCAGCCCCACGGCAAGCCGATCGAGGCATGGGTCGGAATCACGGCACATACCCGAGCCGAGACCCTCGAGAACCTTGGCCATGCGATCGAAATCGGCGCCGACGCGGCCGTCCTGGCGCCGCTTTCCGTGCGCGATATCGAGAGTGTGGTCGATTTCGTGATCCGCGACGTCGGCAAACTGTTCGAGCGCCGCGCCCGCAGTATCCCGCTGTTTCTTTACGATAACGCCGATATCGCCGCACCGGGCAAGGCGCCGCACCTTCACACTCGCGACGTCAAACGGATGAGCCAGCTCGATTACGTGCGCGGAATCAAGGTGACCGCCAGCAAGAAGGTTCTTGGCAACTACACGCGCGCCGCGTCGCATTTCAAGCGCAGCGGCGAGTTCGCGGTGTACGCTGGCAACGCTCATCTGATCTTCGAACTGTTCGCGCCGCCGCTCGGATTGGCCGGACGGCTGCGCGATCGCTGGAACCGCTATTGGACCAATAATGCCCTTCCCGCGGGAGTTGTCGCGGGACCGGCCAACGTGATGCCGCGCGAATGGCAGCGAGCGTGGCAAGTCTGCCAGGATCGCGATCAACCCCTGATGGAGCGCTACGCCGCCGTGCTCGAACGATTCCGTTCCGCATGTACCTTCACTCGCTCCGGCCGTCCGGTGCGCCTGACTATCGCCTGTCTCAAAGCTGCGCTCGCCGAGCGCGGCGTATCGTCGAGTGCCGCAGTCGCTCAGGGAACGCGGGCTCTCGAAGATTCCGAGCGCGACGAGTTCAAACGCCGGCTGGATGAGCTTGCGCACTTCGCCGAAACGGCTTTGGAGCCTGGATTCTTAAGTGAGAATCCACAGCCGTCGATTCCGCACAGGACGACTTATCATGCGTGACGCGAAGCTCGACGTGGCCGGATGCGGCAGCATGGTGGTGGATCTGATCTACCGCACTCCGCGTATTCTGCGGGCTGACGAGAAGATACTTCTCCGCCCGCACGGCACAGGCGGCGCGGCGGAGCAGCGATCGGTTGGCGGCGTGACGCTGAACCATCTCGGATGGGCGCGCGTCCTGGGACTCAGCACCGGAATCTTCGGCAAGATGGCCGACGACCACAACGGTGCATTCCTGCGCCTGGGCATGGAGAATCTCGGCATCCAGCATCACCTGACTCTCGACGGGCGCGAAAGTTCGTTTGCGACCGTATTCGTCGATCCGGCCGGCAATCGCGCGATTTACATGTCGCGCGGCGCCACCGCTGATCTCGCGCCGGATGAGATTCGCCGCCGCCACGGTGGATTCATCCGCCGTGCCCAGCTCGTTTCGACCGAAATCTCGCAACTGCCACTAAAAACTGTGAACGCATTGTTGCTCTATGCGCGCGCGCACTCGATCCCAACCGTGCTCGACATCGACGTGCCGCCCTCGGACGCCTGCGCCAGCCTCGGCAGCGAAGCCGAGTTCGAGCGCGCGCTCAAGCTCGCTACAATCCTGAAGCCGGCCAAGGCGGCGGCACGTGAATTAGCCGGCGATCAGCGCCGCGATATCCTGAAGATGGCGCAAGCTATACGCGCGCGTTACCGCAGCAAGGCGGTAATCATCACCGACGGCGCCAAGGGTTGCGCGGTCGCTGCCGACGCAACCGCGCTCCGGATGCCCGCGTTCCCGATCAAGCCGGTCGATACCACCGGCGCGGGCGACGCGTTCCTGGGCGCAGTGCTCGCCGGTCTGCGATGGAACATGCCGTGGCCGGCGATCGGCCGCCTCGCCAACGCTGCCGCCGCGGTATGCTGCAAGCAGCTTGGCGCCTTCCCGGCCGGAATCGAAGCTCGCGATCGTATCGTGGAACTTTACGGTTCCGACCTGCCGGCGCCCGGTCCGCTCGCTTCAGCCGGCATGACGCCGACACCCGTCGCCAACAGTCTTCCGCACGTCGAGGTCAATCGCTTTTTCGAACTATGCTTGAGCGAACTGGCTGCGTTGAGACACAAGCTCGATTTGCGCGCCCTCGGACGCGCGGTCGAGATGATTCGTGCCGCCGAGGCCAATGGTGGCCGCGTTCACGTCACCGGAGTTGGCAAGCCCGAGCACGTCGCACGCTACGTTGCGAGCCTGTTGTGCTCAGTAGGCACGCTCGCGACCTTCCTCCACGCAACCGAAACGCTCCATGGCAGCCTCGGCCAGGTTCATCCCAACGATGTCGTGATCGCGGTCTCCAACAGCGGCAATACGGTCGAGTGCTGCGCTGCGGCTGCTGCGGTCAAGGAGCACGGCGCGCAACTGATTGCGGTAACCGGTAACGCTTCCTCGGAACTCGCCCGGATGGCTGATCTTGTCCTGCACGCGCCGGTTGATCGCGAGGGCGGAGTCCTTGGCCTCGCTCCGCGCATCAGCGTGTTGGGGGAGATCTACGTTTTGGCGGGGCTATCGGTTGCGCTTGAGGCGGCGCGCGGCCTGACGCTCGAGGAGTACAGCCGATGGCATCGCGCCGGAGCACTCGGACAAGCTGCGCGCAAACTGGTAAATAGTCGCCTGCGCGGCAACAATTGAAGATACTTCGCACCTGATTCCGCGGCCGTAAGTGTTCCGAATCGCTTCTCGATTGGCGCCGATAACTGCAAGTCTGCACGATATGGGAACCGTCACCCTGGATATGGAGGGTGAGATCGCCTGGCTGACGCTGGATCGGCCCGAGGCTCTCAACGCGTTCGACCAGAAGATGATCGACGCGATGCTCGCCCGACTTAACGAACTAGTAACCCATGGCACCGCGCGCGCCGTCATCTTGACCGGTAAAGGCCGCTCGTTCTCAACCGGTGTCGATCTCAGGGCATTGGGAGACCGCGACTCCACTGAACAATGGTTTCGCAGTTGGGCGAAAGTTCTCGCAACGCTACAACAGCTTGATCTGCCACTGGTAATCGCAGCCTGCGGCGATTGTATCGGCAGTGGCCTGCAGCTGCTGCTGACTGGCGATTACCGAATAGCGGGCGACGATCTCCGGGCAGGAATAAGCTCAATTAAGTACGGCCTCGTTCCGGGAGCGATAGCCTATCAGTTGGAGGCCACGGTCGGCGCGATGGCCGCTCGCCGACTCTGTCTGTTCGACGAAAAGATCGACGCGCCTGAAGCATTGCGTATCGGCTTGGTAGATCGCGTGGCTCCGGCCTCGCGGGTGGCGCAAATCGCTCGTGCCGCCGCCGATCGAGTTGCAAAATTCCCCCGTGAAGCGGTCAGAGAGACCAAGCGGCTGCTGGCCAAAGCCAGCGCTATCGATCTCGCTCGCTTCGAACGAAATCATTTGGAAGCCCAGCAGCGCCCTGCGACTCCACGCGTAATTGTTCAGCCGAAGCCGCTACCCTCGGTTCAGCCTCCGGCGATGCCCAATCGTCGCTAAACCGGACTGCGGTCTGTTAACAGCAGCGAGCCCTTTTCTTGCGAATCTTGCAGAGACGCAAAGGTGCCTCGTTGCCGGAGGACACTCTAAGCAACTCTTTCTTCAATCTCGATCTTCACAGACTTTCCCATTTGGCGATTCTTGCAATAGCCATCGCGCCCGTAACGAATCGTTTTCTAAGAACTCGGGGTTCCTACGCAACGCAAGCGTCAGCCCGATGACAGCGCAGGATCATGGCCTCGACAAACTCCAACGATTGCTTTAGCGTGGTTCACCCGCTAAGAATTAACCGCTAACGTCAAGAGGCACGATAGCCAAGCCGCTGTTACAGCGGTGGATGTGGACGGATGGAAGCGGCTGCGAAGCAACCGATCATTATTTTTGTACACCTGCCGAAGTGTGGTGGCACCACGTTGTTTCGACTCGTCGAGTGGGAATATAGCCCTATGCGCGTATTCTTTGTTGACGGCCGCTTCTACCGTTGGTCTTACAACAGGCTAATCCGATCGCGGATAGACAAATTCGCCGATATACAAGTGTTTCAGGGCCATATGCCCTTTGGCTTGCACAAGCTCCTCAACGCGCCCACCACCTATATGACTATGCTGCGCGAGCCGGTCGATCGTGTTATATCCGAATATTACTACCGACTTAACCGTCCTCAGCATCCTTACGAAGATCGCTGGATGAAGAAACTGAGCCTCGAAGAGTATATTCGGACAACGCCTCAGCATAATATTCAGACTAAGCTTCTCGCTGGCGAGCCGGCAGGCTATGACTTTCTTGCCGGTGACTGTACAGAGGCTACGCTCTCTGTGGCCAAAGAGAACCTTGCTCAGCGGTTCAGTCTGGTCGGCCTTACCGAACGATTCGAGGAATCGTTGGCGCTCGCCAAGCTGACGTTCGGGTGGAAGATCGAACACTTCGCGGACTTTAATATAACCGGCAAGCGCCCGGCGAAAAGCAGCGTGCCGCAGTCTATCCAGGATTTAATTCGAGATCGTTACAGATACGACGTAGCGCTTTACGACTATGCGGCCGGACTGTTCGATGAGAGGGTCGCGCGGCGCCAGGAGGAGATTCGCGCGGAGCTTGCTGCGGTTCGACAAGCGCGAGGCCACGGGACGCTCGATTCTCTCGGCTATCGGCTTGGCTCGAGCGCGCGCCACACGATCAGCCGCCTGCATTCCGCAATGCTCATCATGTAGTCTCAGGTCATAGGGCGTGATGCGCTAAGGCGACAACCCGGCAATCGATGAATACCTTTAGCAAGGACGATGTAATAATTTTTCTGCACTTGCCCAAGTGCGGCGGTACGACACTGAATCGGCTTATCGAGTGGGAATACAACCCGCTTCAAGTATTTTCGATTGATCCTAGTTTCTTCCGATGGTCGTATTGGCGGCTTGCGAAAACGCCCGCAAGTCGTCTCAAGCATATCCGAGTATTCAAGGGCCACATGCCTTATGGCCTCCATAAGCGCCTGTCGCGGCCGGCGACTTACATCACTGTGCTGCGCGAGCCGATCGACAGAGCGATCTCCTCTTACTACTACGCACGTTCCTACAAGCTCGATCCGCAGCATCGGATCGCGAATGAAGTATCTTTGGAGGAATACATCCGCACCATTCCCAGAGAGAACGTCCAGACCAAGATGCTGGCAGGGCAGACCAACGGTTACGATTTCCTCGCCGGAGAATGCACCCAGGCGATGCTTGATACCGCCAGGCAGAACCTCGCCGAGTCATTCAGCCTGGTTGGCTTGACCGAGCGCTTCGATGAATCGCTTATGCTGGCGAAGCTCCTGTTCGGGTGGCACATTCGGCAGTACGCCGACTTCAACGTCACCCCCACCCGCCCCAAGAAAGACGCTGTACCGGCAGCGGTGCGAGAGCTGATCGCCGAACGCTATCGATTCGACGTGCAGCTTTACGAATACGCGGAACAACTGTTCGCCGAAACGCTCAGCAAATTCGCCGACAGAGTGCCTTCAGAGTTGAGCGCTCTACGCGGCGCGAAGGCGATGAACCAGGGTCAAGCGCTTTACTATCGGGCCGCGTCCGCCACGCGCAAAGCAATCAGCCGAGCGCACTCGGCCTTGCTCACAATCTGACCGGCTCAGCACATGCTGGTTCACAATCCTAATCTGCCGTAACCCGCCAAGACGGTCTATTAATTTCCCGTTCCTTTTGCGTGATGTCAGGCGCACTGGAATTCGTTCCTTCCACCAAAAGCACGCGCGACTTGTAACTCTGATAAACCACTCGCCCATTTCTGCGCAGATAGGCGGTCGTTAGCGGATCAAGTGGGTCGTCAACAGGAACCTGAACCAGCCAAAGACGCCGATAGCGGCTCCTCAGGTCCTCGATCTCTTCGAGGCTGCGGATCGTCGGCAGGCCGCGGAACTTATCGAAAAATCCCGGCGCCTCCCGCGCGCCGTCGTACGTAAGCACCTTGCCCAACATCGTGCAGGTCGAGAAATCCGCGTCCCTTCGCGAGTAGAACTCGAAGATGTGCGGAATCGTCACTATCAGGCCGTCGCCGTACGACCAAGCGCGAGAGGCAAACTGGGCGGCCCCTCTATAGTCGGTCTTGTACACACCGATGCGGCCACCAACGATCGGCACGTCCGGGTTGATCGACAGCCTATAACTCTGCAGTACGAGGCCGTTGGCGCTCAACACCAGCACGAGCACCAAGGCAGCGGGCGCTTCCCATCTGAGCATTCTCACAGCCCAGAAACGCTTTCCGATATCGATCGCCGAAATGCGATCCCATAGCCCAAAGCAGACGCCGACCGAAAGCAGCGTAATCAAAGAATGATAGTTGCAAGAGTAGCGAATCGTATATGCAGGGAGAAATTCCGTGTAACACGTAAACAGCGCGAAGAACATCACAAATAGGTAACGTATGCCGCGGTCCTTCCAGCACAAAGCGATGCCGGCAAAGAGGACGACGCTCATCAAAAAGAAATTTTCCTGCAATAGGCAGTTGTTAATATAAAAAGATGGGTTGTACGTGGTCGGATCGAGGTAAACGAGCTGCGGAGTGCTGACGTCGGCGATACTAACACCGATCTGGAGATAGGTCGGCATCGACGCGAATTGGCGATGAATCAACTGTATCAGGACGGCGCATGTTACGAGGAAAAAGCACCGCCACAGATGCCAGTCCGATATCCAGTCGGTTTCGCCCCATTTCATCGCGAACATGCATACGAACATCGCAGGGATGAGAAAGCCGGAGCCTTCCCAGGTTAGATACGTGATTATGAACGCGATTGATGAGACGGCCAGGTAGGTGCGATGAATGGGACGCGTGCGGATCGCTTCGTAAAAAGTCCAGATGGTTATCAACGCCAGCATCTGTTCTTGCATCGGATAGAAGGCGTTGCGACTCCACCAGACGGCGGTGGGAAGAAACGTGTAAATCAGCGCTGATACAAGCCCGACGCGCCAGTCCATGATACGGTAGCCCACCCACGCGATTAGGCCGATCATCAGGGTGCCGAACAACAGCGAGGGATAACGAAACGCAGCTTCCCTTGTCCCGAAGAGAAGCCTCGTAGCGGCGAGTGTGTAAGACATCAGCTCATAGGTCGTTGCGATTTTGCGGAAAGGCCCGAGCTTGATGAACGGATAACCGGCGGTGAGAACTCCGTCGGAGTACTGGATGACGCCGAACTCGTCGACATCCAATGAAACCGCGGTGAGATTCGGAGCGCGCAGAGCAAAACCTATCAGCATTAGCGCGACTACCGCGCCAACCTTCCAGATACGACCCCACCGACGATCTGCCTGCTGCGGTTCGGGAGCGGAAGCAGGCGTCTTGGCCGGTCGCGAGAATAGAAGCAGCAGCAGCTTGAGGAAAAGCAGTAAACATATGAGGCCCGCGGTGAGAGTCGGCGTGAAACACCAATCGTCGTCAAAGCGGACGTCGTATGCGAGTAGGAGTAGGAGTAACGCAGGCCCAATCGCTACCAGATGAGCGAGAGCCTCTGAATTCAAGTGCTCAGCGCGCGACCGGCCGTTAATCTTCGCTCCAAGCAGGGATGTTACTGTCCAGAGGAAAACGACGATCGCCAGCGTCGCCACGATAATAGCAGTCCATACCAGGATTGTGCGGAGGTCCTGGCTCGGCGCTGAAGGCAGGTTCTTGGTAAGCGCCAGCGGCAGTATTCCCCACGGCGGGTCGCCATAGGCCCCGACCACGCGAGAATTGACTGACTGCGAGTGTCCGGGAACATCACTAACGATGATCTGCCAGTCCGGGCCGCTGCCAATCCTCAAGAGCTGCCCATTAGGCAAATCCCGGACAATTTCTGATAGCAGCGCCACCTGCCCGCTTTCGGACTGGACTCGGCAGATAATCAGATTGTCGTGCCACTTTAGCCAATTGCTAATATCGTAGATTACCAGAACCGGTGCCGCGTGGGCTGGACGCGAAACCAAGGGTTGCTGCGCCGGAAGAGTATACGGCTGGGCGAGCGCGGTAAATG
>JBEKLA010000008.1:0-39944 GCA_050010455.1 Binataceae bacterium (SeqCode) | reverse complement strand
GCCTCGCGAGATTTCAGCGCACGGGCGTCGGGTTTGGCGTGGAGCTGTCGGAAGCCGGACTCGCCAACGCCTGGCGGACGTGCTCGCGAACCATGTCATCCCGCTCGACCTTGCTTTCGATCTCGCGGAAAGCCTGCAAAGTCAGGCCTTGGCGGCTGGCCGCATGCTCGATATCGAGACTGTGATCACGCTGCATCGCCCGATAGACATTGATGTATTTCTCGACCTCGCTGGGCGGCAGCTCGGTGTCTTCGGGGTTCTGATCTTCCTGGGCCTCCTGCTGCGGGGCTCGGATGAAAGCAGCGCCCTGAGCCTGTAGCGAGCGGAGGCTTAGCCCGCTGATTGAACTACTTGCGTATAGCGCCGCGACGACCACGCCAAACGCAACGGCTGCGGCCAGGCTCGCCAGCCATCGTTCGCGGCCGTGCTTGGTTTGCGGTTCCATAGGGGCTTGCCTCCATCCGCCATATCCTTACACTGAGCGCAGATCATATCCAAGCCGCGACATTTCCGAGCGATGATCGCAAAGCGGGGGGCTTGCAAAGCGCGGGAACATACTTAAGTTTATGCGCGGCGGATGGGATGGTTGCGCAGCCCGTCTGCGGCTGGATTGATCCCAATCGCGTTGAACGTTTGAATTGTCGATTTAGACCAACTCAAGGATCGGAGAGTTAGAAGAAATGCCTGCCAAGACGGTTGAGCTTCACGAGAAGGCTCGTATCGGTATCGTTGCCGGCGCCACCAAGGTAGCTGAAGCAGCACGCGTGACCCTGGGCCCCAAGGGCCGCAACGTTCTGATCGAGCGGAGTTTCGGCGCGCCGCTGGTTACCAAGGACGGCGTCACGGTGGTCAAGGAAATGGAGTTCGAGGACAAATTCGAAAACATGGGGGCCAAGCTGATTCGCGAGGTCGCTCAGAAAACCTCAGACGTCGCCGGTGATGGCACCACCTCCGCGACGGTGCTGGCCCGCGCGATCGTTCGCGAAGGTATCCGGCTGCTGGCGGCCGGACTCGATCCGATGGAGCTCAAGCGCGGTATCGATGCCGCGGTGCAGAAGGCGGTCGAAGCGCTCAAGGAAATGGCGCGGCCGGTGAAAGATCACGAGCGCATGATGCAGGTCGCGACGGTCGCCGCCAATGGCGAAAGCGCGATCGGAAAAATCATCGCGGACGCGATGGCCAAAGTCGGCAAGGAAGGCGTGATCACGGTCGAGGAGGCGCGCGGCCTCGATACCACGCTCGAATCGGCCGAGGGGATGCGTTTCGATCGCGGCTACCTGTCGCCCTACTTCGTGACCAATCCCGAACGTATGACGGCCGAGTTGGAAGAGCCGTTGATTCTGTTCAGCGAAAAGAAAATCTCCGCGATGCGTGAGTTTGTTCCGCTGCTCGAGCGCGTGGTGCAGAGCGGCCGTCCCCTGCTGATTATCGCCGAAGACGTCGACGGCGAGGCTTTGGCCACGCTGGTCGTCAACAAGCTGCGCGGAACGCTGAAAGTGGTCGCGGTGAAGGCTCCCGGCTTCGGTGATCGGCGCAAAGAGATGCTGCAGGACATGGCGATCCTGACCAGCGGGCAAGTGGTCGCCGAAGAACTCGGGATGAAGTTCGAGAAGTTGCAGTTGAATGCGCTCGGCAAATGCCGGCGCGTGCTAATCGACAAGGACAATACCACCCTTGTCGGAGGCGCGGGCAAGAAGGCTGATATCCAGGCGCGCGTGGATCTGATTCGCGCCCAGATCGCCGAGACCACGTCCGACTATGATCGCGAGAAGCTCCAGGAACGCCTCGCCAAGCTCGCCGGTGGCGTGGCCGTGATTAAGGTCGGAGCGGCAACCGAAGTCGAGCTCAAGGAAAAGAAGAGCCGCGTCGACGACGCGGTGCATGCGCTGCGCGCGGCGGTTGAAGAAGGAATCGTGCCCGGCGGCGGCGTCGCATTGCTCAGAGCGCAGAAAGCAGTCGAGGGGTTGAAGCTAAGCGGCGATCGCAAGTCCGGCGCCGAGATCGTGCTCAAGGCGATGAGTGAGCCGCTGCGGCAGATCGCGGCCAACGCCGGCCAAGAAGCGCCCGTGGTCTATCAGAAGGTCTCCGAAGGCAAGCAGGATTACGGCTTCAATGCCGCCACCGAGACTTACGAGGATCTCTTTAAGGCGGGCGTGATCGATCCGGTTAAGGTGGTGCGCACCGCGCTGGAGAACGCCGCCAGCGTCGCTTCGCTGCTGCTCACCACAGAGGCAGCGATCGCGGAGAAGCCCAAGAAGAAGAGCCCACGGCCCGCGATGCCCGGAGGTATGGGCGGAATGGGAGGTATGGGTGGTATGGGCGGCATGGGCGGAATGGGTGGTATGGGCGGAATGGATGATTTTGGCGGCGACGATTTTTAGCATTGCTATGGGTTGGACAGAAATATATTCTGTTGCGTGAGGGGTTCCATCCTGGATAGGGTTCCGCTAGGCCTTTCGGAACTGACGGTTGCGAGCTAGACTTCTTTGTGACAGAACATTTGTAAGTTTTCTTTATAATTAATGGTGCTCGAGTGCTGCGGCGATGTCTTAATGAGGAGGTAAAGAATGCACAGGTTACTGACACGAACTTCGAAACTGGTGGTGCTGACTGGAATGGCGGTCGCGATAGGATTGATGGGCTGCTCGTCGGGACAAGAGCAGGTGGACAAGGCCGTCAACGCGGCTAATCGCGCCGACCAGGCGGCGTCTCGCGCCGAAGCTGCGAGCGGCAAGGCGCAGCAGGCGGCCACACAGGCTCAGGCTGCAGCGACTCGGGTCGAGCAAGCCGCTAACGACGCCAAAAATGCGGCTGACCGCGCCGAAGCGATCGCGGAAAAGACGATGGCGACTGGTGGCCATCGCCACGGACGCGCTCATCACATGATGCACAAGAAGCACGCGAAGGCTGCGGGCGCTGCTGCTCCGGCCCCTGCAACTCCGTAGCATCTGTCGATTAAGTACCGAAAGGGCGGTCGTATCACGACCGCCCTTTAAAATCCGTTTGAATTCATGGCGTCGAGGGACCGAGCCCTCTACAAGCGGGTAGTTTTGCCCCTTCGGGCGTTCACCATACAAAAGAAGCCGAATTTGGTACGTCCGGCCGCTCTCAGCTGATGCGGTTTTTCGGGCCCGATGTAGACCGTATCAAAGGGGGCGATTGAGTAATCAGCCTCGCCCACGCGGACCATACCGCGCCCTCTAATCGCGATCACAACGTGCGCGTGGCGATGGCGTTCGAAGCTGGTGAAGCCGCCCGGTTCGAGTTCGAAGTAACGTACGTGGAAGTTGACTCGCTCGCCGAGTTTGCCGATTAGCACCTGGCGCGACGCCCCGCGGAATTCGAGTCCCTGCGCACTGCTAAGCTTGTAAGGCTCGAGTTTAATCTCACTCCATCGAAAGCCGCGCTTGAAGCGGCGTATCACCGGCGCGTCTTGCGAGGCCATCTTTTTGATTCGCGAAGCCATTAATTGCTTGCGCCTACCCCTCTCTCGGTCTCCGGAAAGACCTCTTCCAAAATGCCCGCCTTATGCAAGTGTTTCCTTTGGACACAGCAGCCGACAATGCTATCGTCAGTGGCCACGTCGTAGCAGGCGCGGCAGTTCCGCGACAGCTCAAAGAGAGGTACCCGTGATGGCGAACAAAGGTTTCTCACACATCGGGCTTTCGACGCTGGATCTCAACAAAACTCGCGACTTCTGGGAAAACGTGCTGGGGTTCAAACCGGTACGATGCGATATCATCAAAATAAAGGAAGGCGGTGAGATCCGGCATATCTTTTTCGATACCGGGCGTGACCAGCTGGTGGCCTTCATGGAAGCCCGAGACGTCCCGGGAGTTCCGGTCGAGTACGACGCTGGTATCAATCGTGGCCTCGGTGTTCCGGCGGCATTCTATCACTTCGCCTTCGAGGCCGGCACGGAGACGGGTCTTGAGCAGAAGCGTCAGGAACTGACCGCCAAGGGTGTCCAGGTAACCGAGATCGTCGACCACGACTGGGCGAAATCGATCTACTTCAGAGATCCCAACGGCATGTCGCTCGAGTTCTGCTGCTACACACGCAACTTCAACGGTAATGATGCGCGGATGCAGGATCGGTTCGAGATGTCGATCAAGACCCTGGGATTGGATGATGTCTCGGAGATGGTTGTTCCTCACGGCGTGACGAAAGCTTAGCGCCACGCCGGTCGCTTCTTGCGACGCGGCTGAGAACAGCGCTGCCGCACGTCCCAAACCCTCGCGCCGCAAGTAGGCGGCGAGCGGGAAACACTACGGCATCGGCGGCATCATGGAGGCGTGATGGGCCGGAGGGGCTCCGTAGGCTGAAGCGAACGCGCTTGCCGACGCCGCCAGATAAGGTCCCGGGTAAACTCCGATCAGAATCGTAGCGGTCGTTGCGATCGCCAGCGCCACCACCAACGCGGGGCGCCCGCCGAGCGGCGCGATCGTAACGCCGCCTTCATCCATATACATCGCGATTATTACGCCGATGTAGTAATAGGCTGACACGACGCTGTTGATTACCGCGATAATCACCAACCCGACGTAGCCAGCCTCAAGCGCGGCGGCGAACAGATAGAACTTGCCGATGAATCCCGCCAGTGGCGGCACTCCCGTAAGCGAGAACATAAACAACGCCATCGCGGCGGCCAGCATCGGCTGGCGCGAGGCCAACCCGCGCAGATCGCTGATCGCCTCGTGCGCTTCGCCGCGCCTGGAGAGCGCGATGATCACCGCGAACGCGCCAAGATTAGTGAAGGCATAACCGAGCAAGTAGAACAGGATCGCGGTGCCGGCCGACGGCCCGCCCGCGGTCATCGCGACCAGGATGTAACCGGCATGAGCGATCGCCGAATAGGCCAGCATCCGTTTGACGCTGCTCTGCATCACAGCGATCAAATTGCCCGCGGTCATCGTCAGCGCCGCCATCACCCACAACACCATCGCCCATTCCGCACGCACCGGCCACAGATGAACGATGAAGATGCGCAGGAAGGCGGCAAAGGCGGCCAATTTCACTCCGGCCGCCATGAACGCGGTGACTGACGTTGGAGCACCCTCGTAAACGTCGGGCGTCCACATATGAAAGGGAACCGCGGCAACCTTGAATCCAAAGCCAATCAGCAGCATGCCAAGCCCCAGCAGCAGCAGCGGGCTATGGGCCATAGGCACCCGCAGCGCCTCGCTGATCGCCTGGAGCTTAATCGAACCCGTCGATCCATAAATTAGCGCGATACCGTAGAGCAGGAAGCCGGTCGAGAAGGCGCCGAGCATGAAATACTTGAGCGCGGCCTCACTGGACTTCGGCTGCCGGCGTGAAAGGCCGGCCAGAACATAGATGCTGATCGACATCGTTTCCAGGCCGAGGAAGATGACTATCAGATCGCCCGCCGCCGCCATCAGCATCATGCCCAGGGTCGCGAACAACATCAGCGCATAGTATTCGGCGCCCGGCAGTCCGAGCTCGCGAACGTAGCTCAGCGACATCAGCACCGTGACGCTGGCTGCCAGCAGGATCACGACGTAGAAAAAAGCGGTGAAGTTATCGACCGAGATCGCGCCGGCAAAGGTTTGTTCCTGGCGCCCGAACAGGCCGAACGACAACACCACAGCCAGCACGAGGCCGGTCAGCGACAGCCATCCCAGGCCTTCGCTGTCATCGTCATCGACACGCACTCCAACCAGTAACACCACAATCGCCGTGACCGTTACGGCGATCAGCGGCAGCATCGGCGGCCACGAGATGTTAAGCGTCGCGATATCGAGGGCCGGCTTCATCTTCGGCTGACTTCCTCCGCGGCGGTTGGAGCCGCAGCCAGTTTTACGGGGGCATTATCGAGCCGCGCCACCTGGGCATGGGTGCGCGCCAACAGGGTCGTCACCGACGGCTCCATCCGGCTCAGCAACGGCTTGGGGTAGAAGCCCATCAGGAACATCATCGCGATAAGCGGCACCATCACCGCCACCTCGCGCGCGCTCAAGTCAGGCAAGTGCTCGTTGATCGCCTTGGTGATAGAACCGAACATCACCCGCTCGTACGCCCACATCATGTAGAGCGCCCCGAGGATCACTCCGCTCACGGCGAACGCCGCCGCTTGCCAGGTGCGCAGGTAAGTGCCGAGCAGAATCAGGAACTCGCCCACGAAGCCGTTAAGTCCCGGCAGTCCGATCGACGACAGCATCACCACCATGAACACGGCCGCCATCACGGGCACACTGCGCCACAGGCCGCCGAACTCGGAGATCTCGCGGGTGTGGCGGCGCAGGTAAATCATACCGACCAGCAGGAACAGGCCGCCGGTGGAAAGGCCGTGATTCAGCATCTGATAGATCGCGCCCTCGATTCCCTGCGCATTGAGCGCGAACATCCCCAACACCACGAAGCCGAGATGGCTCACCGAGGAGTAGGCAACCAGCCGCTTGAGGTCGGGCTGTACCATCGCGACCAATGCGCCATAAATGATCCCGATCACAGCCAGCGCCATGAAGATCGGCGCGGCACTGACGGCGACGTCGGGAAACAGCGGAATCGCGAAGCGCAGGAACCCATAAGTTCCCATTTTCAGCATCACGCCCGCCAGGATCACCGAACCAGCGGTTGGCGCCTCGGTATGCGCATCGGGCAGCCAGGTATGCACCGGCCACATCGGAACTTTGATCGCGAAGGCGAGCGCGAAGGCGGCAAACAGCCACCGCGCCTCGGCGGTGCTCAGCGAAGCCTTGTACAGATCGGGCAGATCGAAGCTGATCGGGTTGCCGGAGGCGTGCAGCGAAAGCCCGAGATAAATGATCGCTACCAGCATCAGGGCCGAACCGAACATCGTGAACAGCACGAATTTGACAGCGGCGTAGAGTTTGCGGCCGTGGCCCCAGATCCCGATCATGAAGTACATCGGGAACAGCATCAGTTCCCAGAAAACGAAGAACAGCACCAGATCGATCGCGAGCAGCGCGCCCAGCAATCCGGTCTCGAGCAACAACATGAAGAAGCAGAACTCGCGCGGCCGGCTTTCGATATCGCCTCCGGCCGAGTAGGCCAGCGACAGCGTGATCAGAATCGTGGTCAGCACCACCAGGAACAGGCTGATTCCATCGACGCCGAGATGGTACGAGACGCCGAGTTGCGGAATCCACTGATACCGCTCGACGAATTGATATCCGCCATCGGACGGGTTGAAAGCCGCGAGCAGGTAGAAGCTGAGCGCAAGCGGCGCCAGCGAAAAAATGAAAGCCGCGCGCCACACCGGCCGCCAGACATCGGAGCCGTGACCCGCCGGATGCCCGTGCGCGGGCGGACCGGAGTGAACAGTTTCGGGGCCGCTCGGCGAAACCATCAGCACGAACAGCCCGCCGAGCAACGGCAGGAAGATCAACCCGCTGAGTAAGTAGGCGCCCATCAGTGCCACAACCTGTAAATGTAATAGGCGGCGATTCCGATCGCGCCGACCAGGTAAACGAAGGCGTAATGCTGAACGTTGCCGCTCTCGCTGCGCCGGGCCAAACCGCTGCCGGTCTCGACCGTTAATCCCGCGCCGTTGACCAGCCCCTCGATCCCGTAGGAATCAACCCCGCGCCAGAGTATGTAGCGCGAGATAAAGAACAGCGGCCGAGTGACGATCAGATTGTAGAGCTGATCGACGTACCACTTGTTGAGAAATAGCTGGTAGAGCGAATTCGAGCGCGCCGCGAGTTCCTCGGGCAGCCCCAGCCGGCGGATATACATCACGTAAGCGAAAGCGATTCCGGCAAACGAGACCACAACGCTGATCACGGTGAGCGCCAACTCGCTGAACTCGATAACCGGCTTGAACTCGCCCACCGACGGGACCAGGAAGCGCCCGAACGCGTTGCCCCAGAGCATACCCTCGGGCAGTCCGACCCAACCGCCGACCAACGCCAGCACCGCCAGCACCATCAGCGGGATCGTCATCACCGGGGGCGACTCGTGCAGATGATGGAGCCGCTCGTGCTCGACTCGCGAATTACCGTGGAAGGTCATGAAGAACCATCGGAACATGTAGAATCCGGTCAGGCCTGCCGTGATCACGCCGATCAGCCAAAGCCCGGTGTGCCCCGAGGTGAACGCCGCGCCCAGAATCGCATCCTTGGAGAAAAAGCCCGAGAAGCCGGGTATCGCGGTGATCGCCAGCGTCGCGATCAGCATCGTCGCATAGGTAATCGGAAGCTTGTCGCGCAGCGCTCCCATCTTGTTCATGTCCTGCTCGCCGCCGAGCGCGTGAATCACCGAGCCCGCGCCCAGGAACAGCAGCGCCTTGAAGAACGCGTGGGTCATCACGTGGAAGATTCCGGCGCTAAACGCTCCGACACCGACGCCAAGGAACATGTAGCCGAGCTGGCTGATAGTCGAATAGGCGAGCACCCGCTTGATATCGGCCTGGACCAGCGCGATCGTGGCGGCAAACAGCGCCGTCAGCGCCCCGATCGTGGCCACCGCATCCATCGCGGTCGGCGTGAGCCGGTACAGGAAGCTCATCCGCGCGACCATGTAAACGCCGGCCGTAACCATGGTCGCGGCGTGGATCAGCGCGCTGACCGGGGTCGGGCCGACCATCGCGTCCGGCAACCATACGTAGAGCGGAAGCTGGGCCGATTTGCCGGTCGCGCCGAGCAGCAACAGCAATCCGGCGGCAGTCGCGACAGCCGGCGCAACGACATCCATATGGGCGCGCATCTCGGCGAACTTGAGCGTCCAGATTCCGTGCGAGGACAACGCGGCGAACAACGTCAGCAGTCCGAGGATGAAGCCCGCGTCACCAATTCGATTGACGACGAATGCCTTGCGGCCGTTATAGGCGTATTCCGGATTCGTGTACCAGAACGAGATCAGCAGGTACGAGCAGAGTCCCACGCCCTCCCATCCGACGAACATCAGCAGCAGATTGTCCGCCAGCACCAGCAGCAGCATCGAGAGCATGAACAGGTTCATGTAGGTGAAGAATCGCGCGTAGTCGTCGTCGTGGCCCATGTATCCGCACGAATACAGGTGAATCAGCGCACCGACGCCCGATACAATCAGCACCATCACGCCCGACAGCGCGTCGATCCGGATCGACACGTCAACCGAGAATTTCCCGGCCTGAATCCAGGGCCACAGCGTGAAGTTCAGCGAACTGCCCTCGGGCAGGCTCAGCAGCTTGATGAAGGCTGTCAGCGCGATCGCGAAGGCGGCGAACACCACGCCGGGTCCGACCACATTAACCGCCGAGCGTCCGACCTTCGCGCCGAGGAACAGGTTGAACACCACGCCCACGGCGGGCAACAGCAGGATCAATCCGAGCGGGAAGAAATCAACTGCCATCCGTCACCACCGCATCAGGTTCAGCTCGTCAGCGTTGAGGGTCTCGCGATTGCGGAAAACCGCGATCATGATCGCCAGTCCGACCGCGGCTTCGGCCGCCGCCACCGTCATGACGAAGAATACGATTACCTGGCCGTCCACCGAGCCGCGCGCGCTGCCGAATGCGACGAACGCCAGGTTCACCGCGTTCAGCATCAGCTCGATCGACATCAGCATCACGATCAGATTGCGCCTGACCAGCACGCCCGCCACACCGATCGTGAACACGACGGCGCTTAGGCCCAAATAGTAGCTGCTCGGAACCATCACCAGCCCTCGGACCTGGCCGCGCCACCCTCGGCCCGCGCGACCCCCGTTTCAGGCGTTTGCGGCACGCGGCGCGCCAGCGCGACCGCGCCGGCCACCGCCGCAAGCAACAGCACCGAGGTAACCTCGAACGCCACCAGATAATCGGAAAAGAGCGACATTGCGAGCTGCGAGATCGAGCCGTACTCGGGCGTCAGATTGGCCCCGGCCGGCATAGTCGGCGCTTGCGCAAAAAACACGAGCAGCTCGGCGACGAGTGCGGCCGCCGCCATCGTACCGAACAGCTTGAGCATCAGATGAGTGCGGTCGGCCGGCAGGGCCTGGATATTCAACAGCCAGATAACGAACAGGAACAGCACCATGATCGCGCCGACGTACACGATCGCCTGCAGAAAGCCCAGCGTTACCGCGCCCAGGCCGATGAACAGCACCGCGATCGCCAGCAGCGTCATCACCAGCGACATCAGGCTGTGCACGGGATTGCGTTGCAGCACGACCCCCAACGCGGAGAACACCGCGAGAGCGCCCACGAAGGCGAATAACCACAGCGGCATCGTCTTAAGCCCCCGCCAAAACTACTACCACTGCGGTCACCACCACGTTGGCCAGTCCCAGCGGCAGCAAGCCTTTCCATCCCAGACGCATCAACTGGTCGTAGCGAAAGCGCGGCAGCGTCCAGCGGATTACGATTTGCAGCCAACAGAACGCAAGCACCTTGACGATAAAGGCCACCACGCCGAGGATCGCCACCACCAGATTGGGCATCGCGACGATCGTCCCCCACGGGAAGTGAAAGCCGTCGCGGTAAAGATACGGTATCTGCCAGCCGCCGAAAAAGAAGGTCGTCACCAGCACCGCCACGAGCACCACTTCGGCGAAGTCGGTCAGCATGAAGACCGCCTGCTTGCTGCCCGAATACTCGACGAAATAGCCCGCGACCAACTCCGATTCGCCTTCGGGCAAATCAAACGGCACGCGCTTCGATTCGGCCATCCCCGCCGTCATCAACATCAGGAAGGCGACGGGCTGCAACAAGATGCCCCAGCGCGGCAGCCATCCGAACCACACTCCGCCCTGCGTCCGGCAGATAGTCTGCAGGTCCAAGGTGCCGTAAGTGATAACGACCGCTACGATCGCCAGGCCCATCGCCAGCTCGTACGAGATCATCTGGGCCGTGGCGCGGATTCCGCCCAGCAGCGACCATCGATTGTTCGATGACCATCCCGCCAGCGCGACACCGTAAACGCCAACTCCGATCGTTGCCAGGATATAAAGTCCGGCCACGTTCAGGCTGGCCGCCTGTAGCTCGATATTGCGGCCGGCGATCGTGATCGAATCGCCGAACGGAATCACGGCGAACGTCACCAGCACCGGGAACAGCGCTAGAAACGGCGCCAGCCCGTGGAGGAACTTGTCGGCGCCGTCGGGCACGAAGTCTTCCTTGGTGAAGAGCTTCACGGAGTCGGCCAAAAGCGTGTTGATCAGCCCAAAATTGGGCAGGCCCAAACGCTTGCCGACACCGAATATGTTGGCGCGATTAGCCCCGATACGATCCTGCATCAGGGCGCTGCCCTTGCGCTCGAACCACAGCAGCACCGCCGCGATGTTCAACACCAGCAGCAGCACCACCACCGCTTTAACTGCTCCGATTAGTAATTCAATCGCCACGGATACAGGACTCGTCGGTTAGTTTAGCGGTCGATTCGGCGCGGTCTTCCGCTGAAAATCCGATTTGAGGCAGATTCGATTCCCTCATAAAGTGGCCTTCACTTGGTCGTCAGCCAATTCGACAAAATCTGATGAGACGTAGCGAATAACGCGTCTCCTGGCAAGCGCAACCGTGGCTCCAAAGGAACCATCGTTCCAATTTCGGTCCGATACCGCAACTCTGCGCAGCGGATGCTCAACTTGCCACCCTTAGCCGACATGGGTTATCGTTCCCATACTGGATAGTCAACACGAGGGCTCCATCAACGATCTCAATTCGAGGAGGCCGTTATGCGCGACGTATCAGTGATCGGCGCGGGAATGGTTAAGTTCGGTAAATACATCGACACTAGCATGAAGGTGCTCGGCCGCGACGCGATCAACAGCGCGCTGGCCTCGGCCGCGGTGGACCAGAAGCAGATCGAAGCTGCTGTGGTCGGCAACGCGATGGCCGGATTGATCACCGGCCAGGAGTGCGTGCGCGGGCAGGTGGTGCTGCGCGAGATGGGAATCGGCGGCATCCCGATCGTTAACTGCGAGAACGCTTGCGCCAGCTCTGCGACCGCGTTCCATCTCGCCTGGCTGTACGTGGCTTCGGGCATGTACGACATCGTGCTGGCGCTGGGGATGGAGAAGCTCTACCACGTCGACAAGAAGAAATCGTTTGCGGCGATCGGATCGGCGGTTGACGTCGAGCTGATGCAGAAGATGGTCGCCGAGATGAACGCACAGCAGGAAAAGCTGAAGGCTGAACGCGCCGCGCGCGGCGAGGCCCCCAAGGCGGGCGGTGCGGGTGAATCGCGTTCGATGTTCATGGATTTTTACGCGGCCGGCGCGCGCGAGCATATGCGCAAGTATGGGACTACCAAGGAACAGATTGCGCGGGTCGCGGTGAAAAATCATTTCAACGGCAGCCTCAATCCTCACGCTCAGTACCAGGATGTTTGCACGCTCGAGGACGTGATGAATTCGCCGATGATAGCCGAGCCGTTGACGCGCCTGATGTGCTCACCGATAGGCGACGGCGCTGCCGCCGCTATCCTGTGCGCGTCGTCGGTCGCCCCGCGATACACATCCAAGCCGGTCAAGGTCCTCACTTCGGTGCTTTTGTCGGGACAGGACCACGGCCGCGACGAACCCGAAGTGGTGGAGCGTGCCTCCACGAAGGCTTACGAGAACGTTGGCATCGGCCCCAAGGATCTCAATGTGATCGAACTGCACGACGCCTCCGCTTTCGCGGAACTGGAAATCTACGAAGAGCTGGGTCTGTGCAAGCCCGGAGAAAGCGGCAAGCTAATCGACGAGGGCGTCACCGAGCTCACCGGCCGGATTCCGGTCAATCCGTCGGGCGGCCTGCTCGCCAAGGGCCATCCGGTGGGCGCAACCGGCGTCGCGCAGATCTGTGAGATCTTCTGGCAATTGCGCGGCGAGGCCGGCAAGCGCCAGGTGCGCAACGCCAAGCTCGGCATGACCCAGAACGCCGGCGGCATGGTCCGCAACGAGGCGGCCGCGATCGGCGTCCACATTTTCGGCGTCTGATCGGCAGCCTGAATCCGAGGAACTGGCGGGAGGGTGGATGAGCGCCCTCCCGCTTTTTTCATGGAACGGCGGGGCGTCGGATGGAGCATTATCGATGAGAGTGATCGCGGGGGAAGCGCATGGGCAGCGCCTCAAGGCACCGCGCGGGATGGCTACTCGTCCGACGTCGGCGCGGGTGCGGGAATCGATTTTCTCGCGTCTGGCGGCCCGGCTCGATTTCAGCGGCCTCGCGGTGCTCGATTTGTTCGCCGGCACCGGTTCACTTGGGATCGAAGCGCTCTCGCGCGGCGCCAACAGCGCCGTCTTTGTCGATTCCAGCCGTGCGGCTGTGGCCGTGATCAAGGAAAATCTCGAAGCCCTAGGGCTCATCCCGCGATGCCGCGTGCTTTGCCTCGACGCGCGCCGCGCGCTGGTGGAACTGGCCCGCGACGGCGTACGCTTCGATTTGGTAATATGTGACGCTCCCTATGAGAAGGGGCTTAGCGCCGCAATCCTGGCGCAACTTTGCGACCTCGACTTGCTGGCATTCGGAGCCTGGGTGGTGCTAGAGCTATCGCGCCGCGAGCCCGCGCCGCAGGATTCAAGACTGGAGCGCGTCAGCGTCGCCACCCTGGGCGACCATCGCATAGTGTTGTACCGGCGCGCCGCGTAAATAGACCAAGGGGCCTGACGCCGTAGAATATGACTAGCCAAAAACGCAGCAACCTTCGCCGCACCGCAGTCTATCCCGGCACCTTCGATCCGATCCACAACGGCCACATCGATATCATCCGCCGCGGCGTCGAGCTGTTCGACGAGGTGATCGTGGCGGTGGCTTACAATCCGCACAAGGATTCCGCGCTGTTCACGGCCGACGAGCGCGTCGAGATGATCCACGAGACGATTCGCGACCTCGAACCTGCGGCGCGGGTCGACAAGTTCAGCGGGCTTTCGGTGGATTACGCGGAGCGTATCGGCGCCGCCGTGCTGATCCGCAGCCTGCGTGCCGTGACCGACTTCGAGTATGAATTCCAGATGACCCAGATGAACCGGCACATGAAGCCGCATATCGAAACCATCTTCCTGTTCGCCAACCCGACCCTGTTCTTCTCGGCCTCGCGCCTGATCAAGGAGGTTGCAAGCTATGGCCAGCGATTGCCCGGGCTGGTGCCGGAATCGGTGATGCGGCGGCTGCGGCTGAAGCTCAAGCTTGACTGAGGTTTGCCCGGTTCATCTTCCGTTGGACGCGTCCGCACTGTTTCCTCTTGGCCTCTTCACGAATAAAGTTTGTGTCATCTCTCGAATCAGGCGGTAGGCATGTTGAAACTTAATCGAAGAATCGCCGCGCTCAAGCCGTCGGCCACGCTGGCGGCGGAAGCCCGTGCGACCGAACTAAAGCAAGCGGGCGTTGATGTTATCTCATTGGCGGCGGGCGAACCCGACTTCGACACTCCCGAGCACATCAAGGAAGCCGCGCGCAAGGCGATGGCCGCGGGGATGACGAAGTACACGCCGGCCGGCGGCGTGCGCGACCTCAAGCAGGCGATTTGCGCCAAGTTCAAGCGCGACAACGACCTGGACTACAAACCGACCGAGGTCATGGCGGCGGCCGGCGGCAAGCAGGCGGCCTGCAATATTATCGCGAGCCTGTTCGACGAGGGCGACGAGGTGATCATCCCGACGCCCGCGTGGGTGAGCTTCGCCGAGATGGTGCGGCTGAGCGGCGCCGAGGTGAAGCTGTTGCCGACGCGCGAGAACGAAGGCTTTCAACTGACCGCCGCGGAACTGCGCCGCGCGCTGACGCCGAACACCCGCGGTATCATCCTGAACTCGCCCTGTAATCCGACCGGAGCGGTGGCGGGCGCCGAGAACCTGCGCGAACTCGCCAAGGTGCTGCTCGAAGCGGGTCTGTGGGTTATCTTCGACGGCGTCTACGAGCACATCATCTACGTCAACCCTCCGCCGCATCTGTTCGTGATCGAGCCGCGGCTTAAGGCCACCGGCATTATCGTGAACTCGCTGTCGAAGACCTATGCGATGACCGGATGGCGGATCGGCTTCGCGGCGGGTCCGGCCGAAGTGATCGGCGCGGCCTCGCGCCTGCAGGGGCAGAACAGCGGAAATCCGAATTCGATCGCGCAGGCGGCGGCGATCGAAGCGCTCAACGGCCCGCAGGACGAAGTTCACGCGATGGTCAAGGAGTTCGGCGCGCGCAACCAGCTCGTAGCCGAGCGGCTGCGTTCGATCCCGGGCTTCAAGCTCGCCAACGTCCCCCAAGGCGCCTTCTATGCCTTCCCCAACGTCTCGGAACTGCTCGGCAAGAAGTGGTCGGGCGGCACGCTCGGCGACGGCGATCAGGTTGCGGCGTTTCTACTCGAAGAGGCGAAGGTCGCGCTGGTGGGCGGCAACGATTTCGGCGCGCCCAAGCACGTGCGCATCTCTTACGCGACGTCGCGAGCGAATCTCGAAGAGGCCTTCAAGCGTATCGACGCTGCCGTCCGAACCCTGAAATCCTGAACCGCGCCGCCGTCGCGAGAGTCCTGCGATTGCTCTTCTGTCATTTGTCATTTCGAGCGAAGGCTTGGCGAAGCGAGAAATCCCGAACGTCCGCCCCCGGGATTCCTCGCTCGGAAGCCTCGCTCGGAATGGCAGCCTGTGCGCCGGGGGCCTAGGCGCGGCGCCACGGCGCTGGATACTCGCCGCTGCGGATAAAACGCAGGTAATCGGCGAGTATCTCGGCGTGATCGAAGGCCAGCGGCGACGGCAGCCGATCGGGCGCAAACAGCGCGAGATTCCTGGCGTCGTCGTCGGCTTTCGGAGCGCCGTGGCCACGTCCGATATAGACGGCGGTCACGGTCTGGCCCCGAGGATCGCGGCCGGGGCGCGAGTAAATGCCGAGCAGCGCGCGCAGCTCGACCTTGAGCGAAGTCTCTTCAAGCGCCTCGCGCACCGCGGCCGTTTCGACCGCCTCGCCGATATCGACGAAGCCGCCCGGAATCGCCCATCCGAAGGGAAAGTTCCTGCGCTCGATCAGAACGATACTTCCGTCGAGCTCGATTATCACGTCGGCGGCTACGGGCAGTGAATGTGGAGGAGGCATACTGGTAACCTAACATGCATGAATCGCGGCCGCATGCCCTTTCGGAGGTTGTGGCCGCGCCCTTTTGACCAGGCATTGACAATCCGCGTGATGAAACCCACAGTTTTCTGACCATGATGCGCGTTGCACGGCTCTATGATTTTGGCGATATCCGCGTCGAGCACGAGGCCCGGCCCGAGATCGGTCCGGCGGAAATCCTGGTGCGCACCCGCGCCTGCGGCATCTGCACCGGCGATATCATGCCGTGGTACTTGCGGCGCAAGGCGCCGCTGGTGCTGGGCCACGAACCGGTCGGGATCATCGAGGAGGCCGGCCGCGACGCGACCGGCTTTCGCGCCGGCGAGCGCGTGTTCGTGCATCATCACGCGCCGTGCCTGGAGTGCCACGCCTGCCGGCGCGGCGAATACGTCCAGTGCCGGACCTGGCGCGAGAGCAAAATCGTGCCGGGCGGGATGGCGGAATATTTCCGCGCCGGCGCGATCAACCTGCGCGATACGCTGAAGCTGCCCGACAGCGTCAGCGACCTCGACGGAGTGCTGATCGAACCGGCGGCGTGCGTGGTCAAGTCGATTCGCAGGTCGGGGCTGAAGCCGGGCGAATCGATCCTGATTATCGGGCTCGGCATCATGGGCATGATGCATGTGCGGCTGGCGCGCCATCTGGGAGCGGGCCTGGTGATAGGCGCCGATCTCTTCGAGAAGCGCGCGGCGCGTGCGCGCGAACTCGGCGCCGACTTCGGGCTGGTCGTATCGGGCGATGATCTGGCGGCGCAGGTGCGCGAGGTGACCAAGGGCGCGATGGCCGACGTCGTGATTGTGGGCCCGGGCACGGTCAAGGCGATTGCGGCCGGTATCGCCGCCGCCGCCGGCGGTGCGACGATTGTGCAGTTCACCTCGACGCCGCCGGGAGAAGAGATGACGATCAATCCGAGCGATCTCTACTTCAACGAGGTGCGGATGGTTCCCAGCTATTCGTGCGGGCCCGACGATACGCGCTACGCGCTGAGCCTCATCGAACGCGGCGTGCTCTCCGCGCGCGACCTGGTGACCCACAGCTTCCCGCTGGCGCGTATCGGCGACGCGTTCGCGGCCGCGCAGAATCCGGAAGCGCTCAAGGTTGCGGTGACGTTTGACAGCTAGGAACTCCAAAGCGACGAAGCGGCGCGGGCCGTCCGAGAGCGCGCGAACGGCGTGGATCGAAACGCCTGCGCGCGGCGATCGCGAAATAATCAATCCGCTCGAAGTCGTCGCGCTCGAACAAGGCTTCGGCGGCTCGCACTATCCCGCCGCGATTCCCGAGCATTGGATCTGCTCGTTCATGGATCGGCTGACGATCGAGATAATCCGCCGCTATCCGGCCGCTCACGCGATTTATAGTCCGGGATCGCTGTGGGGGTCCGAAGGGAAATCCCAAGGCGCGGATGCGGGTGGCGATCAGGTCGAGGGAATAGATCACACCCGGAGATCGCGGGCCGCGCTGATCTTCGAGCACGGCGGGCGTCGCTACGGATACGCGAAGCTCGGGATGGGTGCGCCGGTTGCCGCGGCCGGGATGGAGCGGCTGATTGCCTTGGGCGCCAAGCGGATTATTATCACCGGCACGGTCGGAGTGATCGACCCGTCGATTCGCCGCGGCGATCTTATCGTCGCCACGCGCGCAATTCGCGAGGAAGGGACCTCGTATCATTACCTGCCGGCGGCGCGCTTCGTGCAGCCGTCGCGATCGATGCAGGCCGCGTTGCGTGAGACTCTTGATCGTATCGAATATCCCCATCGCACGGGCACGACCTGGACCACCGACGCGTTCTATCGCGAGACGCGCGACAAGATCGCACGGATGCGGCTTCGCGACCGCGCGATTTGCGTCGAGATGGAAGCGGCGGCGATGTTCGCGGTGGGACGGTTTCGCAAGATCGAGGTCGGCGCGCTTTTCTACGCCTCCGACGCGGTCGGCGGAAGGGCGTGGGATTTTCATAATCAAGACGGCGGCGGCGCGCGCCACAGCCGCGCCGTCCTGCTCGACGTCGCGCTCAAGACGTTCGAATCGATGGGCCGTCCGCACGCAAAAGCGGCTCGCCACCAAGCCGATTCTCGATAGCGGCGACACCGCGCGACCAGCGCTTCGCCCGATTCTCAAAAAATAAGTTGATCCGCGTTCTCTACTCTTTGTAGAGTTCGGGCGACCGGCGCTCCCAACCACTCCAAGCCGGTTAGCGAACGCCAGCGCATCACGCGCTACCGACCAGGCGAAGCGTAACTCAATCGAAATTTTCACAAACCAAGGGGGAAAATATCATGGCTCACAAGATTCGGCGCTACGGATGGATTCCTGACCTTCCCGACCATCGCGATCTTCTCTACGCCGCACCAATACAGTATTTGCAAGCGCTTCCACCGAGCGTCGACCTGAGACCGAAATGTCCGCCCGTGTACGACCAGGGGGACCTCGGCAGTTGCACCGCCAACGCTATCGCGGGCGCGGTTGAATTCGACCTCGTGAAACAGAGCGTTCCGATCTACACGCCCTCGCGACTTTTCATCTATTACAACGAGCGCGCGATCGAGGGCACCGTCGATTCCGACAGCGGCGCCATGATTCGCGACGGTATCAAGAGCGTTGCCACGCAGGGCGATTGCCCCGAGACGCTGTGGCCGTATGACATCGCGAAATTCACCGACCAGCCGCCCAATTCGTGCTACCAGCAGGCCATCCAGCACAAGGTCGTCCTGTATCAGAGGATGGTTCAGGATCTGAACCAGATGAAGGGATGCCTCGCGTCGGGTTATCCTTTCGTGTTCGGGTTCACGGTTTACAAGAGCTTCGAAGATGACGCCGTCGCGCAGAGCGGTCATGCGCCGATGCCGGCCGCGGGCGAGCAGGTCTTGGGCGGCCATGCGGTGTCGGCGGTCGGATACGACGATGCGCAGCAATGGTTCATCTGCCGCAACTCGTGGGGAACCGGCTGGGGGATGCAGGGATATTTCACCCTGCCCTACGCTTACCTCACTCAGGCGAGCCTGTCCGACGACTTCTGGACCATCCGCCTCGTTCACTAATCGATTGGTCGAAGCCGGCGCGTCCTGGCGCCGGTTTGATCGAGAAACATCTCTGAAGATCATGCCCTCTTGAGCGTGTGTCTAGCTTGGGATCGTCGCGGCGACGTGTAGCAGATTCGCGACACATCGCGACGATCCGCAACGTCGCCCCTGTGCGGAATCGACTGCGGGCGAGTGGTTACGACGCGCTTGAGGATAATCAAGCTCTCGTGGGCACGTGGTCGAACATTCCTGCGAATCGGCGATGGTTGCCGCGTCGATCCGGGTATATGGCTTGCTTGTTACGCCGGAAACCGGGCGGCATACGCCCGCAAGCAAGCGAGGTCCAAAATGTCCGTATCCGGCATAACTTCGGTTGGTGCGAGCCTTCCGACTGTCGAATCCTCGACGTCCAGCAGCTCGCAAAACAACCCTTTTAGCCTTTTCGCGCAGCTGGCTTCGGCGTTGCAGTCAGGCAATTTGTCGTCGGCACAGCAGGCGTACAATTCGCTGGCCGCTCTGATGCAGAACTCGACGTCGCAGAGCTCCTCGAGTAGCACCAACTCGAGCAGCACCAGTCAGTTGGCGTCGGATTTCGCCGCGCTGGGACAAGCGCTTCAGTCAGGTAATCTGCAATCGGCCCAGCAAGCGTTCACGACGCTTCAGCAGGATGCGGCCCAAGCGCTCCAGGGGATGCACGCCCACCATCATCATCACGGCGGCGGCGGCGGTTGGGTTCAGAGTGCCTCGAGCAGCAACCCTGCGACGGAGAGTCTGTTGAACAGTTCCAGCAGTTCTAACAGCACGAATAGCAACGGCTCCCAGACCTCCCAAACGAATAACGCGCTGAATCTTCTCAATCTGCTCACCTGAGCGCTCGGGCAATCGCGGCGATTTCCGCGTCGTGAGATTCGTCCAGCCCGGATGGAAGGTGACACGCCGCCTCGCGGCGTGGCGGCAGTGAATGGCTTGGGCAAGGCGTCCGCGACTTGCCCGAACCATCCTCGTTCGAATCTTTTCTTAATAATCGAAGACAAGAGCGCGATTGTTACGGTTTGGTTTCCGGACGTTCTCGCGATTCGACGAGATTTTTGCTTGTCTAGAGAGGGTGATGGATCGGCGCGATAGCGCAAATTCGGCCGCGCAGCGGCCAGACGTAAAGCGTGGAGAGTTATGGCAGAAAAGCAAACATTGGGGATCCTGGTCGGCGGCGGGCCCGCCCCAGGAATCAACGGGGTTATTGCCGCAGCCACCATCGAGGCGATCGATTCAGGACTGCGGGTCATCGGCATCCCGCAAGGTTACTACTGGCTGGCGCGCGGCGACGCGTCGCACGCGATCGAGTTGCACATTCCCGACGTGAGCCGGATTCATTTCACCGGCGGGTCGATTCTTGGCACCTCGCGCACCAATCCCGCGCGTCAACAGGAAACCCTCGACAACACGATCCGCGCGCTGGAATCGCTTTCGATACGCTACCTGGTATGCATCGGGGGCGACGACACCACTTCGGCCGCGGCCAGGATCGCCGAGCGCGCCGGGAATCGCATCAGCGTCGCAACGGTACCGAAGACCATCGATAACGATCTGCCCCTGCCCGAAAATCTTCCCACCTTTGGTTTCGAAAGTGCGCGCTCGGCCGGCACCACCCTGATCGAATCCCTGATGGAGGATGCGCGCACCACCGCGCGCTGGTACACGGTGGTTACGATGGGGAGAACTTCAGGCGCGCTCGCGCTAGGGATGTGCAAGGCCGCTGGCGCGACGTTGGCGCTGATTCCGGAAGAATTCAGGGATCCCAAGGTCGAGTTGCGCACGGTAGTCGATCTGATCGCGGGTGCGATAATCAAGCGATGGGCCTTCGGAAGTGATAACGGCGTGGCAATTATCGCCGAAGGTATCGCCGGGCTGGTTGATCCTGCCTCGCTGCCGAACGCGGATAATGTCGAGCGCGACGCTTATGGCCATCGCCGCCTCGGAGAGATTCCGCTCGGGTTGTTTCTGCGCGACAGCGTGCGGGAGGCTCTGGCCGGACTCGGCATCCAAATGACGGTGGTGAACAAGGAGATCGGGTACGAGCTGCGATGCGCCAGGCCGGTGCCGTTCGACATCGACTACACGCGCACGCTCGGCTATGGTGCGGTGCGCTATCTGCTGGATGGCGGATCGGGCGCGATGATCGCGATCGCCAATGGCCGTATCAAGCCGCTCAAGCTGGACGAACTGATCGACCCGGCCACCAACCACATCAGCACCCGGCGCGTCGACGTAAGCGCGGAATCGTATCAGGTGGCCCGCTCCTACATGATCCGGCTCGAAGCGGAAGACCTCGAGGAACCAACGCTCTCCAGGCTCGCGCGAGAAACCAAGCTCTCGCCCGAGGCCTTCAAGGCCCGGTTCTCTCAAGCGATCGCGGCTACCGTGCCATTCCGGCGTGCGGCAAATGGCGCTAAAGTGTAGCCTGGCTAACCGCGCGACGGCATAGGCGACGGCATAAAGGAGCGGCACGAAGCTTGCGCCGTATTGCGGCGTGAAGGCGCAGGTTTCATCGATAGCGGTCGGCCGCACGGAGCTGGAGGCGCTGCTGGAGGTGCCTCCCGGCGCTGCCGGGCTGGTTCTATTCGCTCATGGCAGCGGCAGCAGCCGCCTGAGTCCGCGCAATAGCTACGTAGCGCGGGTCGTGCGCGAAGCGGGTATCGGTACGCTGCTTTTCGACCTCCTATCCGAAGAAGAAGCCTCCGATCGCGATAACGTCTTCGATATCGAGTTTCTCGCGAGTCGTTTGCAGGCGGCGACTCATTGGGCCAGGCGTCTCGAGTTGGCACGCGGACTCGCTATCGGCTACTTCGGCGCGAGCACCGGCGCGGCGGCGGCGCTGGTCGCGGCTGCGGCCGACGAAACTATCGCCGCAGTAGTTTCGCGCGGCGGCCGTCCCGACCTCGCGGGGCCGGCGCTTCCAAGGGTAAAGGCACCTACTCTGCTGATCGTGGGCGGCAACGATAGCGGGGTCATCGAGCTCAACGAGGAAGCTTTCGAGCGTCTCACCTGCGTCAAGGAACTTAGAATAGTTCGCGGCGCAACTCATCTTTTCGAAGAGCCCGGCACTCTCGAAGAGGCGGCGCGTCTGGCACGCGATTGGTTCAAGGCGTATCTGCGCGGGAGCGTTGCCGAAAGGCAGCGATAAGCGATGTTTCGAGATCGGAAGGAAGCCGGAAAGAAGCTCGGGGTGGCGCTGCTCAAGTATAAGGCAGAAAATCCCGTGATATTGGGGATTCCGCGCGGCGGAGTGCCGGTCGCCTACGAAGTCGCGATCGCGCTAGACGCGCCGCTGGATATCGTCGTGGTGCGAAAATTGGGCGCACCCGGCCAGCCCGAACTCGGGATTGGAGCCGTCGTTGACGGCGACCATCCGCAGGGCGTGCTCAACGAAGAAATTGTGGCTGAGCTTGCGGTCAGCCAGGACTACCTCGATCGCGAGGTTGCCCGGCAACTAAAGGAAATCCGGCGCCGCCAGGAGGCTTATCGCGGAGGACGCGAGGCGCAAAAGCTCGAGGGACAGACGGTAATCGTTATCGATGACGGAATCGCGACCGGCGCCTCGATACGCGCGGCGCTCAGGGGGGTTCGCCGAAGCAACCCGAAGCGGCTGGTGTTGGCCGTGCCGGTGGCGCCGGGTGAAACCATCGATTCCCTGCGCCGCGAGGTGGACGACGTAGTCTGCTTGAGTACGCCAGAGTTCTTTGCCGCTGTCGGCGAGTTTTATGAAGACTTCGGGCAAACTTCTGACACAGAGGTTACCGAACTTCTCGACGCGGCCCATCGCCGTCGGGCTGCGGCCGCGCAGACTGAGACAATTCATCCCGCGAGCGAGTCGCCACCGCGTTCGTAGCGTTGGTCTGCCTCAAACTCGAATGTAGCTAACCATCTTGACACGTGTGGGGCAGGATCGCCTCAGTGGAGCGATTCCGCTCCACCCATTGACGCTACATTCGCGAGTGTCAGCCCATAAATACAGCGCAGTTTGGAGGCTTCTTTTGGCACTCGTTTTGCCCGCCTATCTATAGCTGATTAACATCGTAGTTGACTGGTTGACTGATTTTAGAGTGCTTTTAGCGAATTACTGATCATTCTGAAGATCAGAGGAGATAAGACAATGGGAGCACTAATGCAGAGGAGACCATTTAGGGACCTCGAACGGCTGGCGCGGGCCTGGGACTTCCGTTTTCCGCGCTTGTTCGAGGAGTTTGAAGAAACCGAAGCATTCGCCCCGCCGATTGAAAGCTTCGTCAAGGGCGGCAACTTGGTGGTGCGCGCCGACGTACCCGGGCTCGATCCCAAGGACCTCGAAGTGAGTGTCCTGCACAACATTCTCACGATCAAGGGCGAGCGTAAGAGCGAGAAGGAGGTCAAGGATAAGGACTATCTGCGCCGCGAGGTATCCTATGGATCCTTCGAGCGGCGGATGAGCCTGCCGGAGGGAGCGGCCACCGACAAGGTCAAAGCGAATTTCAAGAACGGCGTGATCGAGGTAACCATACCGCTCGCGAAGGAGGTGGAGGCCAAGAAGATTCCGCTCGAAGTGGAGGCGGAAAAGAAGGTGGAGGCCGAAAAGAAATAGGGCCGGCAGCTGTTTCCCGGCTTCGAACGCCTCGCTTGACGGGTTAGCCACGGAGGCAAGCTTTCGATAAACGTGGAGGGCTTGATGGCGATTGGAGGCAAATGCGAAGGGCGAGTTTGCGCACCACTGTGCATTTGGCCTAAGACAGCGATATGTTGCGGCGGAAGTGCCCCTAAAGGCACTCTGCCCACTGTGGTCTTCGTCAGGTAAGGAGTTTATGCAGCGTCCCCTAAAGATAACATCACGCGATTTCACCCTATCCGAAGCATTCGACACCGAGATTCGACAAAAGGTTGCCAAGCTCGACAACTACCACAACGGAATCGTCGGATGTGAGGTAGTCATCGAGGCTCCCGTCTACCATCATCGCAAGGGAGGCCCCTACAACGTCCGCATCGATCTGACCCTGCCGGGAACGGAACTGGTAGTGAATCGCCAGAAGGAAGAGAATCTCGCCGCGGCGATTCGCGAGGCGTTTGATGCGGCGCGCAGGAGGCTGGAAGATCACGCGCGCGCGCAGCGCGGCGACGTCAAGACCCACGAAGCTCCGCCGCTTGCCCGCGTGATCAAGCTATTGCCGCAAGACGGCTACGGCTTCCTGGAGACGGCCGACGGCCGTGAGGTCTACTTCCATCGTAACAGCGTACTGGAACCCGGTTTCGACCATCTGAAAATCGGTTCGGATGTACACTTTGTCGAAGAACTAGGAGCCGAGGGCCCTCAAGCGAGCACAGTGACCATCCTGCACAAGCATCCGACGACGCGGGTCTTGTGAAATAGGGGCCCGGGATTATCCAAGGCCCGCCGCCTCTCAGGAAACGGCTCTCACTCATAGCGGCGACGACTCGTTCACGCGAGTCGTCACTGTTTTTTTGGCAAAGGCGTCTTCGTGCGAATCGTATGCAGCCGAAAGAACCATGTGGGACGATTCGATACATATCGAACGGCGGCATTCTGTAAGGAAAGCTCTTTATTTCAAGCTTGCGGCGCGGTTTTGTGGGGTCAAGAGAATCGGCGGATGGCACGCGGCATGCTGATGCGGGTCTATTAGTACTTTTGGCTGCTTCGAATGTGAGTTCAAGGCGAAGACAGCCACGCCATCATATCGCAGGGAGGCTAAGAAGATGCCCGGAGGCTTTTGCGGAACTTTACTGGAAGTCGATCTTACCCAAGGCACGGTGAAGAAAAGCCCGCTACCGGACGAAAAAGTCCTGCGGACTTTCCTGGGGGGCACTGGCCTGGCGCTGCACCTGCTCTGCCAGAATATCCGCCCGGACTCGAAGGCCTCGGACCCCGATACGCCGATCTTCATCATGACCGGGCCGCTCACCGGCACCAAGGCTCCCAGCTCGTCGGATTGGAAGGTTATCACCCTCAATCCGCACCTGGAGTACCATCCGACCTGCTCGCAGGGTCATGGCTACTTCGGCGCACGCCTGAAGCACGCCGGTTACGACGGGATCATCTTCCGCGGCAAAGCCGCCAAGCCGGTTTATCTGTGGATCGATGACGACCACGTCGAGTTGCGCGACGCCAGCAAGTACTGGGGCATGGATACTTTTGAGACCCAGGAGACGATCGCGGCCGACCACAAAGATCCGGACAACATCAGCGTCGCCTGTATCGGGCCGGCCGGCGAGAAGCTGCTGATGGGCGCGTCGGTTCGTGCGGATCGCGCCTACGGCGCCAATAAGGGCAGTTGCGGAGTTTCTTTCGGTTTCAAGAAGCTGAAGGCGATCGCGGTGCGCGGCACCAAGCCGGTGCCGATTCACGATCTGCAGGGCTTCCTCGACACTTGCCAGAAATGGCGCGAGCGCATCACCGAGTACCAGACCGTCGGGTACCAGGGCTTCCGCGCCTTTTTCAAGGAACCGGCGGTGGTAAGCACACCGATGTTGGCTCAGTCAGGATGGGTTCCGTTCAACAATTTCCAGGATAACGGCGGCAAGCAGGTCGAATGGGGCGAGCGCTGGGCCAAAGATGCCGCGAAATGGAAGATCACCGCGGTTGGCTCCTGGGAATGCGACATGAAGTGCCACCACGATACGATCATCACCACCGGCCCTTGCGCCGGCACTCGCGCCTCGGGATTCGGCCCCGAGAATATCGAGGGCGGCGCCACCGAGATCGGCATCGAAGACCCCGGCACGTGCCTCGCGATGGCCAACTTCTATGACGCGATGGGTTGCGACCCGTGCGATGCCGGCCATCTGATCGCTATGTGTTTCGAGATGTACGAAAAGGGCCTCCTGACCGAAGAGGAAACTCGCGGGCTCAGGCTCGAGTGGGGCAACGACGAGGCCGCCCGCGAGCTGTTCTTTCAGATGCTGAACCGCGAGGGCCTCGGAGCGATTCTGGCCCAGGGATTCAAAAAGGCCTGCGACCAACTTGGCCGTGGCTCACACGATATGATCATGCATATCAAGGGAGTGGGCCATAACGACCACGACCTGCGCGCTATCGGGATGGGCCCACTGTTAGGGGAGATAGTGTCCGGAGCCGGCCCCACCTGGCAGGGCTTCTTCATGGAATCAGCGCACGAGCCCGATCTCGATCCCAAGCCGCTGGATTTCGCCTCGGTCGACGGCAAGGCAAACAGCGGCTATCGCAGCCAGCTCAAGAAGATGTGGACCGACTGCACCGGCGAGTGTTGGTTCGCTAGCTTTGGCGTAAGGGACAGCGTCTGGCTGGAACCCTTGGCCGTCTCTCAGGCGACCGGCTTCAATATCGATGCCGAAGAGGCGATGCTGATGGGCGAGCGCGTCGTGAACCTGATGCGGCTGTTTGCGATGGCGCGAGGCTTCAAGCCGGAATTCGAAATGGATATCGCGCCGCGACTGCTTGAGCGCGTCGAAGCCGGTCCGGGCGCAGGCCGCGCAGTCGGACCCCATCTGAACCGGATGTTGGACGAGTACTACGCCTTGGCGGGCTGGAATCGGGAGACCGGAGCACCCACGAAGGAACGGCTGGCTAAGGTCGGCCTGACGGATTACAAGGTCGGCCATCAATCGGCGGCGTAGCGATTAAGGAGTTGGCGCCATTAACATCGCCGTTCTGATCAAGGAGGTTCCTGACCCCGACGGAGAGTACACGCTGGACGCGGACGGCCGGGTGCAAACCGCAAATCTGGCTCAGGTGCCCAGCCTGTTCGATGAAAACGCAGCCGAAGCTGCGGTGCGCCTCAAGGAAAGTGGCGGCGGCAAAGTCGTCGCCATATGCTGCGGGCCGCCCGAGGCCGAGCGCACCGTGCGTTATCCGTTGGCGCTGGGCGGCGACGAGGCCGTGCTGATCGAGGACGCCGATCGGGCGTGGGATAGTATGGCCACCGCGTCGATTCTGGCTGCGGCCGTGCGCCGTCTCGGCGGTTTCGACGTGATTCTATGCGGTCGCGAGGCGGCCGACACCGGCTCGGGGATGGTCGGGCCGTACCTGGCCCAGATGCTCGGGATGCCGTTCCTTACCCTGGTGACCGATATCGAAATGGCTGACGGCGTGCTTCGCGTCCGCCGCATGTGCGAAGGCGGTGAGGATGTCTTCACGTGCAAGCCTCCGATTCTGCTGACGGTTTCTTCCGAAGCGAATCGGCCGCGCTATCCGTCGGTGATGAAAGTGATGGCCGCCAGGAAGAAGCCTATCCAGCGATGGAAAGCTAGCGAGCTGGACGCCGCCGCGCCGATGGCTCCGGCGACTCTGCTCGGTCGTTCTACCGCGTCGGCGCCCGGCAATTGCGACGTCGTCAGCGGAGAAACGGTCGAGGCGCTGGTAGGCGGACTCGTGTCCCGCCTCCGCGAGAAGAGAGTCATATGACCGCCGCGTCCAATAGCGTCCTGGTGATCGCCGACGGCGGCCGTCATCCGATGAGTTCGGCGACTCGCGAGATGATCGCGCTCGGCCGTCAAATGGCGGACGGCCTCGGAGGCGCCGTCGGCCTGCTGACATTCGGACGCGCGCCGGCCGAAGTCGCGGCCTCCGCGGGAGGCGCGGGCGCGCATCGCGTTTACAACGTCGCGGGATGCGAAGCCGCCGGATACCATCCCGAGGCTTTCGCTGCGTTAGCCGTCGCGCTTTGCCAGGCCGTCGCGCCGCGCGTCGTGATTCTCCCACACGCACCGATGGGATCGGACCTCGCGCCCAGGATTGCTTTCACGATGACCGCGCCGTGGGCTCCCGGATGCGAAGCCGTAGCGGTCGAGGACGGCAAAGTCGTATGCACTCGCGGCCAGGTCGGCGGCAAGATCAAAGTCAAAGAGGCCTACGCCGATCAGTTGGTGGTGATAACGCTGCGGCCGAAGTGCGTCGACGCGTTGCCGCCATCTGACGCGGCGCCCGCCGAGATCGTGGACGTGCCCGTCGCCCCGGCCGCCGACGGCGATCGACTCGTCTTTCAGGAGCGCATCACCCGACCGGTCGGCGTGGTCGAGGAACTCGAGCAGGCCGAAGTGATTGTCAGCGGCGGTCGCGGTATGGGCTCTGCTGCGGGCTTCACCCAGCTTCAGGAACTCGCCCAGGCACTCGGCGGCCATCTGGGCGCCTCCAAGCAGGCGGTCGATCAGCAGTGGGTGCCTCAGGAGCGCCAGGTCGGGCTGACCGGCACGACGGTCGCGCCGCGGCTATACGTCGCGGTCGGCATCTCGGGCGCCACGCAGCATCTGCTCGGATGCCGCAAATCCAAGGTGATCGTTGCGATCAACAAAGACCCCGCCGCTCCGATCTTCCAATATGCTCACTACGGCATCGTCGGTAAGTGGGAAGAAATCGTGCCGGAACTGATCAAGCAAATCCGCATTAGCTAGCCGACTCCGGCGTCTCCGCTATTCTGCTCAACCGGCACTGTGCTAACAATATCGCTATGGAACTGCCGGTCATTTTGACGCCGGGTGAGGACGGCTATCTGGTGGCCAAATGCCCGGTCATTCCGGGTTGTATCAGCCAGGGCCGAACGCGCGAAGAAGCGCTCCGCAACATCCGCGAGGCGATCGAACTTTGCCTGGAGAACCGCGAAAGCGAGGGCTGGCGGATGCTAAGCGCTCGCCGTGACTCAGCTCAGTGCCCCGGAATGAGTTTCAAGAAATCGGCGATATAGAGTCCGGCTGCTGCGGTCTGCACGAGACTCCCGATTCTGACTATCAGATCCCAATACTTGTCCCCCGCGCGCTTGGCTTCGGGTTGGTGGGAACAGATCGAGCCAACAGCAGCATCTACTTCGTCTTGTATTCGGCCCGGGCCGAAAAGGTCGTATTCTCTAAGCGCCTCGGAAATCAGCGACAGATGACGAAGCATGTAGCGTCTCACATCCTCATCGATTTGCGACTCTTTCACCTCTCCAATCATCTGCTCGATTTCCTGCGATAAATGCGCGAGTTCTTCTTTGATCAGTTGCGGTTCACGGGATCTGCGCGACAGCATAATTCCGCAGAATTGAATCCTCTCCAATGTCACCGGGTCGATTCGGTCTGTGAACCCCGCTAGGGCTCCAGGCAGAGCAAGCGTTGAAAAGGCTGTCTCGACCTGTGGCAGCCATTTAAGGAAATAATCGACATCCGGGTCTCCTGACGCGAGAACCTGTTCTCGTGCCCGCTGAGCCAGCGCGGCCATGCGAGCAATTCGCTCAAAAAGCAGAAGAGCATTATTTGGCGGAACCGCTAAAATCATTGCGAAAGAAATAGCACAAGGATTCGTCTTGGGAATGCGGACGAGTTTCGACAGGATCTCATGTAGGCGGCTTGCGGGATTATTCGCGTTTTCCATATTCTCTCGCTTTCGAGTACAGTTTGCCGCGCCAAGCGCGGTGTTGGTTGTGAGCCCCACGGCAACATCTAGCACGCGGCCGTTTCTCACGGCCACACACGCGTTAGCTCTGATCGGAGGCAGCCCCATGGCCGAGTTTGCGCATCGATTCGTTGATACCAATCGCATCCGGATGCACTACGTCGAGGCGGGCGCGGGGCCGCACGTGCTCATGTGCCACGGATTCCCGGAGTCGTGGTACTCGTGGCGGCATCAGATTCGCGCGCTCGCCGACGCCGGCTTTCACGCGATCGCTCCCGACCTGCGCGGCTACGGCCAGACCGACCGGCCCAGCGATGTCGAGGCCTACGACATCTTCCAGTTGACCGGCGACCTGGTCGGATTGGTCAACGCGATCGGCGGCGAGCCGGTCGTAATCGCCGGCCACGATTGGGGCGCGATGATCACGCAATGCGCCGCGCTGTTTCGCCCCGACCTGTTCCGCGCCGTCATCCTGATGAGCGTGCCGTTCTTGCGGCGCGCCCCGATCAGTCCGAGCGAATGTGAGCAGCGCGCATTCCCCGGCAAGATTTTCTATCAGCAGATTTTCAGAACTCCCGGTTCGGAAAAGATCTTCGAGGCCGACGTGCGCGGCTCGATTATCCGCGCTCTGTATACCGCGTCGGGCGAGCCGCCGCCCGAGGAACGATGGCGGCCGGTGATTGATCCCGGCGCTGCCGTGATACCACCGGCGCTCAAGAAGCCGAGCTTCGTGACCGACGCCGATATCGACTTCTTCACCGCGGAGTTCGAGCGCACAGGCTTCGCCGGCGCCCTCAATTACTATCGCAACGTGGATCGTGACTGGGCGCTGACGCCCTTTCTCGACGGCGCCAGGCTCCGCCAGCCAACGCTGTTCATCGCGGGCGACCGCGACGCGGTGATCGATTTCTGGCGCGAAGCTTTCGACGCGATGGAAGAGAACGTCCCCAACCTCACCAGAAAGATCCTTCTGCCCAGCGCCGGTCACTGGACTCAGCAGGAACGTCCCGCGGAAGTGAATCGCCTGATGATCGAATTTCTGAACAGCCTGGCCTGATTCGAAATTCCGAAGAGGTATCCGCTGATGAAATACGGCACCTTTATCGCGAGAATTAGCGGCGATGCGATCGCCGCCGACGTGCGCAAGGCGGAAGCAATGGGGTTCGAATCGGTGTGGATCGCCGATCAGGTGATCCTGCCGGTGCGCGCGGAGTCCGCTTATCCCTACTCCGCCGACGGCCGCTTTCCGGTACCGCCCGACGCGCCGTTCCTCGACCCGCTGATGGCGCTCACTTACGCCGCCGCCGTGACCAGCAAGATCCGGCTTGCGACCGGAATCTTCGTGCTGCCGATGCGCAACGCGTTCGCCACCGCCAAGGCCGTCGCGACGCTAGACCATCTGAGCCAGGGCCGCGTCATCTTCGGCGTCGGCGTCGGCTGGTTCAAGGAAGAATTCGAAGCGATGGGAATGAAGTTCGAGGACCGCGCGCTGCGCACACGCGAGTATCTCGAACTGATGATCGAGCTGTGGAGCAAGAGCGAGCCGCTATATAAAGGAAAGATGGTTCAGACCGAGGGCATGAGGTTCATGCCCAAGACCGTGCAGCAGCCGCATCCGCCGATCGTCTTTGGCGGCAGCACCGAGCCGTCGCTCAAGCGCGCCGCGCGGATGGGCGACGGATGGTACGGAATCGCGAACAGCCACGAACAGGCGCGCACGATGATCGAGCGTCTGCGCGAGCATCAGCACGCGCAGGGCCGCACGCGGCCGCTCGAAATCACGCTGAGCCTGCGCACCGGCAAGCCGCTCACCGCCGACGACGTGCGCCGGCTAGCGGAAATCGGCGTCGATCGCGCGCTGATCGGCCATCCGCTCAAGGCGCTGGATGATTCCGCGATCGAGCGCTTCCGCGCCGAGGTGATGGACAAGGTTTAGCGCCGCGCCGATGATGCGCGCGGCGTCAGGTCACATCCGCTTTGCGACCTCTTCCAGCATCACTTCGGTGGCGCCGCCGCCGATCGGATGGATGCGGGCGTCGCGCGCCATGCGCTCGATCGCGCTCTCGCGCATGTAGCCCATCCCGCCGTGGAACTGGAGGCAATCGTAGGCCACCTGATTGGTCAGCTCGGCGCAATAAGCTTTCAGCATCGATACCTGCTTCACGCAATCGAGCTTCTGCGCGTCGAGGCACGCCACTGAATAGACGAGCTGGCGCCCCGCCTCAACCTTCGCCGCCAGCATCGCGAGCCGCTGCCGGATCGCCTGCTTGTCCCACAGCACGCCGCCGAAGGCTTTGCGATTGCGCACGTATTCGAGCGTGATCTCGATCGCGCTTTGCGCTTCGCCCATCGCCATCGCGCTCAGCACCAGCCGCTCGTTCTGGAAGTTGCGCATGATCAAGTAGAAGCCGCGGTTCTCCTCGCCGATGCGCTGATCGATCGGCACGCGGCAGTTGTCGAACACCAGCTCCGCGGTGTCCGAGCTTCGCCATCCGTGCTTGTCGAGCGCGCGCGCGACCGAAAATCCGGGCGTGCCCTTCTCGACCGCTATTATCGATATGCCGTGCGCACCGCGCGCCGAGGTGTTGGTCTTGGCCGCGACGAAGTAAAGATTCGCGTGCACGCCGTTGGTGATAAAGATCTTGGTGCCGTTGAGCACGTAGGAATCGCCGTCGCGCTTGGCAACGGTCCGGATCGCCGCCACGTCGGAACCGGCGTCAGGCTCGGTCACGCCAATCGCCGTGATGCATTCGCCGCTGATTATTTTCGGCATCCAGCGGCGCATCTGTTCCGGGCTGCCCGCGTGCATCAGATGCGGCGACGCCATATCGGTGTGGACCAGCACGGTGACGGCGAATCCGCCGAAGGTCGAGCGGCCCAGCTCTTCGGCCAGCACCGCGGTCGCGATCGTGTCCATCGCGATGCCGCCGTATTGTTCGGGATAGCGGATGCCGAAGAAGCCGAGCGCGCCCATCTGGCGCAGGATCTCGCGCGGCACCATCCCCGCTTCCTCCCATTCGAGCGCGCGAGGCTTCACCTGCTCCTGAATGAAGCGGCGCACCTGATCGCGGAGCATCTTGTGTTCGTCGCGCAGACAGGGGATTGAGTTATCAGCGGTCGCGATTATTCGGGGCTTATCGGACATTGATTTTCCTCACAATGGGCCGGATATTAGGGCGATTCGTCGCTTGCCGGTCAAACGTTAGACTGGTATAGGGGGAACAGTCAAGGAACGTTGGAGCGAGGCCGCGCTGGCCGCACGATGAGCGAATCCGACCAGACCGCGATCCAAGCACGCCGGCCCGGAAGCGATAAGCGGGGGCCCAAAGGTTCCGCTGCTCACAAGCGCGGCGGCAATACTCGCCAGCACGTGCTGGATTGCGCCGCACGCCTGTTCCGGACGCAGGGTTACGCGGCGACGTCGCTGCGCGATATCGCCGCCGCCAGCGGCATGAAGCCCGGAAGCCTCTACTATCATTTTCCGTCCAAGGAAAAGATCGTGATCGAGGTCCTCGATCGCGGCGTCGGCGCGGTGTTCGACGAAGTCCGGCGAAGCGTCGGCCTCCTGCCGCCTGAGGCGTCGTGCGAGACGCAGATCAGGACCGCGATTTTCTCCCATCTGCGCTCGCTCCTCGGCCATCACGATTATACCTCGGCGAATACGCGCATCTTCGGCCAGGTGCCGCCGCGCATTCGCGAGGCGTCGGTCGCATTGCGCAAGCGCTACGAGCAATTCTGGGACGACCTGCTGCGGCGATGCGCCGCCAGTGGCGCGTTGCGTTCCGACACCGACCTCAAGCTGTTGCGCTTGTTCCTGTTCGGCGCGATGAACGGATCGCTCGAATGGTTCCGATTCGGCGGCAAGCGCACGATCGAGCAGTTGGCCAAGGAACTCGGCACCGTTGTGATACGCGGAGCGGGCGCGCCGGGACGCCGCGGCGCGATCGCGCCGGCCGCACGCGTTCGCAGGCTTAGGGCATAACCCGATGGCACGCTTCACAAGCCGGATCGATATCCGCTCGAAGGAGTTCGCTGGCAATCGCGCACATTTCGAGAAGCTGCTCGCGGCCTTGCGCGAGCGTCATGCGACGGCCGCGCAGGGCGGCGGCGAAGCGATGACGCGGCGCCATCGCGAGCGCGGCAAGATTCCGGTGCGCGAGCGGATCGAGATGCTGCTCGATCCGCTGAGTCCCTTCCTCGAACTGTCGCCGCTCGCGGCCTGGGGTCTCTACAACAACGAAGTTCCCGCCGCCGGTATCGTCACCGGCATCGGCGTGATCGAAGGCGTCGCTTGCATGATTATCGCCAACGACGCCACCGTGAAGGGCGGCTCGTTTTTTCACGAGACGGTCAAGAAGCACGTGCGCGCGCAGGACGTCGCGTGGGAAAACCGGCTTCCCTGCATCTACCTGGTGGATTGCGGCGGCGCGTACCTGCAGGAACAGGATCGCGTCTTTCCCGATTGGGGCCATTTCGGCACCACCTTTCATAATCAATGCCGGATGTCAGCCGACGGGCTGCCGCAGATCGCGGCGGTGTTCGGCAGTTGCACGGCGGGCGGCGCCTATATCCCGGCGCTCGCGGACGAAGTGATCATGGTGCGCGGCACCGCGCGTATCCATCTCGGCGGGCCGCCGATCGTGAAGGCCGCAATCAATGAGATCGCGGATAGCGAGGCTCTGGGCGGCGCCGAGATGCATACGCGCGTTTCCGGCCTCTCCGATTATATTGTCGAGAACGAGGCTGAGGCGCTGGTCAAGGTGCGCGATATCGTCGCCCGGCTGAATCGCCTCAAGATCGCGGATACGAAGCAAACGCCTGTGGCGCAGCCGCTTTATGCCGCTTCGGAAATTCCGGAAATCGTCAGCGAAGATCCCCGGATGCCCTACGACGCGCGAGAGTTGATCGCGCGAATCGTCGACGGCAGCGACTTCCAGGACTTCAAGCCCGATTGGGGAGCGACGCTGGTCTGCGTCACCGCCAGCATCCACGGCCACGCGGTCGCGATCATGGCCAACAACGGCGTGCTGTTCTCCGACTCCTCCGCGAAGGGTGCCCACTTCATCGAACTGTGCAATCAGCGCCAGGTGCCGATTCTGTTCCTGCAAAACATCACCGGCTTCATGGTCGGCACCGAAGCCGAGCGCGGCGGTATCGCGCGGCACAGCGCCAAGCTCGTGTACGCGGTTTCGACCGCGCGCGTGCCGCGTTTCACGGTTATCATCGGCGGCTCTTACGGCGCGGGCAACTACGGGATGTGCGGCCGCGGCTTCGGTCCGCGATTTCTGTTCTCGTGGCCGACGGCGCGGATCGCGACCATGAGTCCGGAAATCGCGACGACGGTGCTCACCGACTTGCGCCGCCAGAGCCTGGTGCGCGGCGAAGTCTCGCCAGCCGAACTCGACGCGCTGGCCGCCGAGACCCGGCGCCAATTCACCGAGCAAAGCGATCCGTTTTACGCAACCGCGCGCCTGTGGGACGACGGAATCATCGAGCCCGAGGACACGCGCGACGTGATCGGGCTCTGCCTCGCGCTGGCGGCTGCGCCGTCGCCGCGCGCCGCGGGATTCACGCCGGTCTTCCGGATGTGACGCTGAGCCGCGATGATCAGATCCCTGCTCATAGCGAATCGCGGCGAGATCGCATGCCGCATCATTCGCACTTGCCGCCGCCTCGGGATTCGTACCGTCGCGGTTTTCTCCGCGGCCGACGCGAACGCGCGTCATGTCGCGATGGCCGATCAGGGCCGCTATATCGGCGCCGCCGAGGCGAGCGCCAGCTACCTGAACGCCGGCGCTATCGTCGAAGCGGCGATTTCCACTGGCGCCGAAGCGATTCATCCCGGATACGGTTTCCTCGCCGAGAAGACGATTCTGCCGGAGCTGTGCGCGAAGCACGGGCTCATCTGGGTGGGTCCGTCGGCATCGTGCATCGAGTTGATGGGCTCGAAGGCCGGTTCGAGACAAATCGCGCGCGACGCGCGCGTCGCGTGCGTGCCCGGTTACGACGGTGAGAGCCAGGACCCGCGCTGGCTGCTGGATGAAGCGAAGGCGATCGGCTTTCCGGTCGTTATCAAGGCGAATGCGGGAGGCGGCGGAAAGGGGATGCGCCGCGTCGACGACGAGGCCGGATTCGCGCGCGCGCTCGAACTGGTCAAGCGCGAAGCCTTCGCCGCTTTCGCCAACGACGAGGTGCTGATCGAGAAGCTAATCGCGCGGCCGCGCCATATCGAAGTGCAGCTCGCGGGCGACCGTCACGGCAACCTGATTCATCTGTTCGAGCGCGAGTGTTCGATCCAGCGGAACTATCAGAAGCTGGTCGAGGAAGCGCCAGCCGCTCATCTCGATCCGGCGATCCGCGAGAAGATTTTCGACGCCGCGATGCGCCTGGGACGCGCGATCAACTATGACTCGCTCGGCACGGTCGAATTCCTCGTCGACGCCGATCGCGGCGATGCCTGGTTCCTCGAAATGAACACGCGCCTTCAGGTCGAGCATCCGGTCACGGAGATGATAACCGGCCTCGATCTGGTCGAACTGCAACTGCGAATCGCTTGCGGTGAAAGATTGCCGCTGGCGCAGCGGGATGTGCGATCGCGAGGGGCCGCGATCGAGGTGCGGCTCAATGCCGAGGACGCAGCGCGGAATTATCAGCCGTGCGTCGGCGCAATCGGCTTCTATCGCGAGCCTGAAGCGGAGGGCGTGCGCGTCGATAGCGGCGTTCGTGCCGGCACCGAGGTGACGGCTTACTACGATTCGATGCTGGCGAAGGTCGTCGCGGGCGGCCCCGATCGCGTGAGCGCGGTTCACCGCCTATGTGCCGCACTCGATCGCCTTGTGATCCTGGGCGTCGGCACGAACCAGTCATTCCTGCGCGATATCGTCGGCAATCCGGCGTTCACCGAACGTGTGCTCACGACCAAGTACATCGATGAGGCCTTCCCGGGCGGATGGAAGCGGCCCGATTCCGAGGATTGGCATCACGCCTGCGCGGCGGTTGTTTTCATGCTCGATCGCCGTCGCGTGGCCGGCGCGCATGAAAGTGGTAATCCGTGGCTAACGCTCGCCGGGTTTCGCGTGCTGGGACGCGCGGGCCGTCCGGGCCGGACCAGATTCAGCGTGAGCACGGCGGATGCGACGCCAAAGATTATGACGATCGCGGCGTGCGCTGACGGATTCGTGATCGAATCGGACTGTGCGCCGGATCAGATCACGATTCGCCCGGCGCCGGAGAACACGATGCTCGCCATCCACGACGGATGCGCGGACGAGGTTGTCTTTCACGTCGCCGACAGCCGGGTGAGTATCTTTTGCCGTGGCCGCAGCGAGGAATTCATCGTCCGGCCGATCGCTGAGGCGCTCGCCGCGCCAGCGCGGGCGGATCAGTCAACGGAGTCGGACGTGATCTCCGCGATGCCCGGCCGAATCAACAGCGTCGAGGTCACGGTCGGACAGACCGTGCGCAAAGGCGACACGGCAATCGTGATGGAAGCGATGAAGTTGATCCTGTCGCTGACCGCGCCGATCGACGGCACGATCTCAGCGATTCACTGCGCGCCCGGACAGACCGTCGCCGGCGGCGTGCGATTGGTCGAGATCGCGCCCGCTCCCGTCGATACGCCCGCCAAGGACGCGGCAGACTCTTAAACGTCTAGAATCGGAGAACCGTCAAACGCGCTAGGCGCTGAACGAGGAGCCGCATCCGCAGGTGCGGCTGGCGTTCGGATTCTCGAACTTGAAGCCCGCGCCGTGCAGACCCTCGACGTAATCGAGCGTGGTCCCGCCGAGGTATGGCGCCGACACCTCGTCGACGAGAATCTCGATTCCATCAAACGGCGTCACCGAGTCGCCCTCTTTGCGCTCATCGAAGCCGAGCGAGTACTGGAATCCCGAGCATCCACCGCCGACCACCGAGATCCTGAGCCCGAACTGCGCGCTGAGCCCTTCCTTATCACGCATCCGCTTCACCATCTCGACCGCTTTCGGAGTCAGGCTTAGAGCCGACGCGGCCGGAGTGAGCGGTTCTGTTTCTTTCAAGTTCGCTTCCATCATTGCCTCCTCGGGAGCCGGCGGATCGGCGACCGAGCCCTCAGGCTAGCCGCCGCACCAAAGAGCGGTCAAGCTAGAACCTGGCACCCGATCGGCCTTCCCTGCTGCTATTATTTTAGCTGCCGGCATGAACAGCCTCAACCACAGGATCGACGCGGCGGCGCGCGCGCAGGGTTTCGTCCTGGTGGGATTCGCCCGCCTGCGCGAGTTGCCTCGCGAATCGTTCTATCGCGGATGGCTCGCCGACGGCCGCTCCGGCGAAATGGACTACCTGGCGCGCGAGCCGGAGCGCCGTTTCGATCCGCGCTGCCTCGACCCGACACTGCGTTCTGTCGTCAGTTTGGGATATCCGTACGCGGCGCCGCCCGTCGCGGAAATCGATTGGCAGCGCGAGCTGCGCGGCCGAATCGCATCATACGCTCTGGGCGAAGACTACCATCGCTATGTCCGCGATAAGGCGCGCGCGGTGGCGGCGGCGCTTTGCGACGCGCGTCCCGGATGCGTGACGCGTGTTTACGTCGACACCGGACCGGTGTTCGAGCGCGAATGGGTGCGCGAGGCAGGCGTCGGATGGTTCGGCAAGAACACCAATATCCTGAATCGCGAACGTGGCTCCTATGTATTCCTGGCCGAGATTTTTACCGACGCCGAACTGGACGCGAACGTCGAGCCTTACGGCGATTACTGCGGCACGTGCCGGCGATGCCTGGACTTGTGCCCGACCCAGGCGCTCGCCGACGGCTATCTGATCGAACCGCGGCTATGCATTTCATATCTGACGATCGAATTGCGCGGGCCGATACCGGTCGAATTGCGGCCCAAGCTCGGCAATTGGATCTTCGGCTGCGATATCTGCCAGGAGGTTTGCCCATGGAATGGCGCGGCGACCGGCTTCGCCGACGACCGGCTCGCGCCGCGCTTACCCGAGTTGATAAATTTGGATGAAGAAGGATTCCGGCGCCGCTTCCGCGCGAGCGCTATCAAGCGGACCAAGCGCCGCGGCCTGTTGCGCAACGTCGCGGTGGCGCTCGGCAACAGCGCCAATCGCGAGGCCGTGCCGCCGCTCAGCGCCGCGCTCGAAATCGAACCGGAGCCGCTGATCCGCGCGCACGTTGCGTGGGCGCTCGGGCGATTGGGCGGCGCGGCTGCGCGTCGCGCGCTCGAGAAGCGGAGAATCCGCGAAGCCGACCCGTCGGTAAGAGGCGAAGTGGCGTCCGCGCTCGAAATGATTTGCGCGTAAACGCTTGCGAATCGAAGCGGGCGAATGCACACTCAGCCAGCGGGATACGATCATGAACGACGCCAGGCGTGAATTTGCCCTGCTGGTCGCGCGCGAGCCGATACCACTCGCTCGCGGCGCCCTGCTGATCGCCAAGGAAGAATATCCCTCTCTGGACGTCGAAAAATATCTTAACGCGCTGATCGAGCTTGGCCGCCAGGGAGAAGCGATAGTGCGCGCCGGAGCGAATACGGTCGAGCGCGTCGAACGATTGTCGCATTTTCTGTTCGAACAGCAGGGTTTCGCCGGCAACGTCGACGAGTTCGACGACCCGCGCAATTCATTCCTGAACGACGTGATCGAGCGGCGCCTCGGGATCCCGATCTCACTCTCCGTAATCTACATCGAGGTGGGCCGGCGGATGGGGCTGAACCTGCACGGAGTTTCGTTTCCGGGTCATTTCCTGGTGAAAGCCGTTGACGAGCGTGGCGAGTTAATCATCGATCCGTTCAACCAGGGCCGGGTGCTGGGTCTCGACGACCTCCGCTCCCGGCTGCGCCAGATCTACGGCGAGGAGATCGAGGTCCAGCCCGAATTGCTCCAAACCGCGGAGACTCGGCACATCCTGAGCCGCATGTTGCGCAATCTCAAGAACATCTACATCGTGAGCTCGGACTGGACGCGGGCGCTGTCGGCGCTCGATCGCATCCTGATACTCGAACCGCAGTCGTCCAACGAAATCCTCGAACGCGCCGAACTTTACGAGAAGCTCGAATGCTTCCGGTCCGCTCTCGATGATCTGCAAAACTTCCTTTCGCTCTTCCCGGATCACCAGGAAGCCGATGCGGCGCGCGAGGGCGTGATGCGCCTGGCGCGGCAGGTCGCGCTAATCAACTAGGGCTCGCGGCTTTACGATGGCGCCAATTTCAGTTCAAGGATTCTTCAAGGCGAGCCGCGCGGCGGTGGCGGACGCCGACTTGCGCCGCAAGCTCGACAACGCTAACACCCGCCAGCGCGAACACGCCGCGCGCGCGATCGCGGAGTTCCCCGCTTATCAGCACGAACGCGACGCCGCACGCACCGTCAAGGAAGCGGCGATCCGCCGCCTCGATCAGCTGCTGCTCGAACTCAGGCGAAAGCTGCAAGCCCGCGGCAGCAAGGTTTTCTTCGCCGCCGACGCCGCCGAAGCGCGCGACTATATCCTGAAGGTCGCGCGGCAAGCCGGCGCCAAGCTCGTGGTCAAAGGCAAATCGATGACCACGGAAGAGATCGAGCTGAACCCCGCGCTCGAACAGGCCAATATCGA
>JBEKLA010000007.1:0-40346 GCA_050010455.1 Binataceae bacterium (SeqCode) | reverse complement strand
TACGCGGTAAACCCCAACGGAACCCAGAAGTGGGCTTACGCCACGGGCGATATCGTTGAATCATCGCCGGCGATCGGCGCCGACGGTACGATCTACTTCAGCACCTGGTCAGGTAATCTGTACGCCCTCAACTCCAGCGGTGGCCTCAACTGGGAATCCACCGGTATCGACGTTGCCGCATCTACATCGCCGGCGATCGGCTCCGACGGCACTATCTACGTTGGCGGCGCGGACGTGGTGTTGTACGCGATCAACCCCAACGGCAGCCAAAAGTGGGTCTACACGCCCGACGCCAACGATCATACCCCGGATCATTCTGGGCCAGCGATCGGTTCCGACGGTACTATCTATATCGGCTCGACCGACAGCAATCTCTACGCGGTAGGCACTGTACTCGGCCCCACCGCGACGCCGACGCCAACTCAGACCGCCACTCCAACGGCCACGGCGACCACGACAGTGACGCCCACCGCGACCGCAACCGCGACTGCGACCCCGACCGCAACGGCAACTACGACGCGTACCGCGACCGCAACGGCGACTGCGACTACAACTGCGACCTCAACCCCGACGGCAACCGCAACCGCAACTGCGACGCGTACCGCGACTGCAACAGCGACCGCGACTACAACTGCGACCTCAACCCCGACGGCAACCGCAACCGCAACTGCGACGCGTACCGCGACTGCAACAGCGACCGCGACTACAACTGCAACCCCGACGGCAACTGCGACGCGTACCGCGACTGCAACAGCGACCGCGACTACAACTGCAACTCCGACGGTAACTGCGACGCGTACCGCGACTGCAACAGCGACCGCGACTACAACTGCAACTCCGACGGCAACTGCGACGCGCACTGCGACCGCAACGGCGACCGGTACACCCACCGCGACGCCAACTGCCACCGGAAGCCCAGTCCCGACAGCGACAGCGACCGCAACGCCAACGGCGACGCTAACCGCAACCGCAACGATGACCGCGACGCCGACTGCAACCATGACGGCGACACGGACGGCAACGCCGACTAAGACCGCCACGGCGACTAAGACCGCCACGCCGACTGTGGCGGCGACTCCGACGGCGACCAAGACGGCGACGCCGACCAAGACCCCGACTCCGACCAAAACGGCGACCCCGACTACGACCAAGACCGCGACGCCTACGTCGACTCCAACTGGTGCGATAACCTTGATTCCGTCTACGCTGGACTTCGGGACGGTGACGGTGGGGCAGACGTCGGCTCCGAGCACGGTAACGCTGACCAACGCAACGTCCAAAGCCCTCAAAATAAGGGGTACTTCTATCGGCGTGGGCTTTGTTGTTGTCAGCAACACGTGCACGGCGACTTTGAACCCCGGCCAGTTTTGCACCTACTCGATAAGCTTCCAGCCGACTATCGCGGGCACCAAGTCCAAGACCTTCGTAGTTAGAGACAGCATACAAAGCCCGCAGAAGGTCCAACTGAACGGCGTCGCCCAATCCAACGCTAGCTGACACAGGCCGACAGTCTTGATGGCGAGGCTGCCAGGCCTGCGCCGGAAAGATGCGGGACGATTCACTCGAAGTTCATCGAGCGAATCGTCTCGCGTGGTCTCGGCCCAAAACTCCAACCTCGGCACTTTGGCGCCGAGATTTTTGGGAAAAAAGCACCGATCTCGGAACGATCGTGCGTGGCGCTTGAGTCTTTAGATCTGTTGGTCTTCCTTGGTATCGACTTCACTTGGTAAGCGACCGCTTGACTCGCGCCCGGCTAAAGTCTACTAAGATAATCGGCAATGCTGTCAAATAAGACCAAATACGCTCTCAAGGCGCTGCTGGTTTTGGCTAAGGAATACGGCCAAGGACCCGTGCTGATCTCCGATATCGCGCAGCGCGAAGACATCCCCCGAAAGTTTCTCGAGCTAATCCTGCTCGAATTAAAAAATCAGGGACTCTTGCAGAGCAAAAAGGGTAAAGGCGGTGGATACGCCTTGGCTCGTGATCCTCAAGCCATCAGTGTAGGCCACGTTATACGCATCCTTGATGGGCCAATCGCGCCATTGCCGTGTGTCAGCCGTACCGCCTATCGACGATGTGCGGAGTGCCGCGACGAGCGTACCTGTGGCATCAGGATGGTGATGAAGGATGTTCGTGACGCGACCGCTGACATCGTCGACTCCACTATGCTGGGCGATGTTTTGAAACGAGTCGAAATGGTCGTCAGAGGCCCGGCGAGCGCTAGTTTCTCAATCTAAATAAAATTTTGGGCGTTACTCTACTTACTGCATAGGATAACTTACATGATAACCCAAGCGCCGAGCCCTAACGAATCTGAAACAGCAACGCCAGACGCTGCTATGGCAGAGGTCATGCGGCAGATCGCTCGCGCCATCCAAAGTGTCCGCTACGGCTCGGTGGAAGTTGTTATCCAGAACTCCACAGTCGTTCAGATCGAACGGAAGGAAAAGTTCCGTTTCGATAAGCCGGTCAAGCTCTGATCGCCGGAGAAGGAGAGCCGACCGCGAGAAGGTGATTCGACTAGGCTAGCGATTTTAGACCATCGCGCCGCGCAAACGCCTAACCAGCTAGCGCGCCGCTGGCAACCGCGCCGACCAGAAAACTGGGCGTCGAAAAAACTGAATATCGAGGTTCCGACCGGACCACCGGAGGTGCCGCATGAAAGCGAGGACTAACTCGAGTGGCAACCAGAGGGTGGTTAACGAAGCGGGTATTGGTCGGGGTCGCGGTGTTGTTGGCGATAGGGATGGGGGGCGGCGTGGCGCGGGCGCAGAGCACCGCGGAGACGATCGCGCAGCTCAAGGCGCAAGTGGACGATTTGCAGCGGCGGCTCAACGCGCTCGAGCATCTGCAGGAGAAGACCACGGCGCTGGATCAGAAGACCACGGCGCTCGACCAGCGCGTGCAGGTGATCGACCGTCGCGACCAGGTCGCCGAGCAGGAGCGCAAGGAGTGGCAGTCCAAGCAGCCGGTTATTCAGGCCGACAGCCGCGGCTTCTATATCGAGTCACAGGATCAGAAGAGCTACGTACTGCATGTTGGCGGCTACGGACAGGTCGACGGCCGCTTCTACACCAGCCAGGATTCGACCACCGCGGCCAATAATCCCAGCGCGGCGAGCACCTTTCTGCTGCGGCGTGCCCGTCCTTACTTCGAGGGCACGGTCGACGAATGGCTGGACTACCGGCTGATGCTGGAGTTCGGACAGGCGGCGCCCAACTCGAGCACCGGGACCGTACAAGACGCCTACGGCGACATCCACTTTTTCGACGCGATACGGCTGCGGTTCGGCAAGTTCAAGGAGCCGGTGGGGCTGGAGCGGCTGATGGATGACCGTTATCTGGAATTCGTAGAGCGCGGCTATCCGACCCAGTTGGTAGGCGATCGCGACCTCGGCTTCCAGGTATGGGGCCAGCCGTTCAACAAGATCGTGGAATATCAACTGGGGCTGTTCAACGGGGTCGCCGACAACGTCTCCAACGCCAACGGCGCGACCAACGAATTCGATACCAACAATTCCAAGGACTTCGTAGGGCGGATTTTCCTGCGGCCGTTCGCGACCGCGGGGAACGAGTACACACGCGGGCTGGGATTCGGGATCGGCGGCAGTTACGGCAGCGAGCGCGGCAGCACTGTGGCCGATAACTACAAGTCGGAATTCCAGAATACGGTGTTCAAGTACAACACCGGCACGCGGGCGGCGGGGGATCGCTATCGATGGTCGCCGCAGGCGTCGTACTACGCCGGCCCGTTCGGGCTGTTGGGCGAGTTCGTCGACAACACCCAGTATCTGGAAGGGCCGTTCGGGCCGAAGAAGTCGCTGGTGGGAGCGCCGATCGCGAATCAGGGATGGCAGGGGTATGCGACCTGGGTGCTGACCGGAGAGCACGCGACCGACGTCGGCGTGGTGCCGCGTAATCCGCTGGATTTGCGTACCGGACAGTGGGGTGCGTTCGAGCTGGGGGCGAAACTCGAGCAACTGCTGATCGATCGCGACGCGTTCAAGCTGGGCCTGGCGAATCCGGGTTACAACGCGCGCGAGGCGTTCACCTGGGGGCTGGGCGTGAACTGGTACGCGAATCGTAATCTCAAGCTGATGGTGGATTACACGCTGACCAATTTCGCGGGCGGCGCGCCCAAGGGCGGCGACCGCCACGCCGAAAGCGGCGTCATGTCCGAAATGCAGTTCCAATACTAAGTCGCAGTCATGAAAGTCACGAGCAACAACATAGTGCTGGCTACAATCGCGTTCGTTCTGGCTATCGTCACCTCCTCCACGGCAACCGCCGTCGCGGCTCCGGCCGCGACGGCGCTGCTAAACGTGTCGTATGATCCGACACGCGAGTTCTACCAGGACTTCAACGCCGCTTTCGCGAAGCATTGGCGGTCGGTGACCGGCCAGGAGATCACGATCAATTTGTCCAACGACGGATCGGGCAAGCAGGCACGCGCCGTAATCGACGGACTCGAAGCGGACGTCGTTACGCTTGCCCTCGCCTACGATATCGACGCGATCAGTGAAAAGGCGAATCTGCTTCCCGCCAACTGGCAGAGCCGATTGCCGAACAATAGCTCGCCCTACACGTCGACTATCGTTCTTCTGGTGCGCAAGGGGAATCCGAAGAATATCAAGGACTGGCCCGACGTGATCAGACCGGGAGTTTCCGTCGTCACGCCTAATCCCAAGACCTCCGGCGGAGCACGATGGGCCTATCTTGCGGCGTGGGGCTACGCGTTGCGTGCCCCAGGGGGCAACGAAGAGCAGGCAAAAGAATTCATAACGAAATTGTACAAAAATGTGCCGGTGCTCGATTCGGGCGCCCGCGGCGCCACTACCACGTTCGTCGAGCGCGGAATCGGCGACGTACTACTCTGCTGGGAGAACGATGCGTACGTGGCCACCGACCATTTCGGCAAGGACAAGTTTCAGATCATCTATCCGTCAACCAGTATTCTGGCCGAGCCTCCGGTAGCAATAGTCGACAAGGTAGTTGATCGACACGGGACGCGCGCCGTCGCGCAAGCCTATCTAGAATATCTCTATTCCAAGGAAGGCCAGCAGATCGCGGTGAAGAATCACTTCCGCCCGCGCCTGGCCGCGGCCAACGACGGCGCGGACTTCCCGAAGCTGAAGCTATTTACCGTCGATGAAGTATTCGGCGGATGGAAGGCCGCGCAGAAGAAGCATTTCGCCGATGGCGGTGTGTTCGATCAGATCTATCAGCCCGGCAGCTGATAGCTCGGCATGTGAATCCTATGTTTGAACTCGCATACAACGGCGGAAATCGAAGGCAAGGCGGACCACAATGTTCCTGAAACGGCGCGGCAATCTGCCGGGATTCGGCCTGACGCTTGGCTTCACGCTGCTGTACCTGAGTTTGATCGTGCTGGTGCCTTTGTCAACGATCTTTCTGAAGACGGCGTCGCTGAGCTGGGGCCAGTTTTGGCTGACGGTCACGTCGCCGCGAGTGATGGCGGCCTACCGGCTGAGCTTCGGCGCGTCGCTGGCAGGCGCTGTTATCAATTCGGTATTCGGCGTGATCGTCGCGTGGGTGTTGGTGCGATATCAGTTTCCGGCCAAGGGCCTCATCGACGGTCTGGTCGATGTGCCGTTCGCGCTTCCGACTGCGGTGGCGGGAATCACGCTGACCGCGCTCTACGCAAGCAACGGATGGATCGGACACTATCTCGAACTCCTCGGAATAAAGGTTGCCTTCGCGCCGCTTGGTGTGGTCGTCGCGCTGGTTTTCGTCGGCCTGCCCTTTGTGGTGCGGACGGTGCAGCCGGTGCTCGAGGATCTCGAACCTGATCTCGAGGAAGCGGCTGCGATGCTGGGCGCCGGCCGATTGCAAATAATTTTCCGCGTGATCGGACCCACCGTGTTTCCGGCTTTGCTCACCGGACTTGCGCTCGCTTTCGCGCGAGCATTGGGAGAGTACGGTTCGGTCGTGTTCATCTCGGGCAACATGCCCATGCGGACCGAGGTCGTGCCGCTGCTGATCATGAACAAGCTGGAACAGTTCGACTACGCCGGAGCAACGGCGATCGCCGTGGTCATGCTAGTGGCCTCGTTCTTAATGCTGTTGGCAGTAAACCTGCTTCAGCGCTGGAGCAGTCGGCATCTGAGCGCTTGAACCACAGGGATGTTTTCGATGAGTAGGCCTAAGCTTAAAGATCTCACCTGGTTGATTCCTGGTCCCGCCGATCGGCGCCGGCTCGCTACCGGCGAGCCGGTGATGATTCGCGTGATCCTGATCGGGATTGCGCTCGCCTTTTTGGGTTTGTTCCTGGTAGTGCCGGTGGCGGCGGTTTTCGCGCAGGCGCTGGAGAAAGGCGTGGCAGCCTATTTCGCCGCGATTAGCGATCCGCAAGCGTGGTCGGCGATAAAGCTGACGCTGATGACGGCAGCGATCGCGACCCCGCTCAACCTTGCTTTTGGTATCGCCGCCGCATGGGCGATCGCCCGGTTCGAGTTTGTCGGCAAGCACATTCTGATAACACTAATCGATCTGCCGTTTGCGGTATCGCCGGTGATTTCCGGCATGCTGTTCGTCTTGTTGCTCGGCGCTCACAGTCCGCTTGGCGGATGGCTGGCGAGCCACGGCGTCAAGATCATATTCGCTGTTCCGGGCATCGTGCTGGCGACGATATTCGTGACCTTTCCGATCACGGCGCGCGAGCTGATCCCGATCATGATGACGGTGGGGAGCGACGAGGAAGAAGCCGCGATCGTGCTCGGCGCCAGCGGCTGGCGCACCTTCCTGCGAGTGACATTGCCCAACGTCAAGTGGGGCACGTTGTACGGGGCGGTGTTGTGCAACGCCCGCGCGATGGGAGAGTTCGGTGCGGTTTCGGTGGTTTCTGGTCATATTCGCGGGATTACGGACACGATGCCGTTGTATGTCGAGGCGGTCTACAACGATTACAACTTTGTGGCTGCCTTCGCCGTCGCCTCGTTACTGACCCTGCTCGCGATAGTTACCCTGTTATTGAAACACTTCATCCTGTCCGGTCATCCGATCGAAGAATCGCGTGAGATGAACTCCGAAACCATCGAGCAAATAGCAGCATGAGTATCGTAGTAAAAAACGTACGCAAGACCTTCGGCGACTTCATTGCGCTTGATGACGTGAGTTTGGAGATTCCAACCGGAGAGCTGGTTGCTCTTTTGGGATTATCGGGGTCCGGAAAGACCACGCTGCTGCGGATCATCGCGGGCCTGGAAACCCCGGATCGGGGCACGATCCATTTTCACGGCGAGGACGCCAGCCGGCGCAGCGCGCGCGAGCGCAGAGTCGGCTTCGTGTTCCAGCATTACGCGCTTTTCCGGCATATGACGGTGTTCGAGAATGTTGCCTTTGGGCTGCGAATCCAGCCGCGCAAGCTCCGCCCTTCGGAACGCGAGATTCACGCGCGCGTGCGCGATTTGCTGAAGCTGGTACAAGTCGATTTTCTCGCGGCACGCTATCCGTCGCAGCTCTCCGGCGGGCAGCGCCAGCGTGTCGCCCTGGCCCGCACTCTGGCGGTCGAACCCAAGGTGCTGTTGCTCGACGAACCGTTCGGCGCGCTCGACGCCAAGGTGCGCCAGGAGCTTAGGCGATGGCTCAAGCGGCTGCACCACGACCTCGGCATCACCAGCGTGTTCGTAACTCACGATCAGGAGGAAGCACTCGAACTGGCCAACCGGGTGGTGGTAATGAACGCCGGACGTATCGAGCAGATTGGCACCGCCGAAGAGGTTTACCATCATCCCGCCAACGCCTTCGTGTACAACTTCCTCGGCAATGTAAACCTGTTTCACGGCAGGGTTGAGGGCGGCAAGGTCTATCTCGGCGACACCGCGATCGAGGTGCAGGATAGCCACTGCCACGCGCATATCAACGGCAACAAGGCGCTGGTTTATGTTCGCCCGCACCTGATGGATATCGAACGCACTCCGCCCGAGGGCAACCATTGCTTTAGTGCTACCGTCCGGGACATCAATGTGGCCGGTCCGCAGGTCAAGATGGAGCTGACCGCCCAGTGGGGCGATCCGGTTCAGGTCGAGATCGATCACGAACGCTACCAGGCACTCGGCGTCGCGACGGGTGCGCAAGTCTTTCTCCGGCCCAGGGAGAAGCGGGTCTTCGTCTATCAAATCTGAGCCGTCGGCGCGGAAATCCTGTAGCAAGCGAGCGCTCGTAAGCGGCGTGTTCACGCGGCTGGCTTTGGGCTATTGTTAGGTTCATCCGGATGCGTCTTGCAGATGCCCGGATCCGGCGCGTCCGGCCGAGGATGCGAACGGCGCGATTTAATCTTCGGTGCTCGCGGGTGGGGACTTCCATGATCAACTACGAAGACTTCGACAGTGCGATCGGTTTGAACTGGTATGAAATCGATCCCAATCTGCGTCAGATCATGCGCCGGATGCTGGAGCCGGCCGATCTCGAATGGTGCGAGCCTGAGTTGATAAAATTCGGCGCCCTGTGCGGCGGGCCCATCGCGGCGCGCGCCGAGATCACCGACAAGCATCCGCCGGAATTGGTCAAGTTCGATCGCTGGGGAGAACCAGTCGAGGAGATCGTGCATCATCCATCGGCGCTGGCCACCAAGCGCGATCTGTGGCAGTCGGGATTAAGCGGTCCGCGGCTGCGCAACGAGGCGGCGCGGCGCGGGCGCCGCTATCCGCAGGCGATGGCGACGGCGCTTGACTACCTGATATCGCAGGCCGAGATCGCGATGCTGTGCGCGACCGGCATGACCAACGGCGTGATCGCGCTGGTGAGCCGCTACGCGCCGCCCGAGGTCAAGCCGCTCGTGCTTTCGCGCCTGACCGCGGACAGCTTTGACGACTCCTGCGACGGTGCGATGTTCATGACCGAACGCACCGGAGGCTCCGACCTGTCGACGATCACGACGATTGCCCGCCAGGACGGCGAGCGATGGCTGCTCAACGGAGCGAAATTCTTTTGCTCGAACGTCGACGCCGGTGCGATCGTGACGCTGGCGCGCCCGCAAGGCGCGGCCGAGGGCCTCAAAGGAATCGCGCTGTTCCTGGTGCCGAAGTGGCGCAGCGACGGTTCCCGCAACGGCGTCAGCATCCGGCGCCTCAAGAACAAGCTCGGCACTCGCGCCGTGCCCACGGCGGAGGCCGATTTCGTCGACGCCGAAGCATACCTGCTGTCGGGCGGTGCCCAGGCGACCGACGGGCGCGGCATCAACCGCATGATGGAGATGGTGAACGGCTCGCGCCACAGCGTGGCCGCGATGGGCCTCGGCATCATGCGGCGCTCGTTCCTGGAGGCGGCGATCTTCGCCGCGCATCGCCAGGCCAAGGGCAAGCCGATCCAGGACCTGCCATTGATGCGCGAGATGCTGGTGAGCATGATGGTCGAGCTTGAGGCCGCCGCGGCGCTGGTGTTCGCCGCCGCGGCTCCCGGCGCGATTTCGCGCATCCTGGTGCCGATCGCGAAGATGCGCGCCACGCGGCGCGGCGTCGAGCTCGCGTCGCAGGCGATCGAGATTCACGGCGGCAACGGCTACGTCGAGGACTGGCCCGTCGCTCGCCAGCTTCGCGACGCGCAAAGCAACACGATTTGGGAAGGAACCGAGAACATTATCTGCCTGGATATCCTGCGGTCGCTGCGCGATGAGCAGGTGCTGGAAGCCGTGTTCACCGCCCTGCAAACGCGCGCCGACGCCGGCGTCGCGTCGCTCGAGCCGGTCGCCGACGCCGTCGCGCAGGCGTTTCACGAGGTGCGCGAGGGACTCATCTTCCTCTCGCGCGCCGAACGCGATCTGGCGCAACTACGGGCGCGCGGCTTCTGTGACTATCTGGCCGACGCGGTGCAGGCGGCCCTGCTCTTGGAAGAAGCTCAGTGGGAGCTGCGCGAAAACGGCAACGCGCGCAAAGCGGTAATCGCGCGGCTGTTCGTCGACGCCCATCTGCGCGCGCCGCGTGCGCGCGGCATCGTATCGACCGACCGCACGCCGCTCGATCTGTTCTTGCCGCTCACGCGCTACGGAACGATCGACCCCGCCCAAGCCGGCGCGGCATTGCGACGCGACTGAGTAATAGCAAGATCGACGATCTGAGTAATCGGTAGCTTCAATCGCGGCGTCGCGTAACGCCGCGATACGAGGAAGCGCCGGCTTCCGTTCGAACGATCCGAACGGAAGCCGGCGGCTGGCTATTTAGTTGTTTTGGAATCCGACGCCTGGGACTGCTGCGCGATCTGCGGTCCCGGGTTTGCGGACTGTTTCGGAGCTGCTGCCGGCGGCGTCGCGGCAGGCGGCTCGTTTCCGCGCTGAGCGGCAAGATACCGCGCGAGGTCTTCGACCAGATCGTGAGTAAGCGGGCCGTTGGGTGACAAGAACGACGGCATCTTCGCGCTACCCACGACTACCTTGGGATCCTCGATATAGTGATGAATGAAGGACCTTGTGCGCATCAAGCCGATTGAGCTCAGGTCGGGGCCAAAGGTGCCGCCTTTGCCGTGAACCTTGTGGCAGACCATGCAGTAGGTCTTGAACAGCATCGGGGCCAGCGGGCTGTACGGACCACCGCCGCGGAGTTCCTCGATATAAGCGGCCAGTGCCTCCTTCTGATCCGGCAGTAGCACCGGCAGCACTCCCATCGGTGAGGCGGGTCTGCCCGCCACGACGAGCTGCGGATTCTCGAGGTGGTTTTTAATCCAATCTCGTCCGTGTTGTTGTTGGATCGCCAGCGCGAGATCAGGGCCGATAACGCCGCCGTGGCCGTTGATACTGTGACAATAGTCACAATGAAGCTCCCTGTAGACGCGCGCTCCTTCGGCCACCTGCGGAGGCTCGGGAACATAAGGACTGACTTGAGGCGAGCGTGCGCCGGCGATGGTCAGAAGGACGATACCGATCATCACCAGGGTGGCGAGACCGGTCACCAGCGGGCGATCCAACGGATGACGGAGCATGCGCCGATCGACGAAGGGCAGCAGCACCAGACCCAAAATCGCCGCCGATGGCAAAACCACGGCCACCACTGGTTCGAGGCTCCCAGGGAAATATTTGAGAAACTGGAAGAGGAAGAGAAAATACCATTCCGGCCGCGGATTAAAGTTGGTATCGGTAGGGTCGGGAAATTGGCCGACTTCGGCCGGGTAGCGCAACGCCAGGAACACTATCACGATAAATACCAACAATACCGCCGCAGCGTCCTTGGAAAGCGCGACCGGATAAAATGGTTCACCGGCCTCCTTTTCCAGATGGTAATCGTGCGCGGCGCGGGCTCGCTGGGTCATTATGTCGAGCCCAGGATCGATAGCGTGACGCCGCGGCGGAGCGGTCACACCCTGGCGCACTACCATAAAAAGATGGATTCCGAGGCAAGCGATCAGTCCCGCCGGCAGCAACATTACGTGGAGCGCATAAAAACGCGTCAGAGTCTGCGCCCCGAGCTCGCTACTCCCCATCAGCAACTTCGCGACGTAAGGGCCGACCCCCGGCGACTCATGCGCGATATTGGTGCCGACCATCGTTGCCCAGTAGGCCTTCTCATTCCATGGCAGGAGATAGCCAGTGAAACCAAAGCCCAGCACCACGACCAGCAACAACACCCCGCTGACCCAGGTTAATTCGCGCGGATACTTATAGGAGCCGAGAATTAGGACGGTTAGCAGGTGCAGCACGATCGCCACCACCATCGCGCTCGCGCCCCAATGGTGCAGCCCGCGCAAAAACGCGCCCAGAAAAGCCTGTTCGGAGATATAACGAACAGAGTCGTAAGCGTTCTCCGGGGTAGGCGCGTAGTTCATCGCCAGGAACATCCCCGTCAATGCCTGGAGCATGAACAGGAACATCACCACGCTGCCGAGCGTGTAAATCCAGCCCACCAGCCCTTCGGCTTCGGGAACCTTACGCGCAAAGAGCGCCCTTCCTATCTCACGAGTGCCGAGACGCTCGTCGAACCAATCACCTAGGACTTTTTGGAGCCGCATGACGTCCTCCTCTCGGGTGCAGTTATCGCGTACAGGACACCGTCACGGACTTCGTGAGGATAGACATCGAGCGGTCGCGGCGGCGGCCCGCCGATCACGCATCCGTCTACGTCGAAGCGGCCGTCATGACACGGACATTGAAACTGCTTCACGTCTTCAACCCAGTGATAAGCGCATCCGAGGTGAGTGCAGTGCGGATCGTAAACCACGACGTCGTCGCTCTTACGCAAGACCCATGCAATCTGACGCTCCTGCTCGGTCACCCAGCCGCTGACTCGGAACAAAGTAACCTCAACGCGCTGCGGGGTTCCGATCGGGAAATCCTCCAGCTTTCCGAGCTTGACGCCAGGGGTCTGGCCCGTCTTGAGAATCGGCCCAAGGAAATAGCCCACCAAAGGCAGAGTCAATCCCGCCCCGACCAGCGAACTGGCGAGCCAAAAGAATCGTGACAGCCACTGGCGCCGCGTAATCTCTTTTTCGCTCTCGACGGCGACCGGTTCGCCGCCCAGCGCCATCTCTTGCTTCCCGGAAACGGGGGATTCAGTCCCCATGTCGTTTTGCCTCGTATTCAGGAAATTCAAACGGCCGAAGTGCCGGCCGCGGAGGCGGTGGCAGGCACGCCTGCCACCGCGCGCGAAATCTCAAACCGCTCAGGATTATGTCCAGCGTGTCCAGACCCGAAATCGTGAGACAGCCCTTACAGCCCCTTGATGTACTGGACCAACGCCTTGATCTGGGCATCGGTCAAGTCGGAATTTGCAGGCATGCTGGCCGATTTCTTCACCGCCTCGCCGCCATCTTTGATTATCTTCGCAAGGTAGGCGTCGTCCTTGCCCTTGAGCGAGGTCGAGAAATTCGGCGGCGTGGGCGTCAACGCCGCGCCGGCGGGCCCGTCACCCTTTCCGCTCGAGCCATGACATCCGGCACATTTGTCGTCATAAAGTCCCTTGGCGTCGTCAGCCCAAGCACGCGATGCGACGAGCCCTGTCAGGGTGGCAACGGCAGCGCCGAGCACGATACCTTTCGCCATCAGGTTTCGAACTTTCATCCAACGATCCTCCTTTTCCACGATTGTTGCTGAGTGCAAACTTCCCACGTTCGCCAGACGGACTTCTAACTTAACAAGCGTAATCTATCAAGCGCTGCTTATGACTCCGCAGCAAAAAAGCTGCCGTGTCGTGGCTTAACAGAATCAGAGCACGCCATGGGCGTGCAGATCTCTGATGACAGCGGTCGTGTAAATCAGAAAGCCGGCTGCAAAACACGGGATCGCAATCGAGGAAAAGAAACTCGTAGTAAGCGGCGTTGCGTTGAGAAGCCAAGGAATTGTTGCCAGCGCTCCCATACCAACAATAGCCAGCGCCGTGGTCAGGCGCTTGGGAAGCGCTTGTAGCGATCGCATCATCCGTTCTCCTTTTGCTTATAAATCAAGGCCTTGGAAAGGGCCTCAGCGCACGAAACGAATTCGACGGGTTCAATCATCGCGTTACTCGCTCAGGAAAGCCGCGAGTGTAAGCACGAGCAGGATGAATCCCGTGCCGATCGCGCCCACCGCGATCACTCGGGCGAAGTTCGTAAGCCACAGCGGGGTACCGTCGGTCTGGATCGCCTCGAGGCCGCCTTCGTGCGACAGGCGTTCGTACTCGATCGGATGGTCGGTCTTAAGCTCCTCTTCGGTCAGCCTGCCGGTGAAAATCACCGGGTCCATAGGGAAATGCCCCGGACGAAGGTGCGAATTGAAAAAGTGGATCATAAAAATGAACCACACCGCCAACAGCGCTTCCTCACCGTGGAAAACCAGGACGATGTTTAGCAGCGACCCGGGCATGAACCTGGCGAAAAACGGCGCGAACCACATCACGTAGCCGGTGCCGCCGATGATCAGCATCCCCCAGAAAACGGCCCAGTAATCAAACTTCTCCCAATAGGCGAATCGATCAAACTTGGGCCTGGGCCCGGCCCAGAAGAACCATCGCATATGCCCGATCAGATCCTCGAGATCCTTCGGCCGCGGCGTCATCGAATTGGGCCCGTATAAGAGGCTGAATTCTGCCTTGCCGAACACGCGGTACAGCAACTCCGTGACATGAAACAGGAAGCCCCCCGTCAGCAGCAGCGCGAAGGTCTTGTGAAAAAACAAAACCGTGCGAAAGCCGCCAATCGTATGGGCGAAGGCCGACGCCCACGCCGTCTCGCTGAACTTCAGCGGCAGACCAGTCGCGGCGAGGCCGAGGAACGTCGCCATCAGCAGGCCGTGCAGATATCGTTTCCCCAGAGAGAAGCGGAAGAAATGAGGGGCGTCAGCCTCAGTCGACGTCATCGATACCCTTTCCGTCTTTGCTACTGCCGAGGACATTAGTTCCCCGCACCCGAGTGTTTGCCTGGACGGTAAAACAAGGAGCGAAATAGCCACAGCACCGTGTGAATGCCGAAAAATGTGAACACGCCCGCCAGGAGCAGGTTCATAAACAGGGTGGCGAAATAAAGCGCCGGGAACCGATGCCTGTCGCGGGGATCAGCGTGGGGCTGATAAGTTACAAAACTCTCGATCGCTCCTTTGTGACACTTGCCGCAAGTCGTGCGTAGATTGGCCGGCGCGACGGTCGAGCGCGGATCGGATGCGGGAAGAATCTTGTGCGAACCGTGGCAGCTCCAGCAACGCGCGGTCTCGCTGAAACCTAGCGCCGTCACCTGTCCGTGGAAGGTGTCGCGATAGGTGCGCAGCCGCTCCTGATGGCATCCGCCGCAAGTGCTGATCGTCTGCACCTGCCATGCCACCGTCTGAACCTCGGAGATCCGATGAGCGGTGTGGCAATTATTGCAGACCGGCACCTTCAGATTTCCCGCGACTAGGTTCTTGCCGTGGACGCCGTCCATGTAGTCGGCCTTCACTCCCGCGTGGCAGGAGCCGCAGGTCGCGGGGATGTTGCCGCGCGCGGTCCTGCTCCTGGGATCCTTGCGGCTCAAGATCTCGTGCGCCCCATGACAGCTCGAGCATTCCGCCGCTACCAGAAGGCCGTCCTGGGTTAGGGCGAACCCATGGATGGAATCCATGTAAAGCGCATAGACATCGGGAAAGCCGTAGCGTTTTGCCAGTTCGGGATTGCCGTGACAGCGCCCGCAGGTGCGCGGAAGGTTGAGGGGATAGACCCTCGATTCCGGATCGCTTTTGGGGAGAATGCCGTGGGGGTTGCCGTGGCAATCGAGACAGCCGGGAAACGTTTTTTCGACGTTGGCGTGGACGCTGCGATGGAACGCCGCACTCTGCGTGGCATGACAGCCTTCGCAGGATACCTTGCGCGTCGGCAGCTTATGCGGGAAACCCTCGATATCGGTATGACAAACCGGGCAGCCGAAGGCAGCATGTACCGAAGACTTAAACAGCTTCGCGTCGACATGCAGGCTCACCTTCTTGGCGTCCTCGTTCTTCGGCGCGGAAGAGTTGTGACACGCCAGGCACAGAGCGGTATCCATCTTGGCCTGAACGGCACCCGCCCAACATAAGAGGAGCGCGATCGCGAGTAGTCCCCTCAGCAACTCCCGGAGAGCGATTCGGTACGCTATTCCCATCGACTAAGCTTTCGCGGCGATTCGGCTTTCAGACGAACGCGTCGCTTACAGAACGCCTCCGCTGTGGCAGGTGCTGCAGAGCATTCCCTTTATGGCCTTCAGGTCGATTGGATGAACAAATTCGCTTCGTCCCGTCGACGCCATACTGGGCTGCCCGTCGGCGCTGGTCTGGAGGAAGGAGTGACATTGCTCGCACTCCTGGCTTATCACCCGGCCGTCGGAGCTGACATGCTTGCCGTCGTGACAGCGGAAGCAACCGGCGTAGTACAGGTGGCCGATATTGTCGGGATGCGTGTGCCAGTCGACTTTCATATATGGGAAGAAAATTCGCCCAAAGATTTCCTGGGTCTCCGAGATGGCGTTCTCAATCTCTCCCTTCTTCTGCTCGTATATGTCCGGATAATTCTTGCGATAGAACTCATCCATCGCCGTCGCGATTCCTTCGTTGGCCCCTTCAGTCGATTGGTAAGGTTTAACCAGGACCTGCACAGCCTCCCGCTTGATGAAGGGCAGCGAGCGATCCAGCCTGTCCATCGCCAGCGCGCGATCGACAGCCTGATCGGGTGGGAGGAATTTGTGGGCCGGACGGTCGTGACAACTCACGCAATCCATCGTCCGCTTGGGGGCCTGTGCGATCTCGGCCGCCGTCAGCTTGGAGTCTTTGGCCACATACTCGGTTACTCGCCCCTGGATATCTTTCACCCGTACCCACGGTATCTCGCGACTCTGCTTATCCTTCGCGATGTACTGAATCTTGTAGCCGATATTCATGTGCCAATGGATTCCGTTGGTGCTGCCGAAGTTCTGGGTTCCTCCACCGGTCTTAATCAGGATCGGCACCTCTTTCAGAGTGTTGTTCTTGTCATAGAGGAAGTGACTGAAGACTTTGAGCTGCGCGCCATAGAATTTCTCCGGCCAGTGACACTGCTCGCAGGCCTGCTGAACGGGCCGCAAGTCGCTGATCGGCGTCGTAATCGGCCGCGGATAGATGTCACGGAATACCGCGTAAACCTGATAAGTTCCCGAAAGTTTGGACCGCACGTACCACGTGGCGCCGGGGCCGACGTGGCAGCCCACGCATGGCACCCGCGAGTGCGGCGAATCCTGATAGGCCGTATACTCGGGCCTCATCGGGGTGTGGCAAACCAGGCCGCAGAAAGTCACCGAGTCCGTAAACTGGTATGCTCGGTAACTCAGCACGGCGCTGATAACCACCATCAGCGTGAGGAACCCAAACGTATAGCCGAGAGCCCGCCGCTGGGCCGGATCATTGAGGTCGATCCTCGGATAGGCGGGAATTTCTTCGGGGGCAAGCTTGCGCAGCTGGAGACGCCGCAGCAACATCCCGGCCGGCACCATGATCAAGCCGATGATCAGGATCGCCGGGAAGATCATGAACGCGAAGATGCCCAGGTAGGGTTTATTCTCCGACCCGAACATTACGATCAGCAGCAGGAAGATGATGTTGGCGAGGCTGAGAGCGACCAGCACCGCGCCAACCAGGCTCAATGGACTGCGCAGCAGCCCTGCGGGTAGGCGACGGGTTAGCGGAACCTTTTCCTTCTCGGTTGGCGGAACCTTCTCTTTCTCGGTTGGCGGTTCTTGGTCAGAAGCCATTAGCAAACACCTGGTCTCGTAAATCCAGATTTACTTGAACAAACAGAAGAGCTGGAGCGCGTCAGCATCGAGCTCGCGCTGCGCCCGTAACTAAAACTCACCCCAAATGATCGAAGGCCGCGCCTCCAGTTTTGAGTCTTCCAACGTTTCTTCCTGGCAAAAGACCCCGACTCAGGCCGTTTCGACTCCTACCCCGCCAATCTCGGTGCCGGATTTATCCTCGCCGGGCGCTGCCGACTTCTCGAACGGCGGCAGAATCTTGATCAGGATCGCAAGCACGATGAACGGCAAGACCAGCAGTCCCATCGACGTAACCAGGCCTTCGATTCCCACCAGCTCCATCTTGTAGGTGGTCAAGCCGAGGAAGCTCTTCGAGAACATCTGCCCGCCGATCACGATATTCCAGCGAGTACTGAAAATTCCCAGCTGAATCAGGATGACGGTCAAAAAGTACAGAAGCTTTCTCAGTTCCTCGTCCACCCTGAACACCTGGATCATCACCAGGATCGCCAGAGGCACCAGCATCCCGAGCAAGATCTGGATCACAACCAGGCTGACGAACAGACGATTGAAGATCAGTGCCGAAAGGATCTTGATCGATTCCTCGCTCTCGTACAGCCGATGGATGAAATCCAGCAGCTCGAGCGAGAAGTCGACGATCACGGCGTAGAACAGAAACGACACCATCCGGTCCAGGCACTTCATATCGATCTTTGCGCCGCGAAGCGGGGTCAGCACCATGTAAAGCAGCACGACCAACGCGATCCCCGATACCGTTGCCGAGAATAGAAACACGATCGGCATCAGCACGCTGCTCCACCACGGATTGGCCTTGATCGAACCGAAATTAAACCCGACGTAACCGTGGAGAAGAAGCGCGGAAGGAATGCCGATCGCCGTAATGACTTTTGTGGCCTTGCGGTCCAACGCGACCGCCTCCGGGCTGATGTCGTTCGAGAACAGCGCGAGCACGCGATGGATCTGCTTCATCGGAAAGTGCTCGTGCGCCGCCCACTCGATCATGTCCTTGCGATAGGCGAACCAGATTTCCAACAACAGCACGACCATCAGGTACCAGGCATAAACGAACCCGAACATCGCCATCGCCGACGTCGGATTAGGCGTTAGCAACACCTCGTAGCCGCGCTCCGGATGGCCGAGATGGAGCAGCAGCGGCAATGGCGCGATCAGCAGAAAGGCCAACGCCGTCAGCAGCGACAACCTGTAGGTCGGCTGCACCTCCTTGACGTTGAACACCTTCACCAGTGACGCCAGGATAAAGGCTCCCGCCACCAACCCGGTCAGATACGGGTACACGACGATCAGAATCGACCACTGGATCTCGATCTCGTTGGGATAGATGTGGCCGGTAACCTGCTTGAGTGCCTCGTACAATCGATCGGCCGTTTGGACATCGATCATCTTACTTCTCCGTCCAGGTCGGCGTAGAAGACCTTCGGCTCGGTATTCAGATACGGCTTGAGCACGTGAATCTTTTTCATCCGCTTGAACCGGATGAGCGGGCTGGCGATGCGGTCCAGATCGCCGAAGACGCGGGCTTGCGTCGGGCAAACCTCTACGCAGGCAGGCAACAGTCCCTTAGTGATTCGATGGTAACAAAACGTGCACTTGTCAGCGGTCTTCTTCTCCGGATGGAGATAGCGCGCACCATAAGGACACGCCTGGATACAGTATCTGCATCCTATGCAGCGCTCCGAATCGACTATGACTACCCCCTCCTTGGTCGCGAACGTCGCGCCCACCGGACATACCTGCACGCATGGCGGATGGTCGCAGTGGTTGCAAAGCTTGGGTACGAAGAAGCTCCGCATGATTTCGGATTCCTCTATCTGTTCTTCCGATTGACCGGGCACGCCGACGTTTTGGACCACCAGGGCATCGTTGGTCTTGATAATGTAGCGCTCGACCCAGGTGCGGAAGTAAAAGGGCTCGGGAGGAACGTGATTCTCCGCTTTGCAGGCATCCATGCATCGCGCGCAGCCGATGCACTTGTCTACATCGATTCCCATGCCGTAGCGCTTTTTTTCCGGCGCGACGGCTTCGGCAACTGCGGCACCGACCGCCCCGGTCTCAACCAATCCGACGAATGCGCCCACCCGCAGAACGCCGGCGACCAGGCTTCTCAGGAAAGTCCTTCTGTTCATCGCTGTGTTCATCACTCTACCGCCGGAGAATGAGGATAATGGCACTGCCAGCAAACGTATTTCTCGCCGTGGCTGGCCAAGTCGATCTTGGGCGGCCCCGGCACCTTCATATCTTTGCTATGGCACTGACCGCAGAACTCACGGCTGTTTGGTTTCTGGGCGCTTACGGCCCACGGATTGATTTTGTGCTGATCGGGAACCGTATGACAGGTAGTGCATTCCAGAAGCGCGTGAGGAGAAACCGCCTTGCTGCGCTCGATGTTGCCGTGGCATGCGCCGCATCGCTGCGGTGTCTGCGGAGGCTTCGGATCGTGAGGATTGTGACAACTGACGCAGGCCTTCATCGGGTTGTGAATGACAGGATTGATCTGCGGGAAGCCCAGCGGCCGAGAGGGATTGTATTCGTGGCACAGCGGGCAGAACTTTCGGCCTTGCGGCTTTACCGGCTTAACCTTGAGCGGATTCTTGGTGTGTTCCTTCGCCGGACCGTGACAAGTTTCGCAAGACAGGGCGCGATGATATCCAGACTTCTTGGTCGCGTACTGCGAACCGTGGCATCCGCCACATACAATCGCCCCCGCGTAGCTGACCGGTTTCGCCTGTTCCCGCGCCACCGCCGCTTCGCGCTGCAGCTTCCTTTCCTTCAGCGACGGCGGCAGCAACAGCCACAACGTCGCGATCGCTCCTGCCAACAGCAGCGAAACGATTCCTAGCCGGACAATCTGATCGGGAATCTTCGGCAACATGGTCTTCATCGGTGCCCACTCTCGGATACGGCGCACCCAAGGGGCCACCATCTCCTGAAGCCACAAACGCTTGCGGTCCATTTAATTAGACTCGTTGCAATTCTCTCGTTGCCAGCCCAAGCAACGCGCGTGCCGCGCTCCAATCGAAAGTTCAAGACATCGAATACGGGTTGACCGGCATCAAGCTCAAAAACCTATTTGCCTATGCGCATTCGCTTGCGCCGGCAGAAAAGCTGCCCTGAGGGATCGCCCTCAGGGCAGCATCCGACATAACCTTTGCCCTTAGGCAAGAGCCACTACTTCAGCGACTTCATGTACGCGACGAGGCCCTTTACCTGATCGTCGGTCAGATCACCAAAAGGAGGCATCGTTGCAGCCAATCCGACCGCTGGTCCGCCTTCTTTGGTCGCCTTCGCGATCCAGGCGTCATCCTTGCCAGCGAAGGCCTTCGCGAAAGGCGCCGGTTTCGGAGTCAGCGCCGCCGCGGCCGGTCCATCGCCCGCGCCGCCGGCGCCGTGGCACGAAGCGCACTTGTCGTCATAGGCCGCCTTCGCATCGTCAGCCCAGACTCGCGTTGCAACCGACGCGGTCAGCGCCAGGCCTGCCGCGACCAAAACCACTTTCTTCATCATCGAGACACCTCCCTATAGTGCTAGACAACCCATGTTAACGACCTGGAGGCACCGCCCTCCCAACTGAGGGTTGGCGCAGGTCGCGCTCGCCGCTTGCACTGCCGGTGTTGCCAGCAGCGTTACCAAGCGATTTCCAATTGCTTCCGTCGGCGGTCAAGGTTCGCGTTTTGATTTCTCTTACGTTCCAATCCCGCCAGCATTAGATCGTCTACACCAAACAGCCAAGACGTTACAAGCAACGCTCATACCACAGCGGCATTTGCCGGAAAATATCGACAATTTAGGCAATCCTGCCGAATCCCCAAAATGTGGCGTCCGCAGTGAAACGCTTTTGGATACAACAGATTTGAGTCATTTGGAGTCAGCTAACTTAACGCGGCGAGGTAGCGTTTCCTGCGAAATCTGGGCGCTATCCCTGCCGAAACGGGCGGATTAGCCGACCTGAAACGCCGAGATCGGGATAAAGGCAAGCGCCCCATCAACCAAAGGCCCCGGCGGGTTTCGAGCGGCGCCGCCATGAGCCGCACCATGTAGTAGATAACGGAGCCGGATTACAGCTCCATCGGATCACGGAAGCACTCGCGGAAGATTCGCGCGCGGTGCTCCAGCAATATCGGGTCGAGCGCCTGCTTGATGATCGGATCGGAAACCGTGAAGCCAGGGCGCCACGCATCGGGCATCGGACACTGCTCCTTAGGCAGCGGGTCGAGCAGATTCGCGAAAGCGGTCCAGTAGATGTCCACAGCGCTGAGGGCGTCGCCAATGAAATAGCGCACGCCGCGCGCGTATTGTGATTTCAGTTGTGCGGTCAGCAGTCTCAGCGACTCGGCGGTGCGAACGCCGGCGGCCTTCAAGTCAGCTTCGTTATAGCGATACTTGTCGCCCATGCGGGCAACCATCGCAGGCGGATTGCCAGAGGCCATCGCCGGCTCAAAAATCTGCAGTCGCCGGTTCCACCCGATTCCAAGTTCGCCGCAGATCTCGTGCGACAATCCGAACATCAGTGCGCGCTGCGCAGCGTTCGCCGGAATCATCGCAGGGCTGGGCGCTAATCGCTCAGCCAGATACAGGATATCGACCCATCGGCTGATCGGCTTTTCCTTGCCCCACGCGACAATCGGCGCGCTGCTTACGCTGCCCCAAGCCGCGATTTCGGCGTTCTCCTCGCCCGCCAGCCACGCCGCGGCGACGTAATCGAGCTTCTTGATTTCGAACATCGTCTTCGCGGCCTGCCCCCACGGACTGGGCATGCCTTTGACGAGCACGATCCGCAAACCGGGATGGCCGACGATTTCCTCGAAGCTGCGATATTGGAGCATGGCGTTACCCTCCGATGGTTGAGGGCAGGTTTTACCTGATTGCAGATCCTTGTGCCATCAACGGCGCCTATGCACGGTGATAGCGGCGGCGCGCCTGACGATTTATCCGCGAAGCCATTCTAAGGGCCGCGGCTTGAAGCCAAGAATCTTCCGCGCCTTCGCGTTGGAGGCACCACGCAGCTTTGTTCCGTAATACACTGCGTCCGGTCCCGCCGCCGCCAAAGCCTCCGCTTCGCTGATCTGGGGTGGAGGGGGAGCGCCAACCCATCGCGCGAAATCCGGCAACCAGCGGCGTACCGGAAGCGGATTGTCGTCGACAACGTTGTAGATGCCCGGTTCGGCGTTGATAGCGGCGGCTGTGGCTAGAGCCGCATCCTCAACGTGAACAAAGGACCACACGCCTTCCCCCTGTCCCACGATCGGAAATTGTTGTCGCAGCACCTGGTCCGCGGAGCCCTCTCCAGGGAAGTACCAGGTGTTGGGACCATAAAAGAATCCGTAGCGGAGCGCGACGCCTTCCATTTGGGGAGAACTGAACACTCGCGCTTCCAATTGGGTATACATTTGCGCGCTCGCGGCGACGCCGGCGCTCGCGTCGACGGCCAAAGGCTCGGACTCATCCGCGAGGCCGCTGCCCGCCTTGAGGAAAAAGCCGCTGGCCTGTTGGATGTAGCGACGCACGCCACTCGATAACGCCGCGCGATAAAGATTTCCGCCGCCCTCGAGCCTAAGCTTGCGATCACCAGGGAGTGCCGCGGGGAGATCCGCGGGATGCTTCGGTAAGGCCGTCAATTCGTCGATCACTATCTCGGCCTGTGAGCGGCGTACCGCTTCTTCGACCGCCGGCGCATCGAGCGCGTTCACGTTCGCGACGATCGCTCCCATGTCTGCCAGCAACCGGGCGCCTCTGTCGGAATGCGTCATGCTGGTGACGGTGTGACCGCGCCGAACTAACTCGGCGATTAGCGGTTGCCCGATCGCTCCACTTGCTCCGGCAACAAAAATTTTCATCGCGATGCCTCCATAAGTGCTAGTAGGCTTTTCCGCTCAGGCGGATCGCCACATCCGTATCGCTACAGCGCCCAAAGCCGTGCCGATAGACTCGGTCACCGCGACCAGAGCAGCCGAAAGGACGAATGAATGACGCCATGCGTTCACTGGAACTTCAACCACATAGTCTGAAGACTCAAGCATGAAATGGTTGACGACTCCGAATACGAGCGCGGCAAGCATGGAAAGTGTGATCAGCCATGCCCCTGCGACCATCCGGCTCGACCACAGCAATCCGCCTCCGATAACCGGCAACAGGGTAATCACTACGATTACGAATGCGGTCTGCGCGCTGCTTAGTTGTACAGGAATCTCGGCATGAGCCGCACCATGCCAAAGTACAATTACAAAGTGAATGACTACGATCGCCACCAGCGATGCGCGAAGCCACTGATCCTTTGCCGTCATAATCATTTCCGCTCTCTCCTGTTAGTTCGTTCGCGCTTACGCTGCCGAAACCAGACGTCCGATTCCCTGACGAAATCCAATGGAGCTTTGCGCTCGAAGTCGCGGCTTAAGTCCGCCAGACTTTTCGAGGCGAGAAAATCCCGAAGTTCACGTTCGGCCTCTTGCATGAACCGATGAATCAGGCACATTCCGGATACGCTCCAGGCAGGGGGAGCATCGCCGAAGAGGATGCAGTTGCGGCGAATCTCGGCACACGCGAACACGGTCCGGCGCGGGCCGATAGCCTCCAGCGCGTCCATTACCGGGATCTGTTCGGTCGGGCGGGCCAGGGTGAAGCCTCCTGCGATTCCTTCGTTCGCTTTGACCAGCCGCGCTTTTTCAAGTCGGGTGAAGATCTTCGCGAGGAATCTCTCAGGTATACCGTGGAAGGCGGCGAGGTCCCGAACACTGACCGGGTCTGGCCGAGCCGCAAGCGTCAATAACGAATGCAGAGCGTACTCGGCAGCGGCTCCGTACAGAGACGATTTCACAACTGCTACCTAACAGGTCCTAGTTGTAAACTCAATGATTTGTATTCCAGCCAAGCAGGCGATCGATCTCGTTGCCAACATGCAATCTGAATGACAGAAAGCGTGGAATCAGGTACGTTGGCGCCTAACCCTGCGCGTTCTACCGAGAGGATTGCACATGAACTTGAATGTTGCGGAGCAAACTATAGTCGCCACCGGCACTTGGCTCGCGCTCCAGGTTATTGGCGCGCTCGCGATGTGGATCATCGGCCGCTGGCTGATCCGGTTCACTATTCGCTTGATCGCGCGCGTCTTGAACCGAGAACATCTCGACCCGACCCTGATCAGGTATATCTCCTCGATCGTTGCGGTTCTGCTCGATCTTTTGCTGATCGTTGCGATCCTGGGTTTCTTCGGCGTTCAGACCACTACTTTTGCGGCAGTACTGGCTGCAGTCGGAATCGCGATCGGGATGGCGTGGAGCGGCCTGCTATCGAACTTCGCCGCGGGAGTCTTTCTTATTATCTTTCAACCGTTCAAGGTTGGCGACTTCGTGACCGCAGGTGGAGTTACCGGCACGGTGGTGGAGGTCGGGATTTTTGTAACTACGATCAACACGCCCGACAACGTGCGCACCGTGGTCGGGAACAACAAGATTTTCGCCGACAATATCCAAAACTACTCGGCCAATCCTTATCGCCGGGTCGAGTTGACAGCGCAACTGGCGCACTCGGTCGATCATAACGACGCGATCCGCCGGCTGAAGGAAGGGCTCGCGAAGATCCCGAACGTGCTGGCCAATCCCGCGCCGGACGTCGAGATTCACGAGTTCAACCTGGCCGGGCCGGTGCTGGCGGTTCGACCCTACTGCAACAACCAGCACTATTGGCAGGTCTACTTTGATACCAACCGGCTGATCCGCGAGACGTTCGGACAGGCGGGATACCCGGTGGCCGAACACCATCACGTGGTTCGTCGCAGCGCCTGATCAAACGTCAAGCGAATCAGTGGCGGCCGATCGCGGCCGCTGCTCAGATGCAGCGGCCGCCGTCCACTTCGAGCGCGACGCCGGTGATCATGCTGGCCTCGTCCGAGCATAGAAACGCGGCGGCGTTGCCGATATCCTGCGGCGTCGTGTAGCGCCCGAACGGGATCGTGGCCAGCAACGCGGCGCGCATCGCGGGGTTGTCTCCGCCCATAAAGTTCTTCAGCAGCGGCGTATCGCCGGCGCCGGGATTGATAGCGTTAACCCGGATGCCGAACTGCGCCAGCTCGATTGCCATCCCGCGGGTCGCGGTGAGAACCCATCCCTTCGTGGCGTTGTACCAGGTCAGGTTGGGCCGAGGCCTCACGGCGCCGGTAGAGCCAATATTAAGGATGACGCCGGCTTTGGCCCGCTTGAAAAGCGGGACCACGTGACGGGCGGTCAGATAGATCGCTTTGGCGTTGACGCCGAAAACGCGATCGAACACCTCTTCCGCGAGGCTCTCCAGGGGCTGCCCGGCGTGGATTATGCCAGCGTTGTTGACCAGGATGTGGAGCCCGCCGAAGGCTTCGGTGGCGGCCGCGACCATCGCGGCAACTTGAGCGTCCTGGGTTATGTCGGTGGTGACGGCGCGTGCTTGCGGACCGGCCTCGGCCGCGACCCGCGCGGCGCTCGCAGCGTCGCGGTCAGCGACCACGACTCGGGCGCCCTCAGCGACGAATTTGCGCACGATTCCTGCTCCAAAACCCGAAGCACCACCCGTAACGATCGCGACTTTACCTTCGAGCCTCATATGCTCTTGCCTCCTGAGGGTTTATGGCCGCGCTGATCCGTGCAGGATGCGGCGGTTTTCAGCGTCGAGAAACTGCAAGCCGCATGAGTGTCGGTCGGAAGCTCCTCATCGTCAAGCCTGCAAGGCCTTGAACAAGTCGCCGACGCTTTCGTAACCGAGCACCATCTGACTGGTTTGCAGACCCGAGACGGTTACGCCATAGATGCCGCCGCCCGGCTGCGTCCAGTGCCCGGACAGATAGAGCCCGCGAATAGGCGTATCGTGTCCCAGCCGGTTACGACCAACCTGCTCGGGGGAAACTTCCCAGCCATAGATTGAACCGGTCAAGTTCAGCGTGTAGCGCTCCATGGTCCGCGGCGACGCGCCTTCGGCGAAAGTGATGTGGCCGCGCAGGCCGGGCAGAACCGCTTCGAGTTCACGCATGAGCAGTTCCGAATAGCGGTCCTTTTCGCGTCGCCAGGAGGATGCAATCTCGTACGGGATCAGGGTGGTAACTATGACGAGGTGTTGGCCCGCTGGCGCCAAGGAGGGATCCACCAGCGTCGGGATCGTGATCGCGATGCCATGTGGTTCTCCCTGCTGAATTGCCTGGTACGTCTCGTCGTGATCCCACGACCTGTACGATAACATTTCGTGCGCGGCCCCTAGCTGGCTGGTGTCGAGGTCCGTGGCCATGAACACCACGAAGGCCGAGAGCGACGGCTTCATCCGCTCGAGGCTCTTCACAAATCGCCTCGGCAAAAGCTCGACCCCGACCAGTTCTTCGAAAGTTTGCCGGGCGTCAGCGTTGGAAATTACTACCGGGGTCGAAATCCGCTGCCCATTCTCCAGCATCACCCCAGTTACCCGCCGGTCCTTGATCAGAATCCGCCGGACGCTGTTCCGCAGCATCAGTTCACCGCCATGCTTCTCGAGCCCCTGGACGAAGGCGTCGGCGAGATTCTGAAAGCTTCCGCGGCAATAAAAAGCGCCTTCTTCGATGAAGCTCATCAGCATCGCCGACCAGTAGACGAAGGAGAGCCTGGACGGGGGTAAACCGAGGTAGGGCCACAGCGCCGCGAACACAGCTTTGAGGCGAGGGTCGGTCAGATACTCATCCGCCACCGCGCCGAGGGTGGCTTTGTGATACTTCGTCAGGGTCGGGAAACGCCTTGGCATTCGGACGACGTCCCAAAACGAAAGCTCCTGCGGGAAGCGCCGCACCTCGCGGCTGATTCCATCACACGCCTTCATCAACCTCCGAAATCCGTCTTCTTCGCGTGGGAAGTGGCGCAAATGAGCTTGGATAAATTCTTCGCTTCCGAGCGGAGCATCGATCCGAAAGCCCGGAAAGACTGCGGTGTAGAACGGATCGACGCGGAGAAACTCGCAGCGGTCTCGAACGCTGAGCAGTCGCAGCAGGCCGTCGATTAGTCCCCGCCCTTCGCTGGTACCAACTGGTTCGCAGCCGCCGATCAGATGGACGGCAGCATCAAACAGATATTTCTTGCGCCGAAACGCATGCGTATAACCACCCGGCCGATCGTGGCGCTCGACCACCAACACTTTCTTCCCGGCCTTCGCCAGTACTGCCGCGGCCGAAAGCCCACCGATACCGCTCCCGATGACGACCACGTCATACGCTTCGTCACGGGATTCCCGCCTTACGTTCACTGCGCTCAATGCCACACCCGCCCTGACGCCGCAAGCATTCGACAGCTCGATTCTCCGGCCATATTCAGCCACGCGAGAGAATCGCGCAAGGTTCGATTCGTCGGTCTGCTCGAGGAAATCAGGCCGCATACAGGTGCCCGGCCGACGAAGACTCGCCTGCACAACGGCGCATCGCATCGATGGCGCGGCACGCTTTGCGTTTTGACTTCAGACCATAATGCTTCGCAATGATTGTGCCTCTCGGCCTCCCGCGTGACCCTGGTCTGCCTGGTGCGGTTCGCAAGATTGAACCAATTTTATTACATTATGTTCAATTATGCTACTTTACGTTTGCAAATTGACCCGCCTGTCTGTTAGGTAGGTATCAAACAGGAACAAAGGGGAGGGGTGGTGTGGCTTGGAGGGCGCGAGAATTCCCTCCGCTTGTTCAGATGTTGACTGTATGTCAATTAATAACGGCTGCTTGTTAACATAGTTTTGCTTAATCAGTCGTGAGTTTTGCCGACCTAAATCAGGATCCGCCCAGAGACGGTCAGGAGCGGAAAGCAATAGCGGTCGAGGGGGCGGCACAGAAAGCCTCTCAAGCCTCGTTCGTTGCTGCCGTTTTCGAGCCCATCGATTCGCTCGACGCGAAGACCCATTACGAGGAAATTGCGCGAAACCTGCTAGAGCGCAGTGATAGCTCGGCCTGGCTCAAACGGTTCGGGCTGGCGCGCAAGGCGGCGCGGCGGGCGGCGTCGGCGGGCGATTTCGCCGAGGCCAGGCAGATGTATCTTACCGCGCTTGCCGCGGCTCAGCGCTGCAGCACGAACACCACGGCGATGGCGTGCGATCTGCTGATCGAGCTTGGCACCGTCGAGAAGCAGGCCGGGAGCATCGTCGCCGCTCGTGAAACCCTCCGCTCCGCTGCCGAGCTTGCGGGTCAGCTGGGAGACGGACGCAGAATCACGGCGATAGTGAGATGCCTGCCATCCTGCTTGTGGCCGCTCCCGTGCGCGCCCGATAGCCTGGCGGTCATACTGGCCGAGCGGGCTTTATCGCTACTGGCCAAGGAAGATCACAACTGCCGAGCCAGCGCTTCATCGCGTTTGGCAGCCGAGCTGTCATGTCTGGCCGAGGAGCGTGAACGCAGTGAGCGCCTGATTGCCGATGCCCTCGACATAGTTCGAGCCGGTTCTGACCGCGCCCGGCTGGTCGAGGTCCTCCGCTATCGCGACTGTATCCTGCGCAGCCCCGATCGTATCAACGAACGGCTCGCGAATGCGGTCGAGGTCGTGCGCATCGCGGCTGAAGCCGGCGACTACTTCTCGTTGTACGTTGGCGCGATAGCTCGAGCGGCATCGCTGTTGGAGCTGAGCGAGGTTGATCAGGCCGCGGCCGAGACCGAGACCGTCGCGCAGGCTGCGGCGATGAGTCGGGACTCCGCCTGCCAGGCAGGCGCCTTCGCATACCGCGCGGGCAGGGCATTCATGACCGGCAGGTTTGGCGAAGGGACTAAGGCTCTGCAGAGCTCCCGGGCGTTGCTGCAAGAAGGCCAGTTGCAACATCTTGAGGACCTTGGCTGGCTTATCGAGTTGCTGTGGCTTACCGAAACGGACCAACTCGACCGAGTGGAGCGCCTGGCGCGCGAAGTCGCCGCGCGGCGCACCGACGAGCCGATCTACCTGGCGCTGCCGGCCTGGCTGGATTGGCGACTCGGAAAGACCTCCGAGGCGCGGCTTCGAATCGAATGTCTGACCAGGAACGACTGCGCAAAACTGCGCGGGCGTGAAAGCTCGATCGCGGCACTTTGCCTGCTCGGAGAAGTTGTCTCAGGTCTGCGTGAGCAGGCCTTGGCGCGCCGCCTCTACGATATGCTGCTGCCCTACGCCGAGCGCCATGCGGTCGTCGGTGCCACCGTGTCTCTGGGGGCGATCGCGCGCTACCTTGGCTTGCTCGCCGGCGCGCTGGATAACTTTGCTGATGCCGCCCGACATCTTGAAGATGCGATGCATCTGAATCTCAAAGCTGGCGCCCGGCCGTGGTTCGCGTACTCGGCCTGTGACCTGGCGAAGGTTCTCGCAGCTCGCAATGAGGCCGGGGATACGGACCGCGCGCGCGCCCTTCTTAAGACCGTCGGGAATGAGGCTGCCGAATTGCAGATGGCCTGCCTTGCAAATGCGGTGCGTTCGTTCGCGGCGCGATTCGAGCAAGGCACGACGGACACAAACCCCGACGATCAGAACCGATTGCTCGACGGAAATAATTCCGGCGCAACCACGAACCAGGAGCCTTTCGCCCCCAAGGCGGACGTAAACGGCAAAGGGACTTCTTCGAAATCGACAGGAGATGGTACAGCGATGGAAATGGCGTCATTGCACTCGTCCGGATCGCAAGCACTGGCCCTGTCGCGGCGGATTTTCCGTCGCGAGGGCGACTTCTGGGCGATCGGATTTCCTGAAAGCCTGATGTACCTCAGGCATACGAAAGGCCTTGCGCTGATCGCGATTCTCTTGCGTCATCCGGGGCGCGAATTTTATTGCAGCGATCTACTTGGAATGATCGATCAAGCGCCGGGCGGCCAATCCGACGAGCGCGCCAATCAGATGAGTTTTGCCGGCGAAATCAACGAAAGCGACTCGGGTCCGATGCTGGACGAGATCGCGAAGCGCTCGTATCGAGGGCGTATCGAGGAACTGCGTGATCAACTCGACGATGCGCGCTCTTTCAACGACATAGCGCGAGCGTCAAATCTCGAAGAGGAGATGGCCGTTTTAACTCGCGAACTGGCGCGCGCAGTTGGCCTCTACGGGCGTGATAGAAAATCGGGCTCCCGCGCCGAACGCGATCGCCTGCGCGTTACCAACAGCATTAAGTACGCGCTCCCCGGAATCCTGCGAGTCCATCCGCAAATCGGAATCCATCTCCAACGGGCCATTCGTACTGGCAGGTTCTGTTCTTACGCCGTGCAAAAATACGAAGCCTTGGACTGGCTGCTCTAATTATCCCTCGCAATACGACGCCCTGGACTGCTGCTCTAAGTGCCCTTCGCTGCTTAACGCTTTTGTCTAACTATCTGTAACATTAGCCTACATTTCGTTGGAACAAGCTCTCTCGCGATGTTGCGGTTTCGTCCGGCAGATCTCTCACAACGTCTCATCAGTTCTAACGCCCCTTTGTTGGAAGTGGCGGAGGACCCGACATCCCGCTGTTAGCCGACGGTCAGAGTGCAAGATCGCGCAATGGCGGACGCATGTTTGGAATCGCCGGGTCTCGCAAAGTTCACTAAAGCGATCGACTAGCGTTCCGGATTCTTGGTTTCAGCTGGTGATGCCCCCGGGCAGACCTGAAGCGCGCCGAGCATCGTAAATCTACTATTACAGCCAGGCTTTGAATTCCCGAACCATGAGCATCCCGGAGCTTGCGGAATATCTGCAGGTTCCCCAGAGCAAGCTATATCGCCTGACCAATGCGAAGCGCACGGTCGGCTTTCCCGCTTATAAGGCGGGGCACCGATGGTGGGTTGATTTGAACAGGTTTCAGGACTGGATGTTGGAAAATCTCGAACGGCGTATCCCGCCGCTCGCAACTCAAAACGGCAATCATTCACAAAACGCATAAACACACCGTCCACGGGCGGCCTGTGTCCGTCAGCGAGTCGACGCTCTACCGATTATCTTGATGCTCCACCGACGGCCGGCTCAGTTCGGGTCGGCCCGATCTTGGAGAACTGCTCAGAGTAATCTTATGAAACAAATTTTCCGCAGTGCCTGGATAATCTGCGAGCTTATGGTTCTGGCCGCATTAGCCGGCGGATGCTCGTCGCTTAACTCCAATAACGAAACGAGTAGCGAGATTGCTGCGGGCGCTGCTGGCAAACCCTGCACGTTAGTATCTTCTCCTTTCGTCGGAACGGCGGACGAACATTACACGATCAAGCCCGGGGATGAGTTGCTGCTTGGCTTCTATATGAGCCCTGAGTTTGATCGCGACGTGACGGTCCAACCTGACGGGAACATCGATCTGGAAGCGGTCGGATTGCTGCCGGTCGCAGGTCGGACGCCGTCGCAGGTAGTCGACGAAATCAATCAGGCTTATAGGCGGGAGCTACGAGACCCGCAGGCAACGATCGTGGTGAAGAACAGCCCTGTCCGCGTGGTTTACGTGCAGGGAGAGGTCGGCCATCCCGGCGCTGTACCGCTTGTTCCCCAGATGACCGCGATCGGGGCGATTGCGCAGGCCGGGGGCTTTACTGACAGCGCAGGCACCAGCAGCGTGATTCTCATCCGCCGTGACGCTTGCGGAAACCCGCAAGCTGAAAAACTCAATCTCGCCGGCGCCACTTCACAGAAGAACCTGGAGCAGGATGCGGGCGTAATGCCCTCCGACATCATCGTTGTTCCCAAGAGCGGAATTGTGAACCTCGATTTATTCGTCAAGCAATACATCAGGGATGCGCTGCCGGTGGAGCCTTACCTGTCCATTCCGGTGCTTTGAGAAATACTCGGAGACAACGTGATGACGACAGCGATGAGCATAGACGAAAAGATCGAGCACTGGCTGGAGCTAATCGTCAGGCGCCGCTCGATCGCGACGCGCGTATTCCTGGCGGTTGTCGGCTTTTTGACCGTCGCTTCACTGATATGGCCGCCGATCTTCAAATCAACCGGCGAAGTCCTTGTGCAAGCCAATCCTGCCCAGTTGCTCGTGTCGCCGGGGATGCAGTCGAGCACTCAAACGAATCAGCCCACCGTGCTTACCAATCCCGTCAGCCAGGAGGATCTGAATTCCGAGATCGAATTGCTCACCAGCCGCTATTTGATGGAACGCACGATCGAGCGGCTGAAGGTAAAACCTGAGAATACGGGCCTGATTCAGAAGGCGCTCGCATTCGTCGAAACAGTCATCGCGCTTCCACAAACCGGCTACAACATGCTCCATTCGGTTGCGGCGCCGACCGACGACCAGGAACTGGCGGTCAAGCTTGGTGGCAAGCTCTCCGTCGACGCCATCAAGCGCTCCAACGTGATCGAAGTTTCCTTCCGATCGCACGACGCCAGTCGCGCGCAGGTCTTTCTCAGCCAACTCCTGGATCAATACCTCGAGCTGCACGCTCTGCTTTCGCACGATCCCGAAGCACAAGCCGTTTTCGTCAAGCAGGCCGCGGTCCTTGATCAGCGGCTGCGGTCCTCAGAAGAAAGTCTGCGCGACGCGCAGCTTAAGACCGGGATCAGCGACCTCGACGCACAAAGATTGCAGTTGGTCACGCAGCTCTACACTCTCGAAACCGAGGAGCACAAAACGAGCGCCGATCTGGCGGCTGCGCGGAAACAGGCTGACTATATCAAGGACCAGATAGCGTCGACTCCTCAGCGTCAAATAAAGGAGTCGCAGACCGTTCAAAATAATGCGCTCCAGACCCTTAAGCCCCTGGTCTTGCAGCTCGAAACCCAGCGCGCCGAGCTCTTGAGCCGCTATCAGACAACCTCGAAAAAAATCGAAAATATAGACGTCCAGCTTGCCGCGGCTCGCGAGATCATCGCGCGCGAGGACGCGACCAAGGTGCGCCAGATCAGTACGGATATCAACCCGACTTGGGCTGCGCTCGATGTCGCGCTGGCACAGGCGCGCTACCAATCCGCATCACTTGAGGCGAACGAGCAAACTTTGCTCAAGCGTGTCGATGACTTCCGCCATCAGCTCGACAAGCTCGCCAGCGACGGAGTGGTAGTCCAACGTATGCAACGTCAGGTAGATGCGGACAGGGAGGCTTACACTTCATACCTGCGCAAGGGCGAAGAGGCTCGCGCGGCGGAAGCGCTTAATCAAAAGAAGATTCTCAACGTCAGCGTCATTCAACCGCCGAGTTTTCCGATCATGCCGATGTTTCCGAATATGCCAATCAACGTTGCGGCCGGAGTCGTGCTTGGCCTGTTGGTCGGCCTGGCTGCTGCCGATTGGGAGGAGAGTTCCGATCAGACTCTCTACTCGGCTGCCGCGGTGTGGGCCGAGAGCGAGCTACCGGTAGTCGCGTCAATCAAAGACAATGGTATCGATCCCCGCCTCAACATCTGAACGCCGCAGCTAGCTAGACCGCATTTCTCGCATTCTGTCCTGAGCTTGATACCGGAGCAGCGGCTCCCGGTCTCGGTATTCGACTCGAAAACTTCTGGTTAGAAATTATGGGAAGATTCTACAAAGCATTACAGCGCGAGGAATTCGAAACTCAGGGCTTCGACGAGTCCGGGCAATCGGGCGGCGCGCGGCTGCTCGATCTGGCGCCGGTGAAGCCTCCTGCTCTTAGCCTGGCTAGCGAGGTTGCGCAGGAGGACTCGATTAGCCACTTGACGCGGCAGTTGTCTGCGCTTTCGGTCGCGCAGGGGAAGTTCTGCATTCATGTAACCGGATGCCGATCCGGGGACGGAGCTTCGACCGTCTCCGCGGCGATCGCAATCGAATTAAGCCAGCGACTCGGTTTGAACACGATCCTGGTCGACGGGCATCTGCGGCGTCCTTCGCTGCATCGTCTGCTTTTGAGCGCGGACGCTGCCGGTACCGAGCGCCCGGGCAGACTAAACAAGCGAATCGTGCCGACCGGGTGGTCTCGTCTGGATCTTGTGGTAGGAGCCGGCGCCGGCGGCATCCGAGATTTGAGGGCCGAGTTCGACGCCGCGCGCGAGCGCTATTCCGCCGCGGTGATCGACCTTGGCGTAGCGCAGCTCGATCCGGCCGTGCTGGGTCTTGTTCAGAACTGTGATCCTGTCTTGCTGGTCGTTCGCGCCGGCCATACAGCGCGCGGCGACCTCCGCTCAACAATGCGTTTGCTTACGACCGCCAATTTAACAGCCGCCGGAGTGATCCTAAACGCGACGAGGGATTCTTCGGCTTCGGGCGTGGTTCGTCGATTATTTGGGAAGGGTGCTTGAATGAACTTGCAACTTGTTCGGGAAAGCATAGAACCGTCGGGGCGGGAAAACCAGGTCCATGGGAACTCGGCGCCATTGCGTCTGCGGGGGATGGCCGTTGTGGGGCTCGGCTATTGGGGGCCCAACTGGGTACGCGTAATCAACCAGATGCATTACGCGCACCGCGTCGTTTGCTGCGATTTCAACCAAAAGTCGCTCAAGAGCATCGGCCAGATGTATCCGGGAATCCATCTCACGCACCAGCTGGAAACAGTGCTGGAAGACCCGGAAATCGAGGCGGTAGTGGTGGCGACCCCTGTCAGCACGCATTACGAGATTGCGCGGCAATGCCTGCTTGCCGGCAAGTCGGTAATGGTCGAGAAGCCGCTGGCGATGTCATCGCGGCACACAGCGGATCTGGTTCGGCTCTCACGAGAGTGCGACCGCACGCTGATGGTGGGCCACACCTTCGAATACAGCGCCCCGGTGCTCAAGGCAGCCGAGGTGATCAATTCGGGCGAGCTCGGGGAGATCTTTTATATAAGCTCGGTGCGGGCAAACCTCGGCCTCTTCCAGCGCGACATCAACGTCGCGTGGGATCTGGCCACCCACGACATCTCGATCATCCTGATGTTGCTCGGCCGTATGCCGACCAAGGTGTCCTGCCAGGGACAAAGCCACTATCGAAACAACATTGAAGACGTCGCCCTGATTACGTTGCAGTTCCCACAGGGCGTAATCGCCTTCGTCCACGTGAGCTGGCTGGATCCGACCAAAATTCGGCGGGCAACCATAGTGGGCTCGAAGAAGATGCTTGTCTACGACGACACCACTTTGCAGGAAAAAATCCGGATTTATGACAAGGGCGTGACGGTCCTACCGCGTTACGACACCTTCGGCGACTTTCAGCTTTCTTACCGCTACGGCGACATTGCCATCCCGCGCGTCGAAGAGCCCGAGCCGCTCAAGGTCGAATGCGAGCATTTCGTCCACTGCGTGCAAAATGGCCACACGCCGAAGACGGATGGTCTGAGCGGGCATCGGGTGGTGAGTATTCTCGAAGCGGCCGAAATGTCGCTGCGAACCGGGAGCCAGCCGATCGAACTGAACCCTGAGGAGTTCGAATAAGCGCGATGACTACACAGCTCTCAAATCCCCACGCCTGTGTGGCAGACGACGTCGTGTTTGGCGAACGGGTGCGGCTGGCGCCTTTCGTGAATCTGTACGGATGCTCGGTCGGCGACGATTCACGGCTGGGCGCGTTCGTCGAGATTCAGCGTGACGCTTCGGTCGGAGCGCGATGCAAGATCTCCAGCCACACATTTATTTGCTCCGGCGTGACCATCGAGGACGAGGTATTCGTCGGCCACGGAGTTGTATTCATCAACGATCGTTTCCCGCGAGCGACCGGCAGCAACGGGCAGCCTCAAAGCGAGAGCGACTGGCGGCTCGAGCGCACTATCGTGAGGCGACGCGCCTCGATTGGAAGCGGAGCCGTGATCATGTGCGGCGTCGAGATCGGGGCGGGCGCGATGGTGGGCGCCGGAGCGGTGGTCAGCAAGGATGTGCCCGCTGACAGCGTAGTCGCGGGAGTTCCAGCGCGAGTGGTTCGTGCTCGCGCCGAGATTGCCCAGAGCTAAAGGTGAAGTAGCAATGAAAGTGAAGTTTCTTGATCTCGCAGCCCAGAACCGCGAAATCTGGGGCCGTGTCGCGCCCGAACTGGAGGCGATTCATGAGCGAACCGCCTACGTTGGCGGCGCGGCCGTGGCGGACTTCGAACGGGAATTCGCAACGTTCCTCGGCGTCCGCCACGTTCTTGGAGTTGGGAGCGGCACCGACGCGCTCAGGATCGCCTTGCTGGCGGCTGGAATCGGTCCGGGTGACGAAGTAGTCACGGTTCCCTTAACCTTTATCGCCACTGCCGCAGCAATCGTCCAGACCGGCGCCCGGCCTGTTTTCGTTGATGTCGAGCCCGGCTCCAACAACATGAGCATTGCGGCGCTGGAAGACTATCTGGAAAGAAAACGATGGCATACGTCTAACGGCCCGCGTGCGATTATGCCCGTTCATCTCTACGGACTGCCCGCCCGCATGGGCGAGTTGCGTGAGATTGCAAGACGCCACGGAATCCGGCTTATCGAGGATGCTTGCCAGGCGCATGGCGCGAAACTCAATATCGCCGAACGCTGGATCAACGCGGGCACCGTGGGCGACGCCGGCTGCTTTAGCTTCTATCCGGGCAAGAACCTTGGTGGATGGGGGGAAGGCGGTGCGATCGCAACCAACGACGACGCGCTGGCCGCTGCTGCATCACGTTTGCGCGACCACGGACGCGTATCCCATTACGCCCACGACGCCATTGGCTACAACGCCCGGCTCGACGCGATCCAGGCGGCAGTATTGCGCGCCAAGCTCGAGCGGCTCTCCGAATGGAACGAGCGGCGCAGAACGGCGGCGGCACGCTACCGCGAGCTGCTCTCACAATCCGATCTCGTGCTGCCTCACGAACCGGAAGGAGCGCAATCCTGCTACCATCTGTTCGTCGTCCGCAGTCCGAAGCGCGACGCTATCCGTCAGGCGCTGACTCAAGCTGAAATCGAATCTGGCGTTCATTACCCGATTCCCCTGCACTTGCAGCCGGCATGCCGATTTTTGGGCTACCGCCAGGGCGATTTCCCGGTAAGCGAGGAAGTCGCGAACACCGTGTTGTCGCTGCCGATGCATCCGCATCTTACCCGTGACCATCAAGATGCGGTGGCTGGCGCCGTCTGCGAGGCCCTTGCCAGAGCGTAAGCGCGGCGGTGTTTAACAGCGAACTGCGCCGGCAGAAGACGTTGCTCGCGGCGGCTGACGCCGCCGCCGTGGCCGCGTCTATCGCGACGTCCGCGCTAGTCAGTGATTACTATCACGGCGACGGAGATTTGCTGCGTCATACAAATCTTGCGGTGGCGGCAGCACCTGTCGCGCTGGTGTGTATTGCCTGGATATTCAGTGCGCGCACCGTCGGACTCTATAGTCCGGGCGACCGGCGCGGAGAGCAACTGCTGGCGATCATCAAGGCCTCGGTAATTACGGCCCTGATGGTGCTCACGGCTTGTTTTCTAAGCCACAAGGAACTGCCGCGTTTGCTCGCCGGCGTCGCGTTTGCGTCAAGTCTGGTGTTGGTTCCGACGCTCCACGCGGCGGTGCAGTGGACCTTTGCGGTGGTCTACGCGCATCCGAGGGTCACCATCCCCATCGCGATTATCGGTTGCAACTCGATCTCGCGATATGTGTGTGACCAGATACTGGAGGTTTACAAGCAGTACGAGCTGCTCGGCTTTCTCAGCGAACGGGGCGGCGTCGGCGATGATCATCGCGGGCTGCCGGTGCTCGGCGGCATCGAGGCGCTGCCCGCGTTGGCCGAGCGCTATCACAATCTCGAGGTCGCGATTATTCTGCCCGATTTTCCCCGCGAGATGATCGACGGAATCATCCGCACTTGCGAACGCCGCAACTTGCGATGGCGTCTTATGCCTGAGCTGGTGGGCTGGAAAACTACCTCCAGCCTGAAGATCGATATGATCGGAGTGATTCCGCTGATCGGCCCGCCCTGTCCCAATCTGGAGGGACTCAACTTTACGCTGAAGCGAATCTTCGACCTGAGTGTAGCCTCGCTGACGCTGCTGGTAAGCGCGCCCGCGATGCTGCTGGCGGCTGGCGCGGTGTGGCTGTTTGACGGGCCGCCGCTGCTGTTTCGCCAGACGCGAGTTGGTATTCACGGCCAGCTGTTCCAACTGTTGAAATTCCGCACCATGAGCAGCGCGACCACCGACGTCGTGCATCGCGACTATGTCCGCTCGTGGATTCGGCCCGACAGCTCCAACGGCGGCCAGCCAAACTCCGATCAGGTCTTCAAGCTTGTTTCTGACCCGCGCGTCACACGAGTCGGAAAATGGCTCAGATGGCTTAGCATCGACGAACTGCCGCAACTCATCAACGTGTTGCGCGGCGACATGAGCCTCGTCGGGCCGCGCCCTGCTCTGCCTTACGAACTCGATTTGTATCAGGACTGGCACCGGAGGCGCCTCAGCGCGATGCCCGGAATCACCGGACTTTGGCAGGTAAGCGGGCGTAACCGTCTCTCGTTCGACCAGATGGTCAAACTCGACATCAGGTATATCGAGGAATGGTCGTTCGGCGAGGACTTGCGGATTCTGATCCGCACCGTTCCTGCACTGCTCGGGGGTGGTCATTGACTCTGCCGTTCGACGCGAGCGTCTCCGACTCGCCGGAGGAGGTGCGTCTTTGGAAAGGGTTCGCGCGCAGCGTGCGCGCCAACGTGCTCGCAGAAATGGGTTCGCAGGCGATACGGGTGTGCGGGTTGGTTTACCTGGCCCGCGCCCTTGCGGCTGCCGATTTTGGCGTACTGCGGATCTTGATCGCGATTACGCAGCTAGCCGGCATTTTCAGCACGGCGGGCATTGCCGACGCGCTGATTCAACGCGAGCAGCTCAACGAAGAACATGAGGTAGCGGCCTGGTGGACAAACCTCGGCATCGCGGCCAGCAGCGCCCTCCTCTTGTACGCGGCCGCGCCGTTACTTGGGCGTTTAATGGCCATTACGGCGCTCGTCGGACCGCTCCGTCTGTTATGCGTCCCGCTTTTTCTTGACGGCGCGGCTTCGATCTCGAGCGCTCGGCTGCGGCGACGGCTAGCCTTCAGTGCTTTGACCAAAGCTGAGGTGGCTGCCGAGGTCGCCTTTCTCTCGACCGCATTGGTTGTTCTATTCACCGGATTTCCGCGCTGGAGTCTGGCTGGCGGTCTCGCCGCCCGTCTGGCGGCGCGAGGCGTAATTACCTGGATGCTGGAGCGTTACGTTCCGCGCAGTGCGCCACGGCCCGGCGCGATTCGCGATCTCTGTGGGTTTTCGACCGCGGTCTGGGGTGGACGCCTTCTGATTATTCTTTCCGGCAACTTCGACTATCTGCTGATCGGTCGCTTGTTGGGAAGCACAATACTCGGCTACTACGCTATCGCGTGGGATCTGTTGCGCTTCATTCCTGACCGGCTTTTTTACGTCGCCGGTCGCGTTACGCTGCCGACGTTCGCGCGACTGCAAGAAAATGACGAGTCGTTGCGGCGCGCCTATTCCAATTTCAGCGGCTTGGTAGCACAGCTTGTATTTCCGATTACCGCATTCGCTGCCGCGGCGGCTCCTCGACTGATAGTCACTGTATACGGAGAGCACTGGCTACCCGCCGCTGTGCCGTTGCGGCTTCTTTCCTTCGGGCTCTCTCTTCTCGGGATGCGATTGGCGATCGGATCAATTTACTATGCCAAGAGTCGGCCGTCTTTCGACATATGGCTGCACGGGCTGAGACTCGTGCTGATAGCGCTCGCGATTTACAGTACCGCTTCCTATGGGCTCGTCGGAGTGAGCGCTGCGATGAGCATAGTCGAGGCAACCATAAGTATAGTTGGTCAGGTGATGGCCTGCAGGCTCATCAGGCTTAGCGCCGCAAGTCTGCTGCGGGCATGGTGGCCGGGCTGCCGCGTCGCGGCGGCCTGCGGGCTGGCGGCGCTCGTCGCGGACCGGCTTGCGACTGCTGGCGGGCTGAATGCCGCGCCAATACTAGGAATAATGGTGGTGCCCACAGCCGCTGTTTTCTTATGGCTGCAGTTTGATGCAGTTCGCGGCATGGTCGGCGAACTCCTCAGCCGCGACGCCGTTTAGCCGATCGATCAGTTCCCCGATTATACCGATTAGAGAGGTACGTTCGTGCTCCGCGTCTTGATGATCGCATACACGACGTTTTCGCGAGACGCTCGCGTCAAGCGACACGCTGAGGCCTTCGCCGCGCGGGGCGACCACGTGGACGCCATCTGTCTGGAAGAAGAAAAGTCCCCCGCATCAAGTGCCGTGAACTTGATTGGTATCAGTGTTCCCCGCTATCGGGGCAGCAGTCTCAGTCGCTATCTCAGTAGCTATGCCACCTTTTTCTTCCGCGCCGCGTCCCATGCTGTAAAGCTGAGCCGTCGCCAGCCCTATGACGTTGCCATAGTTTGCACGCTGCCGGAC